>NZ_CP114910.1:1562769-1875322 GCF_027497395.1 Solwaraspora sp. WMMA2080 | reverse complement strand
CTACGTGCTCGACTCCACCGACATGCACCAGGAAGGGCTGATCTTCCCCGGCACGAAGGTGGTGTCCCGGGGCGAGCCGGTGCACGAGATCCACGAGCTGATCCGCTTCAACTCGCGGATGCCGGCCGAGGTGCTCGGCGACCTGCACGCCCAGATCGCCGCGCTGCGCACCGGCGAGCGGCGGTTGCTGGAGATCCTGGCGAAGTTCGGCCGGCCCACGGTGGCCGCCGCCGTCGATGCGATCATCGCCGACGGCGAGGCCCGCAGCCGGGCCGCCCTGGCCGCGCTGCCGCAGGGCTCGTGGACCGCCACCGACTGGGTCGACGACGACGGCATCACCGAGGACCCGGTGAAGATGCAGGTCACCGTCACCATCGCCGACGGCACCTTCACCGTCGACTTCGCCGGCTCGTCACCGGCGGTGCCCGGCCCGATCAACATGCCGTACGGGGCCACCGAGGCGATCTGCAAGGTCATCCTGAAGTCGTTGACCTCACCGGACCAGCCGTCGAACGCCGGCACCATCGCGCCGCTGCGGGTCAGGGCCGAGCCGGGCAGCCTGTTCCACGCCGTCTACCCGCAGCCGACGTTCACCCTGTGGACCGGCATCGTCGCCGTCGAGCTGATCCTCAAGGCACTCGCCCAGGGCATGCCGGACCGGTTGCCGGCCTCGTCCGGCGGGGACGTGCCCGGGTTCATGATGGTCGGCATCCACCCGGACACCGGTCAGCTCTTCGCGGTCAGCAACAACGACCCGGTCGGCTGGGGCGGCACCCGGGAGCACGACGGGATGAACGCCGCCACCCACGTCTCCGGCAGCACCGGCCGGATGACCCCGATCGAGGTCCTCGAGGCCCGGACCGGGATGTTCTTCGAACGGTTCGAGATGCGCACCGACTCCGGCGGCGCCGGCCGGCACCGGGGCGGCGTGGGGCTGCGGCGCGACATCCGGTTCGTCACCCCGGGTGAGTTCCTGTCGGTGATCAAGAAGACGAAGTCGGCGCCGTGGGCGCTCGACGGTGGCGCGCGGCCCGACCCGAACCAGGTGATCGTGCACCCGGGCACCGAGCGGGAACGGCGGGTCAGCACGAAACGGACGCCGGTGGTGCCCGGTGACCGGGTCACCCTGCTCACCGCCGGTGGCGGCGGGCACGGCGACCCGCGTCGGCGCGACCCGGCGGCGGTACGCGAAGACGTCGCCGAAGGCTACGTGTCGCCGGCCGCCGCCCGCGAGGTGTACGGGGTCGAGGTCGATGACTGATACTTCCAGGGTGGACGGTGCGGCGACCGAGGTGGTGCGGAGCTACCTGGTGGCCGCCGCCGAGGAGATGCGCTCCGCGCTGGTACGCACCGCGTTCAACCCGGTCATCTACGAGGTGTACGACTTCGGCATCTCCATCTACGACGCCGGGCTGCGGCTGGTCGCCGAGTCGACCGGGCTGAGCCGGTTCCTCGGCGCCAACGACTACTCGATCCGCAAGGGCGTCGCCTACGTCGGCCGGGAGAACCTGCACCCCGGCGACATCGTGCTGCTCAACTACCCGTACTGGAACGCGGCGCACGCCTACGACGCCACCCTGTTCGCCCCGGTCTTCCTGCCGGAGCCGGCCGGTGCCGCCGGGGACGGGCCGGCCGGGGACGGCACGCTGATCGGGTTCCTGTGCGTGCGGGCGCACTGGATGGACCTCGGGGCCAAGGACCCCGGCTACGTGCTCGACTCCACCGACATGCACCAGGAAGGCGTCATCTTCCCCGGCACCAAGGTGTTCCGCCGGGGCGAGCCGGTGCCCGAAATCATCGAGCTGATCCGGTTCAACTCACGGATGCCCGAACTGGTCATCGGCGACCTGCACGCCCAGGTCGCGGCGCTGCGCACCGGTGAACGCCGGCTGATCGAGCTGGTCGAACGGTTCGGCCCGGCCACCGTGACCACGGTCGTCGACACCGCGATCGCCGCCGCCCAGGCGTCCACCGCCGACGCGCTCGCCGCGCTGCCGCAGGGCTCCTGGACCGCCGTCGACTGGCTCGACGACGACGGCATCACCGACGAGCCGATCAAGATGCAGGTCACCGTCACCATCGCCGACGGCACCTGCACGGTGGACTTCACCGGATCGTCACCCGCCGTCGCCGGACCGGTGAACCTGCCGTACGGGTCGACCATCGCCACCGCCCGGGTCGCGTTCAAGGCGCTCACCACGCCGACCGAGCAGACCAACGCCGGGCACTTCACCGCGCTGCGGGTGGTCGCCGAACCGGGCAGCCTGTTCCACGCCGTCTACCCGGCCGCCACCTTCACCCAGTGGACCGGCACCGTGGCGATGGAGCTGATCTACCGGGCGCTGGCCCAGGGCATGCCGGACCGGCTGGCCGCCTCGTCCGGTGGCGACGTACCCGGGTTCATGATGGTCGGCACCCACCCCGACACCGGGCAGCTCTACGCGGTCAGCAACAACGACCCGGTCGGCTGGGGCGCCTCGCCCGACCACGACGGCATCGGCCCGGCCAACCACCTGTGCCAGACCCAGGCCCGCAACACCCCGGTCGAGGTGCTCGAGGCCCGCACCGGGATGTTCTTCGAACGGCTGGAGATCCGCACCGACTCCGGCGGCGCCGGCCGGCACCGGGGCGGACCCGGGCTGCGCCGCGACATCCGGTTCGCCACCGCCGGCGAATTCCTGTCGGTGGTGAAGAAGACCCGGTCGGCGCCGTGGGCGTTGGACGGTGGCGGGCAGCCGGACCCGATCCAGGTGGTCGTCCACCCCGGCAGCGACCGGGAACGACGGGTCAGCACGAAACGCACGCCGGTCGCCCCCGGTGACCGGGTCACCCTGCTCACCGCCGGTGGCGGCGGGCACGGCGACCCGCGCGACCGCGACCCCGAGGCGGTTCGCGCCGACGTCGCCGAAGGCTACGTGTCACCGGCGGCCGCCCGCGACGTCTACGGCGTCCCCGCACCCGCACCCCGCAGAAAGGCCCGCGATGACCAACCCCGCTGACCGGACGCCGACATGAGCGCCGCCACCCACCCCGGACCGGTCGACACCGTCCTGACCAACTGCACCGTCGTGGACGCCCGCGTCCTCGACGGCGTCGGTCCGGTCACCGACGCCGCCGTCTGGGTGCGCGGCGACCGGATCGCCGCCGTCGGACGGGCCGCCGAGGTGACCGCCACCGCCCGCGCCGAGGCCGACGTCACCGAGATCGACCTCGGCGGCGCGTATCTGACACCCGGGCTGACCAACATGCACACCCACCTGTCGCTGTCCCTGCCCGGTGCCGGCGGGCAGAGCGTCAAGGACCTGACCCCGCACGAACTGGCCCTCTACATGGCCGACGGGGCCCGGCGCACCCTGCTCTGCGGGGTGACCACGGTGCGCTGCGTGGCAGAAAAGGACCACGCCGACTTCGCGCTGCGCCGGGCGATCACCTCCGGCCGGGTCACCGGGCCACGGATCTTCACCGCCGGCCGGGCGCTGGTCTGCACCGGCGGACACGGCCACGAGAGCACCG
This sequence comes from Solwaraspora sp. WMMA2080, assembly GCF_027497395.1. Taxonomy (GTDB): domain Bacteria; phylum Actinomycetota; class Actinomycetes; order Mycobacteriales; family Micromonosporaceae; genus Micromonospora_E. The sequence goes on along the minus strand of NZ_CP114910.1, from coordinate 1,871,809 downwards.
ACACCCTGGAATGCGACGGGGCCGACGGGTTCCGGCGCGGCGTACGCAGCCAGATCAGGGCCGGTGCCGACCTGATCAAGGTGATGATCTCCGGCGGGATCGCCGGCGAACACGAGTCGATCCACACCCGGCAGCTGTTCCCCGACGAGATGGCCGCCGTCATAGACACCGCGCACGCCTGGGGGCGCAAGGTCACCGCGCACGCCGGCCCGGCACCGGTCATCGGCGAGGCCGTCGAGCTGGGGCTGGACTGCGTCGAACACGGCTACCAGCTCACCGAGGAGGTGGCGGCGCGGATGGCGCAGCGGGGAACCGCGCTGGTGCCGACCCTGCTGGTCACCCGGTGCAAGGAGTTCTTCGACGAACTCGGCGTACCGCAGTGGATGCAGTGCCGTTCGCTCGGTGCCGGACCCCGGCACCTGGAGAGCTACGCGATGGCCCTGGCCGCCGGGGTGGAGGTGCTGCTCGGCAGCGACATGCCGCCGTTCTGGCAATTCGAGGGCACCAACGCCTCGGTGCGGGAGCTGGAGTACCTGTCGGAGAGCGGCATCGGCCCGGCTCGCGCCCTGTACGCGGGCACCCTCGGCCCGGTCCGCTGGCTCGGCGCCGAGGCCGACCTCGGCACCGTCGAGACCGGCAAGTACGCCGACCTGGTGGCGATGGACGCCGACCCGGTTGCCGACACGTCGGCGTTCCGGGGGGTGCGCTGGGTGATGTCCGGCGGCCGGGTGGTCCGCGACGACCGCGCCGGCTGGACCGCCTGGTGAACGACGTGAGGAGCAGAATGTCCGAGCAGGAGACCGCCGAGATCGCGGCGGCGATCGGCGACATGTACGACGCGTTCCTCGCCGGCGACCGGGTCCGCTTCGACCGGCACCTGCACGCCGACGTGACCACCTGGGAGACCCACCTGCCCGGCCCGCTGCGCACCCGCGACCAGCTGGACGCCTACCGGTCCCAGCGCGACGCCGCCGGAGCCCGGCCGGTGCTGGACCGGCTGGCCCCCGAGGAGCTGCGGATCGACGTGTGGGGCGACGCCGCGGTGGCCCGCTACGTGCTGGTCGCGGTGCCGGCCGGCGGCGGCCCGGCCGAACACAGCCGGGTCACCGACGTGCTGCGCCACACCGGCGACGGCTGGCGGATCGTGCACCACCACTCCGAACTGGTCCGCCACCCGGCGGGACCGGCCCGCGAAGCGGCCCTCGAACCGGCCGGCGGCCCGGCATGAGACGGCTGATCGCCACCGGGTACGGCGAACCCGACCAGGTGCTCACCGTCGCAGACCTGCCCGACGACCCACCGCCCGGCCCCGGTCAGGTACGGATCGCCGTCGCCACGGTCGGGCTGAACTTCCTCGACGTGATGCTCTGCCGGGGCGAGTACCCGGTCCGCCCGGCGCCGCCGTTCACCCCCGGCGTCGAACTGGCCGGCCGGGTCGTGGCCGCCGGCACCGGCGCCGAAGCGCTCGCCGACACCGACGTGGTGGCCTGCCCGGCGCTGCCGCACGGCGCGCTCGGCGAGACCGTCACCATCGACGCGGCGCTCGCCGTACCGCGTCCGGCGGGCATCGACCCGGTCGTCGCCGCCGCCGTCCCGGTCACCTACCAGACCGCCTGGTTCGCGCTGGACCGCGCCGCGGTCCGGCCCGGTGAGACGGTGCTGGTGCACGCTGGGGCCGGCGGCGTCGGCATCGCCGCCACGCAGCTGGCCGCCGCCCGGGGTGCCCGGGTGATCTGCACCGCCGGCGGGCCGGCGAAGACCGCGCTGTGCCGCGACAACGGCGCCGACGTCGCCGTCGACTACCTGGCCGGCGACTTCGTCGAGGCGGTCCGCGACGCCACCGGCGGCGCCGGCGCGGACGTGATCGTCGACCCGGTCGGCGGGGACGTGTTCACCCGGTCACTGGACTGCCTGGCGTTCGAGGGCCGGCTCGTCGCGGTCGGCGCGGCCGGCGGCAACCCGCCACCGGTGGACCCGATGCGGCTGATCGCCGGCAACCACACCCTGGTCGGGCTCTCCTGGGGCTCGACGTACCCGTGGACCCGGCCGGACGCGGTCGCCCAGGCGTACCAGCGGATCTTCGAACTGATCGCGGCCGGCACGGTCCGGCCCCCGGTGAACCGGGTCGTCGACCTGGCCGGCACCCCGGCCGCGCTCGCCGACCTGGCCGACCGGCGCACCACCGGAAAGATCATCGTCCGGATCGACCCGAGGGAGCAACCATGAGTGATCAGACTGCCGGCACCGACGGCGGCGACATCACCGCCGGCGGTGACATGGAGGTCTACGACCTGCGGGTCAGCGTGGACCGGATCACCGGCCGGTCGGTCTGCGGGATGGCCGTCGGCGACCACTTCGACCTGACCGACAGCGCCCACCTGAAGATCCCGGAAGGGAAACACTTCTGCGTGTACGCGCTCGCGTCGGTGCTGCCGTTCCTGGCCGCCAAGCAGCGCGACATGCCGCCGGGGGACTGGCTGGAACGCGACACCCTGTTCGCCTGCCCGGACCCGGAGGAGGGCCTGGTCATGCGGGTCGAACGGACCTGCAAGCGGCGAATGAACTCGGCCGACCTGACCTGAATCATCGGAGGTTCGCGTGGCTGTGGAAATTGGACTCGGACTGCAGAGCGACAAACGCGCCGGCGACTACGCCCGGCTGGCCAGCGCCGCCGAGGCGTACGGCTTCGACGTGCTGAGCGTCTTCGGTGACCTGATGTACCAGCCGCCGATCTTCCCGCTGCTGGAGATGGCCGCCGCCACCGAGCGGGTCCGGCTCGGCACCGCCTGCCTCAACCCGTACTCGATGGCGCCGTACGAGATCGCCGGCCAGCTCGCCGCCCTCGACCTGGCCTCGCACGGGCGGGCCTACCTGGGGCTGGCCCGTGGCACCTGGCTCGGCGCGGTCGGCATCGAGCAGCCGCGTCCGTTGACCGTGCTCGCCGAGGCCGCCGAGGTGATCCGCCGGTTGCTGCGCGGCGACACCGCCGGTTTCGACGGCAGGGTGTTCCGGCTGGCCCCGGACACCGCCCTGCGGTACGCCGTACAGCGTCCGGACCCGCCGCTGCTGCTCGGCGCCTGGGGGCCACGCGGTGCCGCGCTCGCCGGCCGGATCGCCGACGAGATCAAAGTCGGCGGCAGCGCCAACCCGGACATGGTCCCGGTGATCCGCGACCGGCTGCGTCCCGGCGCCGACGCCGCCGGCCGGTCCGTCGACGACGTCGGCATCGTGTTCGGCGCGGTGACCGTGGTGGACACCGACGGCGCGGCGGCGCGGGCGAAGGCCCGCACCGAGGTGGCGATGTACCTGGCGGTGGTCGCCGACCTGGACCCGACCGTCACCGTGCCGGACGACCTGCTGGCGCAGGTCAAGTCGCTGGTGGCAGCCGGCCGCGACGTCGACGCCGGCCGGCTGGTGCCCGACGACCTGCTGGACCGGTTCGCCTTCTCCGGCACCCCCGGGCAGGTCGCCGCCCAGGCGCAGGCGCTGATCGACGCCGGGGTGCGTCGGGTCGAGTTCGGCACCCCGCACGGGCTCACCGACGACCGTGGCGTCGAGCTGCTCGGCAACGCGGTGCTGCCGCTGCTACGTAGGGAGGCTTCCCGATGACAGTCGACGGTGTACTCGTCGTCGCCGGCCCAGTGCTGACCGTCGACCCGGAACTGCTGCGGGGCCTGGTCGTCGCCGAGGCGGCCGGCCTCGGCGTGGTCGGTGACTTCGTGGTCGCCGCCGACGCCGACGAGGTCCGCGGCCTGCTCGACGGGGTCGGCAGCGTCGGCGGGCGCGCGGTGGTGCTGCTGCCCGGCCCGGATCCGGCGGTACGGGCGCTGCTGACCGCCGACGGCCGCTGGGCGGGACGCACCGTCCACTACGACCCGCAGGTGACCGACCCGCAGCCGACCGGTCCTGGCTCGGTCCACCTGTCCGGCCGGGGCGTGTGGGGGCTGGCCTGGGCGATCCGGCACGCCGTGCACCGGCTGCGCCGCCCGGCGCGGCGGGTCGCGTACGGGCAGGACCCGGAGCAGTGGGGCGAGCTGCGGCTACCGGCCGATCCGTCTGATCTGTCCGCCGGGCCGTTGCCGGTGGCGGTGCTGCTGCACGGCGGCTTCTGGCGGTCGATCTGGGCGGCGGACCTGATGGACGCGCTCGCCGTCGACCTGGCCGACCGGGGTTACGCGGCGTGGAACCTGGAGTACCGCCGGCCGGACCGGCACGGCTGGCCGGCGACCACCGCCGACGTGGCGACCGGGCTGGCGGTGCTGGCCAACCTGCCGGAGCTGACCGGTGGCGCGGTGCCGGACGGTCTGCTGGACCTGGACCGGGTCGCGGTGTTCGGCCACTCGGCCGGCGGGCAGTTGGCGGTGCGGCTGGCCGCCGACGGCGGCCCGGTGCCGGTGGCGTTGGCGGTCTCCCTGGCCGGGGTGCTGGACCTGGCCGAAGGGGACCGGCGGCAGGTCGGCACCGGCGCGGTCGCCGCCGCGCTCGGCGGTGACCGCGACACCGTGCCGCAGGTGTACGCAGCCTCGGATCCGATGGCTCGGCTGCCGATCGGGGTGCCGCAGCTGATCGTCCAGGGTGCCGGCGACGACCTCGACCTGATCGACTTCAACCGCCGGTACGTGGCGGCGGCGCGGGCCGCCGGGGAGGACCCGGGCTGGCTGGAGCAGCCGGGCGACCACTTCTCGGTGATCGACCCGGCCGCGCCGATCTGGCAGGCGACGATGACGCAGGTGGACCGGCTCCTGGACCGCTTCCTGGGCCGGTGACGGGCCGGATCCGGTCAGCAGGCCCGAAATTATTACGTGTCAGTGAACATGTTGCCCACTAGTGGGCAGTGCGGCGGTCAGAACAGCCGTGGGGTGACCACCGACACCACGGTGGTCACCTGGTCGGTGTCGTTGTACAGGCGGTGCGGGGTGCTGGACCGCAGGTGCAGGCTGTCGCCCGGGTAGAGCCGGTGCTCCACCCCGTCGACCTCGTACAGCAGCTCGCCGCTGACCACGTAGGCGAACTCCTCGCCGAAGTGCCCGTACGCCTCCTCGCGGCGCCCGCCCGGTGCGATGTGCACCAGCATCGGCTCCAGCACCAGGTTGGGGCCACGGTCGGAGAGCATCCGGTAGGTCTGCTGACCGGAGACGTACTCGGTGGCACCGTTGTCGGCCCGGGTGAGGGTGAAGTGCACCGGCAGGCTGCCCTGCGGGTCCTCGGCGGTTTCGGTCGGCTCCGCGCTGAAGAACTCGGCGACCGGCCGGTCCAGCGCGGCGGCGACGCTGTTGAGCGCGGTCAGCCCGATCGACGAGACACCCCGCTCGACCTGGGACAGGAACCCGATCGACAGGTTGGCGCGGCTGGCCAGACCGCGCAGGGTCAGCCCCTGCTCCTTGCGGAACTGGCGCATCCGGGCGCCGACCAGATCCTGGCGTGCGTCGCCGTCGGCGACGACGCGATCAGACCTGCGCACCGGACCTCCCGTGACCCCCGCGCGGACCGCCCGCCGGGCCGCGCCGATTCTTGTTCGATGGTATCGAACTAGCCGCCCCGACCGGAACCCCGACCGGACGTCGTAGACGGCTAATGCGCACCCTGACGAGCGCGCACCCGCCGACCTCGAGACTGACTACACAGCGTGTCGGTCATCTTCCTTGACGTGAAATTCTGCGGAGAACGGGATTGACGGAAGCTGGTGTCCGGTGGCTAGGCTGCTTCAGCATTCACATTTACACATCGCGGGGGTGGACGTGCCGTACGGCAGGCGCCAGTTGACGTTCGACGCAGACCGGGTACTCAAGGGACTGTCGGGTTGGCCGCCTCGCCTCGCTGCTGGCGTGGCGACCCTGCTGGTGGTCACGCTGGTGCCGGCCGCACCAGCGGCGGCCGCCGCCAACCAGGCACCAGACCGCCCGACACAGCTCACCGTGCACGGCCGCGCCTGCGAGCCGGGCGCCGGCAGAGTCTGGACGCTCACGACGACACCGACATTCGCCGCCCGCGCCAGCGACGCGGACGCCGGTCAGCAGTCGCTCACCACCACGTTCTCCTGGCGGCGAGTCGGACAGCCCCCGCACACCATGCAGCAGGCGCAGCAGAGCACCGGCAACCCGTCCTTCGCCTCCGCTACGGTGCCGACGGCAGTGGCGTTGGAGCACGGTGCGTCCTACCTGCTCCGCGCCCGCACCACCGACGGCACGTCGACCGGGGGCTGGTCGAAGCCGTGCCGGTTCACCGTGGACGTCGTCGCACCACAGCCACCGTCGGCGGTCACCTCGGCCGACTATCCGCCGATGACACCCAACCAGCCGCCGGTCGGCGGGGTCGGTATCCCGGGAATCTTCACGATCAGCCCGCCGGCCGACGCCACCGGCATCGTCGGCTACGCCTACACCCTCGACAGCGGCATCGGCCCCGGCTCCGCGCCGGTGGTGCCGGCCGACGCCGACGGCTCTGCCACGCTCGAGCTCCAGCCGAGCAGAGACGGCTTCAACACCTTGCGGGTCTGGTCGAAGGACCAGGCAGGGCTGGTTTCCACCGTGGTGGAGTATGAGTTCCGGGTCGCCAGCGGCAACGCGCCGGCCGCGCACTGGGACTTCGACGACGGCGGTGCCGTCGGCGACGACGGCACCGGCAACGGCAACGACCTCACCGTCGTCGGAGCCACCACCGCGCCGGGCCGGAACAGTCCCGCCCTTTCACTGACCGCAGCCGGCGACCACGCGGCCACCACCGGACCGGTCAGCTGGCCGCACCCGACGACCGCAGCCGCGCTCACCCTGCGTACCGACCTGACCTTCACCTTGTCGGCGTGGGCCAAACTCGATGCGGCCGGCACCGCACAGACCGTCGTTACGGTCGACGGCAGCACCACCTCGGTCGCCGCCATCGGCTATGACGCGACCGCCGATCGGTGGCGCTTCACGATGGCCGACGGCGACTCCGCCGCCGCCACGCTGATCAGCGTGGACTCCGACACCGCCGCTGTCCCCGGCCGGTGGACGCACCTCGCGGCGACCTACCACAAGCCCTCCGGCGCGATGCAGCTGCACGTCAACGGCGTTCGGCAGAACGCGACCGCCACTCTCGCCGGCAGCGTCGCCGCCACCGGGCCGGTCACCATCGGGCAGGCGCTCCGGGCCGGCGCGGCCACCGACCAGTTCTTCGGCCAGCTCGACGACGTCCGCGTCTACCAGCGAGCGCTCTCCACATCGGAGATCGGCGAGCAGGCCCGCCCGTTCGCGCCCCAGGTCAGTCTGCCCGACGGAGCCAGTGTCGATCTGGGCACCTCCGTCCCGGTGACCTTCGACGCTGGCGGCGACACCAACGTGACCCAGTTCCGCTACAGCGTCGGCTCGGCCATTCTGAACCAGAACGCCGTGCCGGACGTGCCCGGAGGCTCGGTCACCGTGTCCGTCACCCCGACGGCACTCGGTGACGTGCCGGTATTCGTCGGCAGCCGGACCGCCGAAGGCCTCACCAGCCCGCTCACGAGCGTGACCCTGCAGGTGCTGCCCGCACCCGTGACGGTCACCGGCACCGTGTACGGAACGGACTTCATGCCGGTCGGTGCCGGCGTAACGGTCACCCTGGAGCCGGGCGGTCGGCAGACCTCCACCGGCGCCGACGGCGGTTTCAGCTTCGCGGACGTCGACCCGGGGCAGTATTCCGTGACCGCGAGCTCCGGCGGTGGAGACTGTGGAACCGCCGCCAGCACGGAGATCACCGTCCCCGATATCGCCGACGTCGTGCTGTTCCTGTCCCCGGTGGCCAGCCCGGACGGGAGCCTCTGCCAGGAACTGACCCAGCCGTTCACGCCGGTGTCCGGTACGGCGCTCGCGCTCGCTGGGAACGACGAGGTCACCGAGACCGCCCTGCCGTTCCCGGTCACCTTCTACGGCCAGACCTACAACTCGGCCTGGGTGGACACCAACGGCATCCTGACCTTCACCGACCCAGGCGGCTCGCACCCGACGCCGGCCGGCATCCCCACCGTCGGCGGACCTGATGCGATGGTCGCCGCGTTCTGGGACGATCTGATCGTTGACGGGCAGGCCAGCGTGGTGACGGCGACGCGGGGCTTCGCGCCGTTCCGCGAGTTCGTCGTCGAATGGCGGGACGTACGCCGCGCCGCCGACCCCGACGAGCGGATGACGTTCCAGGTCGTGCTCGGTGAGCTGGGCGTCATCCAGGTCAACTACACCGGGATCGACCCGGCCAGCCCGGGTGAGCGCGGTGCCGGTGCCACCATCGGCGTCGAGAACGCCACCGGCACTGGCGGCCTGGAGTACTCGTCCGGCGCGCCGGTGCTCGTCGACGACCGTACGGTGGCCTTCATACCGGGTGTCTGACTGTCGTGGTCGGGCCAGGACCAGCGGTGGTCGTAGCCACTGGTGGCAGACGGGTGACTGTTGGATCCAATGGTCACTCAAGTCTACCGTTTGTTGGTCGACTGTCCTCGTGTGGCAGCCGACGTCGAGGGGTGGCTTGAGTGGCCGACGGCGCGCCTGAGCGTGATTGTGTGGAGTGGATCGCTGTTCCATCTTTGGGTACTGACCCGCAAATCCCGATGCCGTGGAGCTTTGGGGCCCTCGGTGACCTTCTCTGGCTTGCGATGCCATTCTGTCGTCCCAGTCTAGTGGAGTTGGCTTGCCGGCACCTCCACTCGTCACTTCCTGTGCTGGAGCCACTCGATAGAGTCAGTGACTTCGATCTGATGATCCAAGTGGCACTGCCCTGGACGCAGCGAGTGTTGCTCGATCTCGATCTGACTACTGAGCGTGATCGACTGGCCGGATTCTTGGAGGCGCTTATCGAACATGGGCCCATGTTCGAGTATGCGATCGATATGTACTATCTTGATGGACTTCGGGATCCTCGATACCGAGACGCTCTGCGAGATCTGAGCCCGAATTTTTACGGTGTACATTTCTGCTAGGCGTCTCGTTGTCTCTCACCTACTTTCCGTTGCATGGTGTATCCAAAAAGTGCTGCGAAGATGGCTCCCGTCAAAGGTAGTGTCGCTGCCCCCCCAGCCGGCTTCTAGTGCGAAAGCCATGATGGTAATCCCGTTGAAGATCAACGCTAAGAGGAGGTAAAGTGCGACTCGCATCTCTTGGGAGGTCATGCGCCAATTATTGCCGATGGGTACATTCTCTTCCAGTACCCTGATCATAAACTTTCACCATCCTGGGAAGTGCCCAGCTCGCGATCACGGTTTCCGTGGCGCCGAGGCATAGGGGGAGTCTACGCTCGGTAGAATGTGGACTTTTCGCCCTGCGGTAGGGTGTGGGGATGTCGATGCCGGTGACTGTTGTTGGTCTTGTGGTGGGAGGCCCGGTCACCGGAACGTCAACCAGCGCTTTGGCCTCGCGTGCCGCTGGGTCGGAGGCACAGGCGACGGCGATTGCGTCGAGTCCGTCGTCGGCACCGGCGCGCACCGCGCCGAGCAGCGGGCTGTAGAGCAGGTCGTCGGCGGCGATGTACGCGCTCGGCAGCACCACCTGCAGGTTGCGGATCACGATCTCGGTGCCCGGACCGACCGCCTGCTGCGCTGCCTGCCGGTCGCTACCAGATCCGCACCCGTGCTGAGCTGCGAAAACGGGTAACACACAGCCTTGGTCGCCGCCCGCGTGGTCGGGCGTTCCGCACCGGCGGTGACGCCGGCCCGGAACGCCCGGATCGATGTGATCGACTGCGGTCGACGCTCAGCCGGTCAGCTCGGCGTCGACATCAGGATCGGCAGCACGGCCCGCGCCTCGGCATGACTGGTGTTGCGCATCGCGGTGGCGGTGGTCCCGGGGATGTCCCACGGGTTGCTGGTCGGCGGGTAGTACATCTTCTTGGTCGTGACCGCGACGACGTTGTTGTAGGCCACGCACCGGGTCTCCCACCGGTAGATCTTGCCGGACTGCGGGATGCCGGTGAGCCCGAGCAGGTTGGTGGTGCAGTTCGGGGCGAGAGCGGACAGCACCGTGTTGTTGCCGCCGATCGTCAGGTCGAGCAGGCCTCTGGTGCTCAACCTGGCGTGCGCCCGGGCGGTCAGGGCCAGCGGGCCGACCGTGTTGAGGGTGAAGCCGAGCTGGTCGGCGGAGGCTTCGTCGGTGACGACTTCGAGCAGACTGTCGATCAGGGTGATGCAGGCGGTGGTGTCCCGGGCGTACACCTGAAGGTTGTCCTGGGTGAAGGTCTTGATGTCGTCGAAGTCGATGATGGCGCTGCGCGCGCAGGCCTTGGCCTGTGCGGTGGCGATCCGGTCGATCTGGGCGAGGATCTCCACCTTGGCGCCGTTGATGGTGTTGATGATCTTGGTGGTGGACTGGTCAAGCGACGCCCCCTGCTTGTACTCCTTGTACAGCTCGTAGGCGCTCTTGGCGGCGGCGATGACCGACGAGATGTCGAACGCCTGCGCCGGTCGGGCACCCAGCGGCACGGTGACCACGACCGCGGCGGCCGCGGCCAACCAACGGCGGTAGCGCATCTGTTTCAACAGGATCTCCTTCGACTGGCGGCCAGGGTGGCCAGCGGTGACCCCGCAGGTCAGCGGAGCGCGGCCAGTCTGGCGAGATCGGCTGGACCACGGTTGGACCACGACTGGATCACGGCACACGACCGAAGCGCGGCGCATGATCACGGATCGCGGCGGACGATCGCGGCGGCTCCGCCGACAACCGGGCGCTGATCGTCGCCGCCTCCGGCGCACCCAGCTCGGTGAAGATCGCCAGCGCGCGACGCCAGTAGCCGTGCGCCTGCGCCCGCTGCCCGGCCGCGTGCGCCGCAGCGCCGAGCCCGTCGAACGCCAGCGCCTCGACGCCACGCGACCCGGTACCGGCGGCGATCGACCGGGCCAGGGCATGGCAGCGGGCCGCAGCACGGTCGGCACCACGGCGGTTGTGCAGCTGACCGGCGTAGTTCAGCAGCATCGCCTCGCCGACCCGGTCGCCGGTGCGGCGGCACAACACCAGCCCTTCCCGCAGCTGCCCGGCGGCGTCGCCGAGCCGGCCCTCGACCGTGAACAGCTGACCCAGGCTGCCGAGCGCCCAGACCACCCCGTGATGCTCGCCGAGCGTACGTAGCAGTGCCAGCGCCCGGCCGATGTAACAGATCGCCGCACGCCGGTCGCCCAGCTCACCCAGCACCACACCGAGGTTGCCCAGGGTCCGTGCCTCACCGGCCGGCTCGTCGACGTCGCGGTAGAGCGCCAACGCCTGCCGGAGGTGCGCCACCGCCTGCTGGCGGCGCCTCTGATGGTCGTGCACGACGGCCAGGTTGGTCAGCAGGTTCGCCTCACCGGCCAGGTCAGCTGCCGCGCGGGCGGCAGCGATCCCGTGACCCTGCATGGTGATCGCGTCCGGATAGTGGCCGCCGCATTCCAGATGCCGGTAGAGCAGCGCGGTCAGCCGTACGGCGTGCCGGGCCGGGCCGTGCCGCGCACCGTACGCGGTGACCGCCATCAGGTTGGCCCGCTCCACCTCCAACCAGACCCGCGCGACCCCCGGGTCACCGCTTGCGAACCCGGTCGGCGGCTCGGCCTGCGCGACGGCCAGGTCACCGTCCGGACCGGTCGGCGGCACCGTCGGCCGCAGGTGACGTTCGGCCGGGCGCACCGCGTCCATCGCCGTGGCGGCGGTATGCAGGTAGTAGTCGAACAACCGGGTCACGGCAGCGTCGCGGACCTCCGGCGGGTCAACGTCGGCGGCAAGCTCCGCCGCGTACGCCCGGAGCAGGTCGTGCATGCCGTACCGGTCCGGCCCGGCCGGCTCCACCAGGTGCGCCCGGCACAGCCGGTTGACCAGCCGATCCGCCGTCACCGGATCCGTCCCGGCCAGCGCGGCCACCGCCGCCGCGTCGACGTCCGCCCCGGGATGCAGCCCGAGCAGCCGGAACGCGCGCGCCGCCTCGGCCGGCAGATACTGGTACGACCAGGACAGGATCGCCCGTACGCCGGTGCGCCGGTCGCCGCCGGCGTCCAACATGTCGAGCCGTCGCCGCCGGTCGGTGAGCCCGTCGACCAGCCGGGTCAGGCTCAGCTCGGCGCGGGCGGTCGCCAGCTCGGCGGCGACCCGCAACGCCAACGGCAGCTGGGCGCACTGCGTTGCCAGCGTCACCGCGGCCTGCAGTTCGGCGTCGACCCGGTCGCCGACCAGCCGCCGCAGCAGCGCCACCGCGTCGTCGATCGGCAGGAGGCCGAGCCCTCCCTCCCGGGCGACCAGCCCGGCCAACGGATCCCGGCTGGTCACCAGCACCGGGCAGGAGGCGGCACCGGGCAGCAGCGGTCGTACCTGCTCGACCGACGCCGCGTTGTCGAGCACCACCAGCATCCGGCGGCCGTCCATCAGGCTGCGGTAGTGGGCGGCGCGTTCGTCGACGTCCAACGCCATATCGGCGTCCGCCACGCCGAGCGCCCGCAGGAACCGGGCCAGCGCTGCACCCGGCTCGACCGGCTGCTCCGGGTCGTACCCGCGCAGGTCGATGTAGAGCTGCCCGTCCGGGAACCGGTCGCGGGCCCGGCGCGCCCACCACACCGCCAGCGCGGTCTTGCCCACCCCTGCGCTGCCGGACAGCACACAGATCACCGCGCCCGGATCGGCGTCGCCGCGTCCGGCGGCCCCCATCGCCCGGTCGAGCCAGCCGAGCTCGGCGGCGCGGCCGGTGAACCCGGCGACGTCGGCCGGCAACTGCGCCGGCACCGGCGCGATCGCGTCCAGGCGCCGGCCCCGGCGCGGCCAGACCTGCTCGCTGGCGGTACGCGCCCCGGCCGGCGGGTCGGCCCGCAGTAGATCGGTGTACGCGGCGACCAGCTCGGGACCGGGATCGACACCGAGTTCGTCGGCGAGCCGGTCCCGGGTGTCGTGGAAGACGGTGAACGCCTCGGCCCGCTGCCCACTGGCCCGGTACGCGCGGATCAGCTGCGCCTGGCGGGCCTCGTCGAGCGGCTTCGCGGCAGCGGCCTGCGCCAGCCAGGGCAGTGCGGCGCTTGCCCGGCCACAGGCGATCATCAGGTCGCCGTACCGGGTCAACGCGGCCTGCAGTTCACCGTCGAGGGCCACCACCTTCGGGTGGCCGGCCAGCGTGGGCACGTCCACCAGCGGAGGTCCCTGCCACAGCTGGAGCGCCTCGCCGAGTAGTTCGGCGTCGCGCTCCAGCCCGGCTGCACCGGGCCGCGCGGTGGCGACCAGGTGCCGGAACCGCAGCAGGTCGACCGTGACGGCCGAGGCCCGCAGCAGGTATCCGTCACCGATCTGCGGCAGGAGCAGACTCGGGGCCCGGGACGGGCGGTCCGGTTCGAACAACCGACGCAGATGTTTGACGTGCGTCTGAATGACGTTGGTCGACGTCGCCGGTGGCGGTTGGTCCGGCCAGAGCGCGTCGACCAGCTCCGAGCGGGGCAGCGGCTGTCCGCCGTCGAGCGCGAGCAGACCGAGCACCGCCCGCCGGGCGGTCGGCCCGGGGTCGAGTGCCTGCTGCTCGCGCCACACCCGTACCGGGCCCAGCACCTGCACCTGCAAGAAGACTTCACCTCGTGACCGCTGCGCCACCGCCCGGCGTCGGACCGTGATCGACGTTCCCCGCAGATCGACCGAGCGGAGTATAGGTGCTGGTCAGTCGTCGTCAGTGGGTTGCGGTGACCGGATGGAAGACGGCGTCGAGCGCCTTGAGGTAGCCGTCGGTGTAGCCGGCGAGGTTCGGGTGGAACGCGTCGTCGATGGCGGTGATGCCGTTGAGCCATGGGTCGTCGTCGCAGACCCGGTGCTTGTCGAACAGGGCGTCGACCGGGGCGAACGCGCCGTACGTCTTCGCCGTGTTCCCGATGGCCTCGTTGAGCTTCACCGCCGCGTGGTTGATCCACCCCCGTCGGTTCGCGTCCAGCGGTGCTTCGAAGCAGAACGTCGGGGCCAACAGCTGCGGGTAGCCGAGGACGATCAGCTTGGCGTTCGGGGCGGCGGCGAGGACGTCTCCGTACACCTGCTTCAGCTTGCCCGGCAACGTCGTCGCGATGTACGCGAGGGCCTTGTCGATGGCGTCCTTGCAGGTGATGTCGAGCAGCGCTTCGATGCATGTCTCCAACGTGGAGGTGAAGCCGAGGTTGTCGCCGCCGACGGTGATGGTCACCAGCGTCGTGTCCGGCCCGAGGAAGCCGAGCTGGTGCGCGATCACGTCGTCGGTGGTGGCGCCGCTGCAGGCCGAGAAGCCGAACGACAGGCGCGGGTTGTTCCGGGCGAACTGGGCGGCGTACGAGTGGGCGCTCTGCTTGCAGTCGCCGTCGGTGTACGGCGGGGCGCCCACCCCGGACGAGTACGAGTCGCCCAGCGCGACGTACTGCCGGTCGTCTGCGGCGGATGTGTCGCCGGTCGTGCCGGCGGCGTTGGCGGCGGCGGGCACGGCGGCGATGGTGATCAGCAGCGTCGCCGCGACGGGCAACGCGAGGGCGGGACGGAGCTTTCGGGCACGGCTCAGCATGGTGGCGCCTCCTTCGATGGTGGAGACGCTCCGGCCGGGGTGGCCGTCGTCTCCAAAGTGGAAGTGAGCATGCGCCGCCGATAGCCGGCAATCAATCGAAGCGTCGGAAACCCTACTGTCGACTGAGTTGCTGATCACCCGTGGTTGGTCGTAGACCGAACCGGTCGGCGAAGCCGGACAGGTCGTCCCGCTGCTCGGCCAGGGTGTCGGCGCCGCTGCCGACCACGATCCGGGTCACCCCCTGCGCCGCGTACGCCTCGACCCGTTGCGCCGAAAGCTCAGTCGACCCCCACCGGGTGTACTCCAGCGCGTCAGGGTCACGGCCGGCCTCCGCCGCGACGGACCTCGCCAACTCCCACTGTGCCGCCCGCTCGTCCGGGGTCAACAGCCCGCCGGGGAAGTAGCCGTCGCCACGTAGCCCGACCCGCCGGGCCGCCGCCCGGCTCGAACCACCCACATGAATCGGCAACGCGGTGGCGCCGTGCGGCTTCGGAAAGCTGCACACCCGCTCGAAGTCGAAGAACTCGCCGTGGAACGACACACCGTCGGCGTCACCGCTCCACAGCAGCCGTAGCACGTCGATCGCCTCGTCGGCACGTCGGCCACGGGAACGGAAGTCGACGCCCACCGCCGTCGCCTCACCGGGCAGGCCGCCCAGTCCGACGGTCAGCAGCCGCATCCGGCCCTTCGACAGGACGTCGATCGTCGCCAGCCGCTTGGCGAGCACTACCGGATGGTGGTACGGCAGCAGCAGCACCCCGGTGCCGAGCAGCAGCCGGTCGGTTGCCGCCGCCACGAAGGCCAGCAGGTCCAACGGGTCCGCGTACGGCAGTGTGGGCGGCATCTCGACCGCCCCGACCGTCGCACCTGGATACAGCACCACGTGTTCCGGCACGTACAAGCCTTCGAACCCGCATGCCTCGGCGTGCTGGGCGTACCCGATGAGCCGGTCCGGGTCGGTGCCGTGCAGCGGGGTGCTGTAACTGACCGCGAACCTCACCGCCGCCGCCGATCCGCCCGCGCTCGGTCGAGCTGGCACCGCAGCTGTTCCCGGACACCTGCCAGCCGCGCCAGTCCGGCATCGACCTCGGCCAGCTTGCGCCGCAGCACCGAGATCGAGTCGGGGCAGATGTCGCCGGACGGGTTGCCGGCCCGCAGGCAGGTCACGAACGGGCGGATGTCCTCCAGACCGAAACCGACGGCGAGCAACGACCGGATCTCGCCGACCACCCGCAGCTCCGTATAGTCGTAGTCGCGGTAGCCGTTGGCGCATCGCCGGGGCCGGACCAGCCCCTGCGCCTCGTAGTAGCGCAGCGTCCGGGCGCTTGTCCCGGCCTGCCGCGCCAGCTCACCGATCAACATGTGCCCTCCCCGGCCAGCCTCGGACCCACCGTGACGCTAAACGTTGACGTCGGTGTCAGGGCAACGAGCCGGCGGACCTGGCGACGGTCAGCCGAGGGCGGCAGCCATCCGGCGTACCGCCTCGGTGATCGTCTCCGGCGCGGCGGCCAGGTTCAACCGGGCGTGTCCGACCCCGCCCGCGCCGAAGTCCAGCCCGCCGCTGAGCGCCACCCGCCCCCGGTCGAGGAACACCGCCGCCGGGTCGTCGCCGAGCCCCAACGTCCGGCAGTCCAACCAGGCCAGAAAGGTCGCCTCACCGGGCGCGTACCGCACCTGCGGCAGTTGCGCCGCCAGCAGGTCGGCCAGCAGCCGCCGGTTCGCGTCGACCGCCGACCGTACGGTGTCCAGCCAGTCGCCGCTGTCGCGGAACGCCGCCGTGTGCGCGATCACCCCGAGATGGTTGACCCCGTGCCCGACCTCTTCCGGCAGCCGGGCCAGGTCGGCTGCGGCCGCTGGCCCGGCGACCGCGAGGGCGGCCTTCAACCCGGCCAGGTTCCAGCCCTTCGAGCCGGAGATCAGCGTCAGGCCGTCGTCGGCGCCGGGCACCGACAGGTACGGCACGAACGTCACGCCGGACGCGGTCATCGGTGCGTGAATCTCGTCGACCACCACCCGTACGCCGTGCCGGCCGGCCAGCTCCGCGACGGCGGCCAGCTCGTCGGCGGTGTGCACCGTCCCGGTCGGGTTGTGCGGACTGCACAGCAGGTACGCCGCCCGGCGGCCACCCTCGCGGGCGGCGGTGAACGCCTCGGCCAGCGCGTCAAGGTCCAGCCGGCCGTCCGACCCGAGCGGGGCCTCCCGCACCGGCCGACCCAGGTTGCGCAGGAACCCGTAGAACGGCGGGTACACCGGCGGGTTGATCACGACCGTGTCGCCCGGCCCGGTCACCAGCTTCAGCATCTCGACCGCGCCGAGCATCACGTCCGGCACGATCGCCGTGCGCGCCGGGTTCAGACCGTCCCACCCCCACCGTTCGGCCGCGAACCCGGCGACCGCCTCGGCGTAACCGGCACCGGTGGCGTACCCGAGATCGCCGGCACGCACCGCCGCGTCGATCGCCTCGACGACCGGCCCGGCCGGGTCGACGTCCATCTCCGCCACCCACACCGGCAGCACGTCAGCCGGGTAGAGCCGCCATTTGATGCTGGTCCGCTGCCGGGCCCGGTCCAGCGGCACCCACACCCCGTCGCCATAGGGCCGAACAATCGTCACGAGAACTCCAAACTTCTCGTCGGTGGTCACCTCGGGGAGCTTAAGGTCAGTCGGCGGCGGTGACCGGACGCCAGCCCAGCGGGGTGGAGAGCACCATCGTGCTGGACGGCTGACCGTACGGGGCGAGCCGGTCGATCACGTCCTCGAAGGCATCCATCGACGCCGCCGCCACCTTCAACATCGAGCAGGCGTCCCCGGTGATCCGGTGGATCTCCAGGATCTCCGGCCAGGTCGGCACCTGCGGGTCGCGCAGGATGCAGTGCGAGCCGTAGCAGGACATCCGGATCAGCGCGATCACCGTCCAGCCGGCCCGGGTCAGGTCGACGTGCGCGTGGTAGCCGCTGACCACCCCGGACTCCTCCAGCCGGCGTACCCGTTCGGCCACCGCCGGCGGCGACAGATGCACCCGGCGGGACAGCTCGCTGAAGGAAAGTCGGGCATCGGCCTGCAACTCACGCAGCAGCGCCCAATCCATCTCGTCCACGGACACTTTCCCTTCGTTAACCGACCACCCAAATCTAGCCACCGACCTGCAGGCCGCGGCCGCGTACCGCCGTTGATCCGGTATTCAGCCGCGGACCGCAAGTCGGCAATCATGGGCGACACAGCAAAGGGAGGGCAGCCGACGTGAACAGCACCGACGTGGCCAACCCACCGGCCGTGCGGCCGGTGGACGCCGCCGAACGCGACGCCCGCGCCGCCGCCAACGCTGGCGAGCCGACCCTGGAGTTCGGCGACCGGGTGCCATACGACGCCTACGTGCACGCCAGCACCCTGCACAGCCTGCAGCGCACCCTCAGCGACGACCCCGGTGAAATGTCGTTCCTGATGGTCAGCCAGATCATGGAGCTGTACTTCGGGCTGACCCGCCACGAGCTGCGCGACGCCCAACGGCTGATCCGCGCCGACCAGGTGTGGGAGGCGCTGGCCCCGCTGCGCCGCGCCGCCCTGCACCTGGAAGGGCTCAACGCCTCCTGGCAGACGCTGCGCTGGATGACCCCGGCCGACTTCAACCGGTTCCGCAACCTGCTCGGTGAGGGCTCCGGCTTCCAGTCGGCGATGTACCGGCAGTTGGAGTTCATCCTCGGCATCCGGACCCCGTCGCTGATCCGCCCGTTCCGCCGCCAACCCGACGTGTACGCCGAGTTGGAGCAGGCCCTGCACGCGCCGAGCCTGTGGGACGACGTGATCGCCCTGCTCGCCCGCGTCGGCCACGACATCCCGACCGACCTGCTGACCCGCGACGTCGCCACCGAACACGAACCGCACCCGGCGGTCGAGGCCGCCTGGGTGGAGGTCTACCGGGTCAACGCCCCGGACAACCATCTGCGGCAACTCGGCGAGGCGTTGACCGAGGTCGCCGAACAGTTCGGCGACTGGCGGTACAAGCATCTCAAGGCGGTGCAGCGCACCATGGGCGCCAAGGTCGGCAGCGGCGGCTCCGCCGGGCTGGCCTGGCTGCAACGCAGCATGAACCGGGTGGTGTTCCCCGAGATCTGGTCCGCCCGGACCGGCATGTGAGAGGCTGCCGCATGTTCACAGAGGACGACGCCCGCCGCCGAGACGCCGCCGACCCCGGGCACCGCGACCTGTTCCACATCCCGCCGGCCACCGGCGGCGAACACCCCGACGTCGCCTACTTCGCCGGCAACTCCCTCGGCCTGCAACCGAAGGCCACCCGCGCCGAGCTGCTCGACGACCTCGACGACTGGGCCCGGCTCGGCGTCGAAGGCCACCTCGAAGCCGGCCGGCCGTGGCTGCCGTACCACGAACTTCTCACCGACACCGCCGCGCGACTGGTCGGCGCCCTGCCCAGCGAGACCGTGGTGATGAACTCGCTGACGGTCAACCTGCACCTGCTGATGGTGTCGTTCTACCGGCCGACCGGCGACCGCACCCGCATCGTCATCGAGGACTCGGCGTTCCCGTCGGACAGCTACGCGGTGCGCAGCCAGGCCGCCTTCCACGGCCTCGACCCCGACCGTACGGTGGTCCGACTGCGACCCCGCCCCGGCGAGGACACGCTGCGCACCGAAGACGTCGTCGACTGCCTGCGCACCGAGGGCGACCGGGTGGCGTTGGTGCTGCTCGGCGGGGTCAACTACCTGACCGGCGAACTGCTCGACATCCCGACGATCACCACCGCCGGCCGGGCCGCCGGCGCGATCGTCGGCTGGGACCTGGCGCACGCCGCCGGCAACGTGCCGCTGCGGCTGCGCGACTGGGGCGTCGACTTCGCCGCCTGGTGCTCCTACAAGTACCTCAACTCCGGTCCGGGGGCGCTGGCCGGGGCGTACGTGCACGAACGCCACCACGGCGATTCGACGCTGGCCCGCTTCGAAGGCTGGTGGAGCACCGAGCCGGCGACCCGGTTCGAGATGACCCCGGTGTCGCGGCCACCGGCCAGCGTCGACGCCTGGCAGATCTCCAACCCGCCGATCTTCGCGATGGGTCCGGTACGTACCTCGCTGCAGATCTTCGACAAGGTCGGCATGCCGGCGCTGCGCGACCGCAGCGAACGGCTCACCGGCTACCTCGAACAGCTGCTCGACGAGATCGTGCCCGGCCGGCCGATCAGCGTCGTCACGCCCCGGGATCCGGCCCGGCGCGGCTGCCAACTGTCCCTGCGTATCGGTGGCGTGTCGGGTGCCACCGGCGGCGGAGCACACGCGTTGACCGCCCGGCTGCGCCACGAACACGGGGTGATCGCTGACGCCCGGGAACCGGACATCGTCCGGCTCGCCCCGGTGCCGCTGTACTCGACGTACCACGACTGCTGGCGGGCCGCCCGGGCGCTCGCCGCGACCCTCCCGACGGAAGGCGGCGACGATGTCTGAACGTGCACCCGTCGCGGTGGTCGGCGCCGGCCTGGCCGGCAGCCTGCTCGCCTGCTTCCTGGCCCGCCGCAGCCTGCCGGTCACCCTCTACGAGCGCCGACCCGACCCGCGACGCGGCACCGCCGAACGCGGCCGGTCGATCAACCTGGCGTTGTCCGAACGCGGCCTGGACGCGTTGCGCCGCATCGGCCTGGCCGACCAGGTGCTCGCCGACGCGCTGCCGATGCCCGGCCGGATGATCCACCCGGTCGACGGTGACCTCGACTTCCAGCCGTACAGCGCCGACGAGCAGCGGGCGATCAACTCGATCAGCCGGGGCGCGCTCAACAACGCCCTGCTCGACGCCGCCGAGGCCGCGCCCGGGGTCACCGTCGTGTTCGACCACCGGCTCGTCGGCCTCGACCCTGACACCGGCGAGGCGACCTTCGACACCCCGCAGGGCACGGTCCGCGCGGACGCGCAGGTCGTGCTCGGCGCCGACGGCGCCGGTTCGGCGGTACGCGGCCAACTGCTCGCCCACGGCCTGGTCGACGAGAGCCTCGACTTCCTCGACTACGGCTACAAGGAGCTGACCATCCCGGCGGTCGGCGGCGACTACGCACTCGACCCCGGTGCGCTGCACATCTGGCCGCGCGGCACCTCGATGATGATCGCCCTGCCCAACCCGGACCGCTCCTTCACCTGCACCCTGTTCTGGCCGACCGGCGGTACGTCGAGTTTCGCCTCGCTGAGCAGCCCGGCGGCGATCGAACGGCACTTCCGTACCCACTACCCGGACGTGCCGCCGCTGGCACCGGACCTGGTCGACGACTACCAGCACAACCCGGTCGGTCTGCTCGGCACGGTGCGCTGCGACCCGTGGCAGGTCGGCGGCCGGGTGGCGCTGCTCGGCGACGCCGCGCACGCGGTCGTGCCGTTCTACGGCCAGGGCGCCAACTGCGCCTTCGAGGACGTCGTCGAGCTGGACCGCTGCCTCGACGACACCGGCGGCGACTGGGCGGCGGCGCTGCCGCTGTACCAGTCCCGCCGCCAGGACAACGCCGAAGCGATCGCCCAGATGGCGCTGGCGAACTTCGTCGAGATGCGCGACAAGGTCGCCTCCCCGACGTTCCAGACGTTCCGCAAGGTCGAACACGCCCTGGAACGGGCGTTGCCGGGGCGCTACGTGTCCCGGTACGAAATGGTCTCCTTCACCACCATCCCGTACGCCGAGGTCAGGCGACGGGTCCGCCGGCAGCACCAGCTCCTTGCGGCGGCGGTGGCCGGGACGGCGGCGCTGTCAGTAGGGGCACTCGGCGCCGCCGTCCACCGGCTCGTCCGGAAGGGACGCTCATGACCCTGTGGCACCCCGACCTGTACGTCGGCCGGCCGGCCGCCGACGGTCCCGGCCTGCTGCGCAGTTTCGTCGACGGCCGGTTCGTCGACACCGGGAAGCGGTTTGCGAAGGTGTCGCCGGTGTCCGGGGAGACGGTGTTCGAGGTGGCGGAGGCCGACTCGTCGACGGTCGACGCGGCGGTGGCGGCGGCGCGGTCGGCGTTGCGCGGACCCTGGGGTGACATGGCTGAGCGGGACCGGGCGGCGGTGTTGCGGGCGGTGGCCGACGAGTTGGACCGCCGGTTCGATGATCTGGTCGCCGCTGAGGTGGCGGATACCGGTAAGCCGGTCGGTCAGGCCCGGACGTTGGACATTCCGCGTGGGGCGGCGAACTTCCGGGCGTTCGCGGAGATCGCTGCGACGGCGCCGACCGAGTCGTTCACCACGGTCACCCCGTCCGGTGGTCGGGCGTTGAACTACGCGGTACGTAAACCGGTCGGTGTCGTCGCGGTGATCGTGCCGTGGAATCTGCCGCTGCTGCTGCTG
Source organism: Solwaraspora sp. WMMA2080 (assembly GCF_027497395.1). Taxonomy (GTDB): domain Bacteria; phylum Actinomycetota; class Actinomycetes; order Mycobacteriales; family Micromonosporaceae; genus Micromonospora_E. Next base: position 1,850,051 of record NZ_CP114910.1, on the reverse strand, counting down.
ACGTGGAAGGTGGCTCCGGCGCTGGCGTGCGGCAACGCTGTGGTGGTGAAGCCGAGTGAGGAGACGCCGGCGTCGGCGACGCTGCTCGCGGAGGTGATGGCGGCGGCCGGCGTACCCGACGGGGTGTTCAACCTGGTGCACGGGTTCGGGCCGGGCGCGGCGGGGGAGTGGCTGACCACCCATCCGGGGGTGGACGCGATCACGTTCACCGGTGAGTCGGCGACCGGGTCGGCGATCATGCGGGCGGCCGCTGACGGGGTGAAGGCGGTGTCGTTCGAGCTGGGTGGCAAGAACGCCGGGCTGGTGTTCGCCGACGCCGATCTGGACGCGGCGGTCGCGGGTTCGGTGCGGTCGTCGTTCACCAACGGCGGTCAGGTCTGTTTGTGCACCGAGCGGCTGTACGTGCAGCGGCCGGTGTTCGACGAGTTCGTCGACCGGCTGGCGGCCGCTGCCCGTGACGCCCGGTACGGCTGGCCCGCCGACGAGACGATCTCGACGATGCCGCTGATCTCGCGCGGCCACCGGGACAAGGTGCTCGGCTTCTACGATCTGGCCCGCGCCGAAGGCGCGCAGATCCTTGCTGGTGGTGGCGTGCCGGCCTTCGGTGACCCCCGTGATGGTGGCGCGTACGTGGAGCCGACAGTGTTGACCGGGCTCGGTCAGTCTGCGCGGCTGGTGCGGGAGGAGGTGTTCGGCCCGATCTGCCACATCGCTCCGTTCGACACCGAGGAGGAGGCGTTCGCGCTGGCCAACGACTCCGACTACGGGCTGGCCGCGACGGTGTGGACCCGCGACGTGGGGCGGGCGCACCGGGCCGGTGCCCGACTGGACGCCGGCATCGTCTGGGTCAACACCTGGTTCCTGCGGGACCTGCGCACCCCGTTCGGCGGAGTGAAGGCCTCCGGCGTCGGCCGGGAGGGCGGCGTGCACTCGCTCGACTTCTACTCCGAACTGACAAACGTCTGTGTGGATCTGACATGAGCGTGACTGTGGACATCGAGGCCGCCATCGCGGCGTTGACCGGGGCGTACGACACCGGGGTGCCGTGCCCGCCGCTGCGGGACCGGCTGCTGCCGGTCGGTGACGTGGCGGCCGCGTACGCGGTGCAGCGGGAGTTGGTGGCCGGTTGGACAGGGGCCGGGCGGCGTCGGGTGGGGGCGAAGATCGGCCTGACGTCGCCGGTGGTGCAGGCCGCGTTCGGCGTCTACCAGCCGGATTTCGGGGTGTTGTTCGCCGACATGGCGGTGCCGGATGGTGATGAGGTCGACCTGGGTGGGTTGATCCAGCCCAGGGTGGAGGCGGAGGTGGCGTTCGTGCTCGGCGCGGATCTGCCGGACGGGCCGGCGACCGTGGTCGACGTGCTGCGGGCGACCGACTTCCTGCTGCCGGCGGTCGAGATCGTCGACTCCCGGATCACCGACTGGGACATTTCCATCGTGGACACGGTGGCGGACAACGCCTCGTCGGGGCTGTTCGTGCTCGGCGATCGGCCGGTGCCGCCGGCCGACGTGGACCTGCGGGGGTGCGGCATGGTGCTGGAGTCCGCCGGTGTGCCGGTGTCGGTGGGTGCCGGTGCCGCCTGCCTCGGTAACCCGGTGCACGCCGTCGCCTGGCTGGCCTCGACCATGGCCGCTGCGGGGGATCCGTTGCGGGCCGGTGACGTCGTGCTCTCCGGCGCGCTGGGCCCGATGGTGCCGGTCACCCCAGGAGCGGCGTACCAGGCACGGATCGCCGGGCTCGGCTCGGTGCGGACCAGATTCAGCGCGAAACCGGCCGACCGGTCGGCCGACGGCGAGTCAGGGGAGGGGTCGTAGTGGGTGTCGGGGTGGCGGTGATCGGGTCGGGCAACATCGGCACCGACCTGATGATCAAGGTGCTGCGGCTGTCGGAGTCGCTGGACATGGTGGCGATGGTCGGCATCGACCCGGAATCGGACGGGCTGGCCCGCGCCCGCCGGTTGGGTGTGGCGACCACCGCCGACGGCGTCGACGGCCTGGTGGCGATGCCCGAGTTCGCCGACGTGCGACTCGTCTTCGACGCCACGTCGGCCGGCGCGCACCGGCGCAACAACGAGATCCTGCAGGCTTACGGCCGGACGGTGGTGGATCTGACCCCGGCCGCGGTCGGCCCGTACGTGGTGCCCCCGGTCAATCTGGACGCTCATTTGGGCGTGTCGAACGTCAACATGGTCACCTGCGGTGGGCAGGCGACCGTGCCGGTCGTCGCCGCCGTCACGCGGGTGGCCCCGGTCGCGTACGCGGAGATCGTCGCGTCGATCGCGTCCCGCTCGGCCGGTCCGGGCACGCGGGCCAACATCGACGAGTTCACCCGGACCACCGCCCGCGCCCTGGAGGTCGTCGGCGGTGCCGGCACAGGTAAGGCGGTCATCGTGCTGAACCCGGCGGACCCGCCGCTGCTGATGCGTGACACCGTCTACTGCCTGATCCCGGCCGGCGTCGACACCGGCCGGGTGGCCGCCTCGGTGGACGCCATGGTGGCGTCGGTCGCCGGGTACGTGCCCGGCTACCGGCTCAAACAGGCCGTGCAGTTCGACCCGGTCGACGCGTACGTGCCGGCGCTGGGCAGCCACTTCACCGGCACCCAGGTGTCGGTGTTCCTGGAGGTCTCCGGTGCCGGGCACTACCTGCCCGCGTACGCCGGCAACCTCGACATCATGACCTCGGCCGCGTTGCGTACCGCCGAACGTCTGGTCGCTGTCCGAGCGGAGGCACGGTCATGACCCGCCTGTACGTCCAGGACGTCACGTTGCGCGACGGCATGCACGCCATCAGGCACCGCTACGCCGTCGACCAGGTGCGGCAGATCGCCGCCGCGTTGGACGCGGCCGGCGTCGACGCGATCGAGGTCGCCCACGGCGACGGCCTGGCCGGCTCGTCCGTCACCTACGGCCACGGCGCGGCGTCGGACGCCGACTGGATCCGTGCTGCCGCCGAGTCGATCAGCCGGGCGACGTTGACCACGCTGCTGCTGCCCGGCATCGGCACCATCGACGACCTGCGGGCGGCCCGCGACCTCGGCGTCACCAGCGTCCGGATCGCCACCCACTGCACCGAGGCCGACATCGCCGCCCAGCACATCGGCTGGGCCCGCGACCAGGGTATGGACGTCGCCGGCTTTTTGATGATGTCGCACATGAACACCCCCGAAGGGCTCGCGCAGCAGGCCAAGCTGATGGAGTCGTACGGGGCGCACTGCGTCTACGTCACCGACTCCGGTGGCCGGCTGCTGATGGACGACGTCGCCGCCCGGGTCGACGCCTACCGGGCCGTGCTCGACCCGCAAACGCAGATCGGCATCCACGCCCACCACAACCTGTCCCTCGGCGTGGCCAACAGTGTGATCGCCGTGCAGCACGGCACCACCCGGGTCGACGCCTCCCTCGCCGGCATGGGCGCCGGGGCCGGCAACGCCCCCCTCGAAGTCTTCACCGCCGTCGCCGACCTGCACGGCTGGAAACACGGCTGCGACACGTTCGCCCTGATGGACGCCGCCGAGGACCTGGTCCGGCCGCTGCAGGACCGGCCGGTCCGGGTCGACCGGGAAACCCTGTCGCTCGGCTACGCCGGCGTCTACTCCAGCTTCCTGCGCCACGCCGAACGCGCCGCCGACCGCTACAACCTGGACGTGCGGTCCATCCTGGTCGAACTCGGCCGCCGCAGGATGGTCGGCGGCCAGGAAGACATGATCACCGACGTCGCCCTCGACCTCGCCGACGCCGCCAACACCGCCCACGGAGGTGCGCAGTGACCACCAGCGCAGACGTCGACCTCGCCGGGTTGGCCGCCCGGCTCGACGAGGCGGCCGTCACCGGCACCCCGATTCCGCAACTCGCCGCCGCCCACCGGGTCGACGTCGACGCCGCCTACGCGGTGCAGCAGGCCCTGATCGCCCGCCGCACCGGCCGGGGCGAACGCCTCGTCGGCGCCAAGATGGGGCTGACCAGCCAGGCGAAGATGGTCCAGGTCGGCGTCGACTCCCCGATCCTCGGCCAACTCACCGACACCACGCAGGTGCCCGACGGCGGCAACGTCGACATCTCCGGACTGATCCACCCCCGGGTCGAACCGGAGATCGCCTTCCTCCTCGACCGGCCGCCGACACCCGGGATGCCGTTCACCGACGCGGTGCGGGCCGTCGCCCCCGCGCTGGAGGTCATCGACTCCCGCTACCGCGACTTCACCTTCTCGCTGCCCGACGTGATCGCCGACAACACCTCGGCAGCCCTGTACGTCGTCGGGCCCTGGCAGCCGGTCCCGGACGGCGTCGACAACCTCGGCGTACTCCTCGACATCGACGGACGCACGGTGCAGACCGGATCCACCGCCGCGATCCTCGGCGACCCCCGCCGGGCCCTCGCCGCCGGCGTCGCCCTCGCCGACCGGCACGGCCCGGCTTTGCGGGCCGGCTGGATCTTCCTGGCCGGCGCGGCCACCGCCGCGGTGCCGCTGGCCCCCGGCGCGCACGTGCGGGCCACCGTCCAAGGGCTCGGCACCGCCGCCTTCACCACCAACGCAGGAGGTGACCGATCATGACCGCGCACCTGGTCACCGGCAAAGCCACCCCACGCGGCAAATTTCCACACGTCAAAACAGCTGGCGGATTCATCTTCGTCTCCGGAACGTCCAGCCGCCGCCCCGACAACACCATCGCCGGCGCCACCGTCGACGAATACGGCACCACCCAACTCGACATCCGGGAACAGACCCGCGCCGTCATCGCCAACATCGCCGACCTGCTCGCCGCCGCCGGCGCCGGCCTCACCGACCTGGTCTCCGTCACCACCTACCTGGTCAACATGAACGACTTCGGCGGCTACAACCAGGTCTGGGCCGAGAACTTCGACCACACCGGACCGACCCGCACCACCGTCGCCGTCCACCAACTACCCCACCCGCACCTGCTCATCGAGATCCAGGCCGTCGCCGTGGCACCGGCCGACGCCCCCACCCGGAAGGAGTGACACCCGTGAGCGACATCGCCGAACCGGTCAACTTTCCCAACTGGATCAGCGAGAACGAGCACCTGCTCAAGCCGCCGGTGAACAACAAGCAGATGTTCCCCACCGGCGACGATTTCATCGTGCAGGTCGTCGGCGGCCCCAACCAGCGCACCGACTTCCACGTCGACCCGTACGAGGAATTCTTCTATCAGGTCAAAGGCAACATGCACGTCAACCTGATGACCGACGACGGGCCGCAGACCGTGCACATCCGCGAAGGCCAGATGTGGGTGCTGCCCGGATTCGTACCGCACTCGCCGCAACGCCCGGAGGCCGGCTCGATCGGTGTCGTCATCGAACGGGTCCGCGAGGAGGGCACCCTGGAGAAGTTCCAGTGGTACTGCCTCGACTGCGGAAACCTGGTGCACGAGGTGGAGTTGCAGGTCCGCGACATCGTCGCCGACCTGCCGCCGGTCTTCACCGCCTTCTACGGTGACGAGTCCGCGCGTACCTGCGACAAGTGCGGCGCGCTGCACCCGGGCAAGGGCTGAGCCTCACCGTGACCGACGCCGGGCAGACCATCGACGTCCACACCCACCTGGTGCCCAAGGGCTGGCCGGATCTCGCCGCCGCCTGTGGCGGGACCGGCTGGCCGTGGCTGCGGGTCGACTCCGAACGCGCCGCCATGATCATGGTGGGTCAGACGGAGTTCCGGCCGGTCGGCCCGCAGACCTGGGACCCGGCCACCCGGATGTCCGACATGGATGTCGACGGGGTCGACATGCAGGTGGTCTCCCCGACGCCGGTGTTCTTCGCCTACGACCGGCCGGCAGACCAGGCGGTGAAGGTGGCCCGGATCTTCAACGACCTGACCCTGGAGGTCACCGCCGCCGGTGGCGGTCGGCTGATCCCGTTCTGCCAGGTGCCGTTGCAGGACCCGGACGCCGCCTGCGCCGAGCTGGACCGCTGCCTCGCTGCCGGGCACGCCGGGGTGGAGATCGGCAACCACGTCGGTGACCGTGACCTCGACGACGCCGGCGTCGTCGCCTTCCTGCGGCACTGCGCCGACGTCGGGGCACCCGTGTTTGTCCACCCGTGGGACATGCCGGACGGGCCACGGCTGGACCGGTGGATGGCCCGCTGGCTGTCCGGCATGCCCGCCGAGACCCACCTGTCGATTCTCGCGCTGATCCTCGGCGGCGGCTTCGACCAGCTGCCCCGTACGCTGCGGATCTGCTTCGCCCACGGCGGCGGCAGCTTCCCGTTCTGGCTGGGCCGCGCCGACAACGCCTGGCACCGCCGGGGCGACGTGGTACGCGGTCGGTCGGCGCACCCGCCGAGCCACTACGTCGACCGGTTCTACGTCGACTCGGTGGTGTTCGACCCGGCGGCGCTGCGGCTGCTGGTCGACACGATGGGTGCCGACCGGGTGCTGCTGGGCAGCGACTACCCGTACCCGCTGGGGGAGCGGCCGGTCGGCGCGGTGCTCGACAAGGCGGACTTCCTCACCGCCGACCAGCGGGTCGCCCTGCGCGGCGGAAACGCCCGCCGCTACCTCACTGGCTGACCCAGCTTACCGTTGGCGGAGCCGGTCAGCGTACGGACGTGATCTTGGCCAGGGTGACGAAGGCGGACCAAGCGGCGGGGGCGAAGGTCAGGGTGCCGCCGTCGCGGTCCTTGGTGTCGCGGACGTGGACCCGGCCGGGGAGGTTGTCGGCGACCTCGACACAGTCACCGCCAGCGGGGTTGCTGCGGGTCGACTTGCGCCAGCGAGGGGTGGTGCTCAGCTCCATGTCTGCACCGCTTTCAGGATCATGTCGTGGGACTCCTCGACAGGCAGAGCATAGCTGCGGACACCTTCCCAGGACCGCTCCAATGTCTGCACGTCGGCCGGGTTGCTGATCACGTCACCGCCGAAATGGGAATCGACGTAGCCGAACACGTGATCGTCCACGGTCGCCATCGCGAACGAGCCGTTGAGCCCGTGGTAGGCGTCGGCGCTGCCCGGCACCACGTGCACCCAGGTGTTGGGGCGTGCCGCCGCCTCGGCGAGACTGCGCAGCTGCTCGGCCATCTGCTCCGGCGTGCCGACCTGGCGGTGCAGCACGCCGCGGTCGATGACGGCGATGAACTCGGCCGGGTCGTCGGCGCGGGTGAGCACCTGCTGGCGGGTGAGCCGGTTCGCCAGCCGGGTCGGCACGTCGTCGACCGGGCCGACGCGCAACAGCCGTTCGGCGTACTCCCGGGTCTGCAACAGACCCGGGACGACCGCGAGCTGAAACGACCGCAGCAGGGTGGCCCGCTCCTCCATTTCGGCCCACGGGCGCAGGAAACCGGCGAAGGACATTCCGCGCGCCTCGGCGGAGGCGCGCTGCACGCGGTCGCCGCTGCCCAGCACATCGTCGAGGATCTTCGCGTTCTGCTGCACCGGGACCAGGCGGCCGTTCTCGTAACTGCCGATCGACGACGCGCTGAGCTGGATCAACGCGCCGAGCTGCTGCTGGGAAAGCCCGCGCTCGGTGCGCAGTGTGCGAATGATGCGGTGCACCTCGTGCATTGTCGGATCCCCGATCTGCTGATTGTGGGGCGGTGCGTCGAATGCCACCCCTACCTCTATCAGTGCGACAAGTCGGAGTCCATGATGGAGATCGGATGAATTCCGGATAGTTTGTGTGATCGATATCGGGTTCCGTCGGATGCACGGCCCCGGCGTTGTTCCGGCTTGAGTCGTTCTGTCCGTGTTGAAAATCGGACATCGGCTGAGTTGCGGGACGAGCGCGACTCCTGATGATCTTGCGGGTGACTAGCCTCGAAGTTCATCGCTGGAGCCGCGCTCGTGACGACATCCTCCCTGACCGACCCCGTTGTTGACCACCTCGCCGATCTGGCGTTGTGGGAAGCCGAACTCTCCACCGGCCCGGCCGATCCCTTGTCGATGGTGTCGCCCCTGGTAGCACGCCTGGCCCGGGTGCCGGACCCCCGCCGGCCGCGCGGACGGCGCCATCCGCTGCTGGTGATCCTGGTCCTGACCGCGTGTGCCACCCTCGTCGCCGGCAACGACAGCCTGACCGCGATCCGGCAGTGGGCGGCCCGGACCCCACAGGACGTCCTGCACCGCCTCGGCGCCCGCCGTGACCCACTGACCAGCCGCTACCTCGTCCCGAGCGAACGGACCTTCCGGCGGGTCCTGGACGCCGTCGACGGCGACGCCCTCGACACGGCGACCTGCGGCTACGCCGCGGACGTGGCACGCGGCGACGCCCCGGCCCCACGGATCCCCACCAGCGTCGACGAACCCACCGAACGCGAACAACGCCGGGCCGCCACCCGGGCGTTCACCCACCCGGCACCGGCCGGGCTGCTGCCCGCAGCCGCGATCGACGGGAAACTGCTGCACGGCACCCGCACCCCCACCGGACAGGTGTTCCTGGTCGCCGCCGTCACCCACGACCGTGCCGTGATCCTGGGCCAACGCCAGGTCGCCGACAAACGCGGCGAGGCCACCGCGACCGAGGACCTACTCACACAGCTCGACGTCGCCGGCATGCTCCTCACCCTGGACGCCCTGCACACCACCAGGAAAACCGCCCGGCTGATCACCGACACCCTGAACGCCCACTACATGCTGATCCTGAAGGGGAACCAGCCGCTCGCCCTGCGCGCCGCCCACACGTTGCTGTCCGGCACCGACACCGAGTTCGCCGACCGGACCGACGCCGACGCCGATCGCGGACACGGACGCACCGAACGCCGCACGATCCGCGTCACCGGCTGCGACGACACCCTGTTCCCCGGAGCCCGCCAGGTCTTCCGGCTACGCCGCGACACCGGCGGACTCGACGGGATCCGCACCAGCAAACAGATCATCCACGGCATCGTCAGCCTCGACGCCACCCAGGCCGGACCGCAACACCTCAACGCCTACGTCAGAGGACACTGGTCGGTGGAAACCCGCCTGCACTGGACCCGGGACGTCACCTTCAACGAGGACGACTCCCAGCTCAGGACGGGTGCGGCTCCCCGCAACCTGGCCGCCATGCGCAACCTGGCCCTGAACACCTTCCGCCTCGCCGGACGCGCCAACATCGCCCACGCCCGCCGTGACCTCCACGACCGCGCCGACACCTTCGCCGTCTACGACATCTGACAAACAATGATCAAGTCAGACATAGAGGAACAACGCCGGGGCCGTGCCGTCGGATGGGGTTCTGTCGACCTGTTGATGCGTCGACCTACCGGGCGTCGAGCCGGGCCACCCGGCGAGGCCCGGCGGTCCGCCGGTAGCTGGCGTCGAGCAGCTCGCCGATCTCCGCCCAGTCGGTGTCGTCGGCCAGATCCACCCCCACCCAGCCGGAGCTGGCCAGGTACGCCGGGGCGTAACAGCGCGGCTCGGCCAGCAGCGCCGCCCGCTCGTCCGGGTCCACCAGCACCAGTACGGAGTGATCATGCTGCTGGTAGACGCCCTCGACCTTCACCGAGCCGCCGTAGTAGGCGAACACCTTGGTGGTGTAGAACGCCGGATGCCCATGCGAGATCTTCTCGGCGGCGTCGGGGAAGGCCAGCGCGAGCCGGCGTACCTCGGCGAGCAGCGGGTCGGCGTCGTCGAACATGATCGGGTGCGGCATAGCGGTAGGTAATCACACCCGGCTGACACTTCGGCTCCGTTCGCCGGCCAGGGCAGCCACGACCGGGATCTCCAGGAGGGTGACAGCGGCACCGTCACCGTCGACCAGGTGATCCTCCGTCGTGGGACCGGCGACCGTGAAGTGGTGGCGGGGCAGCCAGGCGAACAGGTCGAGTCCGGCGCGGACCACGCCGGTCGTCGGCGGCACGACGGCCCGGACGACGGTACGGGCGGGCAGGTCGAGCCGCTCGCCAGGACCCTCGGTCGCCACCGCCGCCCGGAAACCCGGCTCAGCAGGCCAGCCACGAAGCCAGGTCAGCAGCACCGTCGGCGGTTGCGGACACACCGCCGCCAACTCGGTGGGATCGGCCACCCGTACGTGCTGCACCCGCAGCCGGCGGGCACCGACCCGGGCGACCTGCGGCAGCACCGACGCCGTACCGGCGAGGTGGTCCTCGGCGGCGGCCACCGTCGCCATACGGGCGGCGATATCGTCGCGCAGCGCCGTCACGGTCTCGACCAGGGCCTGCCGCAGCTGGGCGTCGGGGGCGTCCAGCAGGTCGGCGATCCGGCGCAGCGGCAGGCCGAGGCGTTGTAGGCCACGGATGCGTTCCAACCGGGTCAGTTCGGCCGCGCCGTACCACCGGTAGCCGGTGAGCTGGTCCGTCGTGGCCGGCGGCAGCAGCCCGACCTTGTCGTAGTGCCGCAGGGTGCGCTCAGACACCCCGACCATGCGCGCCAGCTCACCGATCCGCCACACGCTGGTGTCCTCCTGCCGTTACCTTTCAGTGAGTAAACGTGACTCATGATTGGCAGTCGTCCGTTGCCGGGCGACGTTGACCGGATGAACCGGTCTTGACGCTTCACGGCCCGCCGCCCCGCCTGCGGATGCAGGCCTTACGGGTCTTACGTAGGCTCCACGTCCTGTTTTTACGTCGCCCGGCAACTCCAGGTCGACGTGCCGTACGAGTGCGGCAAGATTTCGTGCCGCGTTGACGTCCCGGTCCAGGGACAGTCCGCACGCGGTGCAGTGGAACACGCGTTCGGCCAACGACAGCTTGGGTTTCACCGTCTCGCAGGCGGAGCACGTCTTGGAGCTGGGGTACCACCGGTCGGCGACGCACAACGTGCTGCCGTACCAGCCGGTCTTGTAGCCGAGGTGCCGTCGCAGCGTCGCCGGGGCGGCGTCGGTCAGGGACCGGGCCAGCCTGCGGTTGCGGACCATCCCGGCCACGTGGAGGTCCTCGACCACGACCGTGGTGAACCGCTGCGCCAGGCGGGTGGTGAGGTGGTGCCACGAGTCGGCGCGGACGGCCGAGACCGTGGCGTGCAGTCGAGCCACCGCGTCCTGTGCCCGCCGCCACCGGTTGGACGCGGTCCGTTCGCGTCTGGTCCGCGGGTCGTAGGGGCCGATCCGCCGGGCGGCCCGGCGTTGGGCCTTGCCGAGTTTGCGCGACGCGGCCTTGAACGGCGCCGGGTTCGGCACCATCTCACCGGTGGACAGCACCGCCAGGTGTTGGATCCCGGCGTCCACGCCGACGACCCGGCCGGCTTTCGGCGCGTGCGCCGGCCGCCGTCCGACCGTGCGTCCGACCGCGACCTGGAACGAGCAGAACCACCTGCCGGCGGTCTCGGTGACCGTGGCGGACAGGATCGTCGCGGTGCCCGCCCGTACCCGGCGGGCCAGTTTGCGGGTCGACTCGTGGGTGCGGACGCGACCCAGGCGGGGCAGCACCACGTGCCGGTGGCCGGGGTCGACCCGGATCGCGCCCGTGGTGAACCGGGCCGACCTACGGCCGTGTTTCTTCTTGGCACGGGGCCAGCCCACCCGGCGGCCCTTGCGGGTGCCGGTGCGTGACGCGTGCCAGTTGCCCAGCGCCGCGGACAGGTTCGCCAGGCCGGTGTTGAACGCCTCCTTGGAACACTCCGCCCACCACGGCGCCACCCACTGCTTGATCTCGTTCCAGGTGCGTCGCAGGTCCGGCAGGGACCAGCCCTGCCACGGCGTCAGGTCCGCCTCGGCCACTCCGTAGCTGGCCTCGGCGGCGCGCTGTGCCTTCACCGCGCTTACCCGCCGCAGCATGTGGTTGTACACGAACCGGGCCGCGCCGGTGTTCCGGCGCAGACCGGCAACCTGTGCGTCACTCGGTTCGAGGGCGAACCGGTACGCCTGCACGGTCCAGCCAGCCGGCGGCTCGTACCGCTTCACGACCCGTCCTCGGCGGTGGCGGCGGCCACGGCACGGCTGGCCCGGTTCGCCGCCGCGCGGCGGCCGTACAGCCGGGCGCAGAAACTGGTGAGGATCTCCGTGACGTCCCGCACGAGGTCGTCGTCCACCTCGGCCGGATCGACCACCACCAACTGGCGGCCCTGCGCGGCCAGCGCCGCCTCAATGTACTCGGCACCGAACCGCGCGAACCGATCCCGGTGCTCGACCACGATCGTCGACACGGCCGGGTCGCGCAGCAGCCCGAGGAACTTCTTGCGCCGCCCGTTCAACGCGGACCCGACCTCGGTCACCACCCGAGCGACGGCCATGTCCCGCTCGGTGGCCCAGGTTGTCGCCCGAGCGACCTGCCGGTCCAGGTCGGCCCGCTGATCGACCGACGACACCCGGGCGTAGACGGCGACCTGACCCTGCCGGGCGTCGCCGGTCACCTCCACCATGATCGTGCCGGACGGAAGACGCCGAGCGGGCACCGGCATGGTCCCCTCACGGAACCAGCGGTACGCGGTCTGCGGGTGCACATCGTTACGGCGCGCCCACTCGGCAAGCTTCACCAGACGATACTAACACTCACAGATTCACATATTTGATCACGAAAGAGTGAACAGTTGTGAACCCCCCAGTGTTGACTCTGCCCCTGCGGCAGGGTTCTAGCGTGCCGCCATGAGTGCCGTTGAACGCGATTCCGCCGCCCGGCTGACGGGCGTACTGCTGCTGGGGTCGTTGCTTGCCATGCTCGCCGGTGTCGGCATCGCCGTGCCATCCGGGTTGACCCTGAACCCGGCCGACCCGGCCGCCGTGCTGACGGCGGTGCACGCCCGGGTCGAGCTGCACCTGATCGAGTTGGCCCTCGACGTGATCGGCTGGCTCGCCCTGCTCGCCGCCGGTCTGGTGCTGGCCGCGCGTCCCGACCGTCCCCGCGCACACCTGTCCGTGCTGGCCGGCGGACTGCTGACCGGCGCCGGCCTGGCCGGGCTGCTGCACGACGCCGGAAACCTGGCGGTCACCCAGCTCGCCGCCGACCCCAACCAACCGGCTGCCGTGGCGGTGGCGGAAGGGCTGCTGCTCACCGCGAAGTGGACGGTCAACCTGGCCGGGCTGCTCTGGGTGGCTGCGACCGTGGCGGCCGCGTCCGGCATCGCGTTGCCGACCGGGCTGCGCTGTGCCGGGGTGGCCGTCGCAGTGTCCGGTGCCGCCGGCGTGGTCCTGCCCTGGACCACCGGGACCGACGGCCCGTCGGCAGCTGCGGAACAGCTCGGCTATGCCCTGCATCTACCGGTGATGCTCTGGTGGGGCGTGCTCGGCTGGCGGCAATGTCGATGCGGGCGGGTGCGCCGTACGGCGACAATGCCGGTGTGAACGACAAGGTATTGGTCAGAATGAGCAAACGGATGTCACTGGCGCTGCGCCACGCGCCCGACCGGTTCGCGCTCGAACTGGACCCGGCCGGCTGGATTCCGGTGACGGACCTGCTCGACGCGCTGCGGATCACCCGGCTGGAGTTGGACACCGTCGTCGAGCGGGACGGCAAACAACGGTTCGCGCTGCGCCGCGACCCCGACGGCACCGAGCAGATCCGGGCGAACCAGGGACACTCGGTCCCGATCGACCTGGGGCTGGTCGCGCTGCCTCCGCCGCAACGGCTCTACCACGGCACCACCGCCGCCGCGCTCGACTCGATCCGGGCCACCGGGCTGCACCGGGCCCGACGCCATCACGTACACCTGTCGGCGGACACCGACACGGCCCGCCGGGTCGGTGCCCGGCGGGCCGGTGGCGTCGTAATCCTCACCGTCGACGCGGCGGCGATGGCCCGAGACGGTCACCTCTTCTATCGCAGCGCCAACGGGGTGTGGCTGACCGACGCGGTGCCGCCCCGCTACTTGGATATCTGAGCACCGACGCGGGCCCCGATGGTCGCCATCAGGTCGGCCGGCAGCACACCGGCGGACGCCGCGGCCAGGCATTCGCGCAGCTCAGTGCGGTTCTTCACGCCGAGGACAACGGTGTCGACGCCGGGCATCGACAGCGTGTACCGGTGGGCCAGCGAGGCGGCCGACTCACCCAGCTCGCCGGCCAGCTCGCGCAGCGGCGCGGCCCGCCGAAAGTCGACCATGGTCGGATGCTCCGGCGGCAGGTCCCGGTCGACGGCGTCGGTGAACGCGCCGGCCGCAACCGCCCGGATGCCCATCACTCCGACGCCGTGCCGGCCGGCGGCCGTCAGGATGTCGCGTGGCCGGGAGCCCCCGCTGCCGGGCATCAGGAGATCGCCGGGGGAGTCCAGCAGGTTCGTCACACACTGGGCGACCGCCGGGGACGGCTGATCGCCGAGCACCCGGATGATCACGTCCGGCTCCTCGACGGCGGTGATCCCCCAGGCGCCGATCCGGCCGCGCCGGACCAGGTCCTCGAACGCCGGCCGGACGGCTTCGGTGAACAGATCGGCGGAGGTGACCCCGGTGGTGCCCGGGGCGGCCTGTGCCACGATCGGATTGTGCAGCAGTAGCGCGTCAACGAACGACAGTCGCATCCGCTGCAGGCTGTCGTCGAGGGACTTCTCCAGCAGGGCCGCGACGTCACCGGCGGCCGGGTTGCCCAGCCCGCATTTGGTGACGACCCGTACGCCGGCCGGCAGGTTGCCGTCGAAGGCCGCGCCGACCACCCGTTCCGCTTCGCCGTCGCCGTAGCCGGGAGCGACGTCGAGCAGGTCGATGCCGGCGTCGACCCCCTCCCGTACGGTCGCCACCGCCTCGTCCCGGTCGGTGACGCCCCACACCTGGCCCAGCCCGCCCCCACCGAGGGTGAGGACGCTGACCGGTCCGACGCTGCCGAGAGGTCGCTGTTCCATCGTCATGTGCTCCTTCCGATGATCCTGTTGCGACTCAGGATTGCACCTGGAGCGCGCTCGAGGTCAACCGTGGACCGGCTCGGTCACCTACGAGGTGATCGGTGTGCCAGCCGTCGGCCAGGTTGCCGGGAGGGTTGGCCGAGACGAGTCATCTCCGTCTGTTCGAGATTTCCCAGACATTGACTAGTATCACAGAGATGGCGTCGTAGACATCGAAACAAAGCAATGATTAACGGTCAGAAAGGGGCAAACGCATGAATGGATTCGACAGGCGAATGGGTGGACCGATCAGCCGGTCGCTCCGTCGGCTGACGGTTGTCGCTCTGGCTGTCACCGTGGGGCTCTTCGTGCTCCCGGCGACAGCAGCGCAGGCTGCCACGTGGCGGTCGGCGACATCCACCGGATGGGGGCCGAGCCCGGCCGCCGGCCAGCAGAACGCGGCGAACAACGCCCGCGCGGCGCTCACCTCGCTCGCCGCAAACCTCGGCGAGACCTGCAGCAATGTCACGGTCTCTACGCCGCGACACCTCTACACCGCGCCCGACGGCTCGGCGTACGTTTACGAGGCGACAGCCACCGGCTACTGCGTACCGGCCCCGCCGCCACCGTCGTACACCGTTGCCCGCTCGGCTACCCGGCAGGGCAGCGGTGCCACCTCGACCAGCGCGATCCAGAACGGGGCCCAGGCTGCCCGCGCCGACATTCTCGCCGTCGGCGTGGCCTGCGCGAACTGGGCGACGAATGCCAGCAATGTGTTCACCGCGCCGGACGGATCCTGGCACGTCTACAACGTCACGGTCAGCGCTCTCTGCACGAACTGACAAGCCTCGGCATTCGGCAGGCTCGGGTGCGACATACGCGCAACGCACTTGGACAGTCGTCAGCCCATCGCCGTCGACGTGGCCGCCTGTCCGTAGATCAGCGCGCCCGCCCGTAGGATCCGGGGCTGTGGACCCGGCGCTCGGCACACTCACCGGGCAGCAGCGGTCGTTGTTGGACCGCTGGCTGCCCGGCGTGAGCGTCGAGCGGGACCACAGCTGGGGCCTGGTGGCGACCACCGTCCTGGAGGTGACGCATGCCGGGTCGCGGTTCATCGTCAAGGCCGGCGGCGACCGTGACCATCACCTCGCCCGCGAACTGCACGCCCACCGGCACTGGCTGCGCCCGTGGACCAGGATCGGCCGCGCTCCGGCGTTGGCGTACGGCAGTGCCGAGGCGAAGCTGCTGGTCACCCGGTTCCTGCCGGGTGAGCTGGCGCTCGGCAGCGGGCACGCCGACGACCCGGACGTCCACCGGCAGGCCGGCGAACTGCTGGCGATGCTGCACGCCCAGATTGCCGTCACCGACGATGACCACGAGCGGCGGGAGAACGACAAGTCGCTGTCCTGGCTTGCCAGCCCGCACCGGATCGACGACGACACGGTACGGCGGTTGCGCGCCGAGATCGCCAGCTGGCCGACGCCGTCGGCGACCCTGGTGCCCACCCACGGCGACTGGCATCCGCGCAACTGGCTCGTCGACGGTGGCGTGGTCAGTGTGATCGACTTCGGCCGCGCGGCGCTGCGTCCCGCGTACACCGACCTCGCCCGGCTGGCCGTCAACGACTTCCGCCGTACGCCGGGCCTCGAAGCGGCGTTCCTCGACGGCTACGGCCCCGATCCGCGTACGGCCGACGCATGGCACCGCACCCAGGTCCGGGAGGCGATCGGCACCGCCGCGTGGGCCTACCGGGTGGGCGACGAGCGGTTCGAAGCCCAGGGCCACCGCATGATCGCCGACGCGACGGGCGACCGACCCGACCGTCGGGCATGAGCAAAACGCCGCTTCAGGTACAATTTTCTGTACCTGTGCGGAGGTGATCATGCGGACGGTGAACTTCACCCAGCTGAGGCAGAATCTGGCTGCCGAGCTCGACAGCGTCGTCAACGACGCCGAGGAGGTCGTGGTGACCCGGTCGGGTCATGAGCCCAATACCGTCAACTTAACGTGTCTGGCCTGGTCAGGACCCACAACCTGATCTTGGTGCGGGGTGGTAGGGGTTTCTTGTAGTCGTCTGTCTGGCGGGGGTAGCGGCGTCCGGGTTGGCGTTGTTGGCGGGCGAAGCTGCGGATGCGGGGCGTGGCCGGTAGGAGGTTGCGTTCGTCGGTGATCTCGTAGATGACGTCGGCGACCAGATCGGCCAGGTCGTCAGGGGGAAAAGGCCGCGTCGTCACTGACGTGACGCGCGGCTGCCTGCACGGTGCGGGTGAACGATATGCGGTCGGGGTCCAGGTCGGCGTGTTCGGCACCGGCGACGATCAGCGCGCGGATGGCCTGGTAGACGCAGAGCAATGCGTAGACCTCCTGGTAGACCAGGTCCGGGCGCCCGGACCGCGGGACGACCTCGGCGCCGCCGCGCAGCCGGGTCTCCACGTCACCGATCGCGGTCTCCAGGGTCCACCGCTCGTGGTAGAGCTCGGGGAAATCCCGCAGGGGGTAGGCGTCCGGGTCGAGCAGGGTGGTCACCAGGCAGAACAGTTCGCTGACCTCACGGTTGCCGTGCTCGTCCGGCTCGGATTCCACCGTGTACCCGATCACCCGGACGCTGATGCCGGGGATCTGCTCAGGGGGTACCTTCGTCTTGCGGCGGCGCAGCCGTCGTGCCTGTTGCGGGTCGGCGATCCTCGACACATACGAGCCGTCGGCCAGGACCTGCAGCACCGGCAGGTCCACCCCCGCCTTGACTCGCAGTACCGCGTGCGCGTTGGTGGCCACGATCGCGGTCAGGTCCTCGTACGACAGGAAGTTACGGTCGGCCACGACCACGTCCCCGGTTCCCAGCCGTGGCCACAACGTGCGGGCCAGGTTCTGCTCCCCGGTGGCCAGCACGCCCACGGCGGCGCCTTGCAGGCAGCGGGTACCGACCTCGGCCAGCGCCACCACCCGGACCTGCGGATACCCCACCGGTCCGGCCGAGTTCGAGGGCATCCCGAAACGCGCCGCGTTCTCCGGCGTCCGAGCCACGTTCATGGTGAACCCGTCGGCGGCCAGCTTCCGCAACCCATGGAAGTACGCCCACGGCGCCGCGGCCGCGTCGGTCACCATCGGCCGCATCGAGGTCGCCAACACCCCCTGCATCGCCTCCGGCCCCAACCGCACCCTGGCCTTGGCCAGCGCCGCCGCCGACGGCTGCATCCCCACCTGCCGCCGCATCCGGTACCGCCGGGCCCACGACAGCCCACCCAGCAGCTTGTTCCACACCTCCACGTACGCGCTGTCGAGAAACAACACGCACGCCATCACGTAGTACGCCATCAACCGAGCCGGCAGCAGCCGATGCCGCTGCTCCCGCGCATCCCACTCCTCGATCGCCAGATCCACCGACTCCGGCGGGAACGCCGCCGTCAACACCCCGACCCCCACCAGATCCGGCAACCGAACCCGCGACCCCGCCTTGACCTGACCAGCCCTCGCCACGAGCAGAGATCATAGACCGCCCCACACTAAGTTAACGGCATTGGGTCATGAGCCGGTCGTCATCGTGCCGCTCGCCGAGTACGAGTCGATGAAGGAGACCGAGTACCTGCTCCGTAACCCGAGCAACGCCGCAGCCCTGCGGCGATCGATCGCAGAGCTGGAAAACGGCGACGCGCAGGAGCAGCAGCTCGTCGATCCAACCGCCGGACGGGACGTTGCGTGAGACTGGTTTTCACCGCGACAGCATGGGCCCAGTACCTCAGCCATACGGATCGAAAGTTGATCAAACGCATCAACGACCTCATCGCCGACGTGATGCGTAACGGTTACGAGGGCATCGGCAAGTCGGAGCCCCTTCGTGGCGAGCTGTCCGGATTCTGGTCCCGCCGGATCGATCGCGAACACCGACTCGTGTACCGGATCACCAAGGAGGACGTCGAGATCGTCGCCTGCCGGTACCACTACGAGCGTTGACCTCCTCCAGTCCCGGCGTCAGCCGGGGAGGTGGTCGGCCCAGGTAGGCACGGATGGCGGCGTCGACATCGCCGCGGCTGTGCGATCGGTCACCGTTGTCCAGGAGGTCGCGGATCCGTTTGCCATTGTCCATCGCCCAGTCCTCTCCAGCCGGTGCGCGACCCGAGGCGCTGGCCGAGGCCCGGTGGGCGTTGACCAGACTGGAGTCACCCGCCGGCCGGGCGCCGTTTCCCGCCGATCTCACCCCGGCGTACGGCGTGTTCTACCAGGGCTGGACGAACTGGCTGCGCGGCGGCGTACTCAGCCTGCAACCGCCGGGCGGTCGGGACCGGGGCGAGCTGGCCCGGTTCACCGAGGCCGCGGCGGACCTCGGCGCGACCTTCGACACCACCCTGGACACGACCGGGTCGCCGTACCTGCCGGCGTACCACGGGCAGGCCTGGCCGGTGGACTCCACGGTGGCGGTGGCGTCGCTGCGGCTGCACGACAGTCTGCTGCCGGGCCGCTTCGACGGTACGGTGGCGCGGTGGCTGGCCGGCGTACGGCAGCGTCTCGACCCGGCCACCGGCCTGCTGCCGCACCGCGTCGACCCGGTGACCGGGGCACCGGCCGAGGTGGCCCGCGGCACCTCACAGAGCCTGATCCACCGGTTCCGGCCGGAGATCGACCCGGCGTTCGCCCGCGAGCAGTACCTGACCTTCCGGGACGGGTTCGTGGCCGCGCCGCTGCGGCTCGGCCCGGCGGTGCTGGAGTACCGGGCCGGCACCAGCGGCCCGGCCGACGTCGACTCGGGGCCGCTGCCGCTGGGGGTGAGCCTGTCGGCCACCGTGGTCACCCTCGGCGCGGCCCAGGTGCACGGCGACGCGGCGTTGGCCGCCGCGCTGGCCAGCTACGGCGATTTCGCCGGCCTACCGGTCGACACCCCGAACACCCGGCGGTACGCGTTCGGGCTGATGCCGATCGGTGACGCGTTCCTCGCCTGGTCGAAGTCCGCGCGGCCGTGGGTCGCCGCCGCCGTTGATCCGCCGCCGGCCGGTGTCTCCTGGACGTGGCGGCTGCCGCTGCTGGCGCTGTTGTCCCTCGTGGCGGTGCTGCCGTGGCTGCCCGCACTGGTCCGCCGCCGGCCCGCGAGCAGGAAGCCGGTGAGCCGGTGAGCCGTTTAGTCGGCCGACAATGGCGTACGCCCCGAGGGGTCACCTCGGGGCGTACGCTCGGGGCGGCTCACCGTCGACGGGTCATCTACCGGCGAGCCGGGTCACGGGTCAGCTGGTCTCCAGCGCTCCCGCCGATCGGCCGCACACCTGGCGCAGTGCCCAGTCCTCGACCCGTACGTCACCGGCGGTGACCTGGGTCTGGCGGGTCTGCGGCATGTAGCCGTCCTTTGCCACGATCATCGTGACCGGGTTGTGCCGGTGGTCGAGCCAGTGGGCGTAGCCGCCGTCGGCGTCGGTGGTCAACGGCAGCTCCATCGTCCACGTGCTCAGCTGCACCGTCGCCCCGGTGATCGGGGTCAGGTCGCCGTCACAGCCCACGGCGGAGACCGTACCGGTGATCTTGCCCCAGGTGTCCGGCGGGGTGACGGTCATCGTCACCGGCACCGTGTCCACCGCGTACGGCGTGTCCTCGAAGACGGTGACGCCGGTGGTGTAGGTGCCCGGCTGGGCCACCTCGGCGGTCAGGGTCAGCGTCACCGTGAGGCTTTCGCCGGGGGCGATCGTGGCGGTGCCCGGGTCCACCGTCAACCATTCGGTGTCCGTCATCGACCCGCACTGGTCGAAGCCGGGCAGCAGTTCCACTGTGCTGGTCGGTTGGAATCCGGAGATCGCCGATCCGCCGACCCGGTAGAGCCCGCAGGCGCTGCCCGGCCGGAAGCTGGGGCTGTTCGCCGTCGGCAGGGGCGACCACGCGTCGGTCGCCGGGTCGTAGGCGTACCCCTCGTTGGTGATCGCCTGGGTGCCGGTGCCGCCACCGGAGATCAGCAGCTGGTTGTCGGCGGTGTGGTACGCCGAACCCCACAGGTTCACCGGCAGGTCCGCCACCTGCGTCCAGGAGTCGCTGGCCGGGTCGTAGGAATAGCTGGCGGTCACCGGCTGGCTGTCGGACAGTCCACCGGCACAGACGATCCCGCCGCTGACCGCGCCGCAGGACTGCCAGGCGATCGGCACCGGGTAGCTCGCGACGGTGTCCCAGGCGTCGGCCCGGGGGTCGTAGCGGAACACCTGGTCGCTGTACGGGGCGCAGCTGGTCGTGGTGCAGCCGCCGACCACGTACAACTCGCCGTCGAGCACCGCCGATCCGGCGGCGGCCGACGCGGCCGGCACGTCGGCACCCGTGCTCCACCCGCCGGTGGCCGGGTCGAAGATCAGCGTGTCGGTGTTCAACGTGCTCCACCCGCTGACCAGGTAGACCTTGTCGCCGATGACGCCTTCGGCGGCCTGGCTGCGGGCACCGTGCGGCATGTCGTCGAGCCGGGACCAGGCCTGGGTGACCGGGTCGTAGACGTACACCTGCGCCAGCGACGACAATCCGCTGGACCCGCCGAACGAGTACAACTTGCCGTCGACGGTGACCGCGCTGTTGTCCATCACCGTCCGGGGCAGCCCCGGCAGGCTGAGCCACGGCTCAGCCGCAGGGGTCGCCGCCGGTGCGGCACCCGGTCCGAACACCGTCGCCGACGCGGCCCCGGCGAGCTGCTCGATCGGCGCGTCCAGCGGAATCCGGCGGGTCGGTGCCCCGGCGGCCGCCGCGATCTGGCGCGACGCCGCCCGCGAACCGTCGGCACGCTGGATCTCGAACTCACCGGCTCGTTCGCTCAGCTCCACCTCGGCGGGCGCGCCGCCGGTGTTGGTGACCGTGACCTCGGCGGTCGTCGCTCCGCCGAGCGGCACCGTCGCCTCGACCGGCGAGCCGGTCACCGTCAGTCGTCCGGCCGCCAGCTTGTAGTTGTGCCGGGTGACCCAGTCCTCGGTGACCTCTGCCCATCGGGCCAGCTCCGCGTACTGGTTCACCGAAGCGGTGATCCGGTGCCGGCCGGCGGGGGAGAACAGGGCGTAGAAGCCGTCGTCGAGGTCCGGGTCCTGCGGCGTCGCGACGGTACGGGTGCCGACGGAGCCGTCCACCGGCGTCACCTCGGCGTCGGCCAGCCCGGTGCCGGTGTTGGCGTCCCGGACGAAGCCGACGGCCAGCCCGCCTTCGACCTTCACACACTCGAACTCGGTCTCGGCGATCCAGTCCACCGCGTTGCTGAAGACCCGGGCGCTGTCGTCGTGCCAGGTCTGCGGCCCGGTGTTGTAGCTGGCCGCGTGCATCGACAGCAGCACGTGCCGGTTGTTCGTCCGCTGCTGCACCCCGATGCCGACTCCGACGGTACCGACCTCCGAGGTGACGGCGTTGGCGATCACCATCCGCCCCTCGCCGCCGTACGCGTCGAAGAAGCCGTAGTACTTGGAGTAGTTGTCCGTCTCGTCGAAGGCGATCCGCCCGCCGAGCGGGAACCCTTCCACCACCGGGTGTTCCTGCATCACCTGGTACGACAGGTCACCCTCGGTATCGTAGACGATGCCGCTGCTGCGGGCCCCCGGGTTACCGGTGTACTGGCTGAGCATGTAGATGCCGTTACCGCCCACGTTGGACCAGGTGTCCAGGAACAGCACACCCACGCCGGCCGCGTCGGTGTCGGCCAGGAACCGCAGGAACGTCTCCTCGCCGGGGTTGCTGGGCCGGTTGACGATGATCGCGTCGTAGCCGGACACGTCGGTGTCCCAGCCGACCTCGGTGGTCGGGACGCCCTGGTCGTCGAGGAAGGTGCCGATCTTTCCGGCTTCGTCGCCGAGGATCCCGATCCCGGCGGAGAAGGCGTAGCCGGGCGCGGACGCGCACCGCTGCACCGGCGCGGCCACGTCCATGGTTCGGTTGCCGCCGTGCACCTGCACCGGCTGCTCGACGGTGCCGTAGCCGTCGTACTGCGGCTCCACCACCAGGGTGTACGTCGCGTGGGTCGGCAGGACCAGCCGGTACCGGCCGTTGAACGGGTTGGTGAAGGTGCTGACCTCGGTGCCGGCCACGCTGACCTTGGCGTACAGCGGCCAGCCGTGCCCGGAACCGTCCCGGACCAGCCCGCTCAGTGCCATCGTCGGCAGCGCGGTCAGCGAGACGTCCTCGATCGTCGTCCCGCCCAGGGTGACGGTCACCTCGGTGCTCCGTTCGGCGTAGCCGAACGCGGTGACCGTCACCGGGTAGGTCCCGACGGTCAACCGGACCGAGTAGGAGCCGTCCGCCGCGGTGACCCGCTCCCGGACCGTCTCGCCGCCGATGGTCACCGTCGCGCCCTCGACCGGCGCGCCGGTCGCCGCGTCGGTGACCACACCGGACAGGGTCCCGGTGTCGCCGACCGGAGCCGCTTCCAGCAGCGCCAGCGCGTCGAGGCGGCCTTCGCCGTACACGTTGTTGTCCGCTCCGGTGCCGCCGCACTGCGGGTCGGCGGTGTCGATCGCGGTACGGTCGAACAGCTCCCGGGTCGCGTCGGTGTCACCGATCAGTGCTGGGGCTGCGGACCACAGCAGTGCCGCCGTGCCGGCGACGTGCGGGGCGGCCATCGAGGTCCCGTTCTCGCTGTAGTAGCTGTCGCCTGGTCCGGACGAGCGGACCGCGACCCCGGGTGCGGAGATGTTCGGCTTGAACTCGCCGTCCTGGCCCGGACCGCGGCCGGAGAAGTAGGCGATCTCGTTGTCGACGTCGTACGCGCCGACCGAGTAGTTCACGGAGCGGCTACCGGGCGACCCACTGGACTGGCAGCCCTGCGCGCCGCTGTTGCCGTTGGACCAGATGCCGAGGATGCCGGCGGCGTCCCAGGCCAGCGACACGTCCTCCATGAAGGGGTCCAGCGAGGGCTGCGTACTGCCCCACGAGTTGTTGATGATGTGTGGACGTTTGCCGGCGTCAGGGTTCTGCCCGTCGAGGTCGGTCGGTGCCAGCAGCCACTGGCCGGAGGCGACCAGCGCCGCGTCGGTCGGGCAGCAGCCGTTCGCCGCGATCCAGTTCGCATCGGGCGCGACGCCGATCCGGTTGCCGGTGCCGCCGTCGCCGACCATCGTGCCCATCGTGTGGGTGCCGTGCGAGCCCCGGTCGCACGGGGCCGCGCCGCACCTGCTGTCCGCGTCGAACCAGTTGTAGTTGTGGTCGTACGTGCCGTCGCCCAGGTTGCCCCGGTACTGGGCGACCAGCGCCGGGTGGTCGAACTGGACACCGGTGTCCAGATTGGCGACGGTGATGCCGGCGCCCCTGGTGCCGAACTGCTCCCACACGTCGTCGGCGTTGATGTTGGCGATGCCCCACTCGACGTCCTCGGCCTGGGTGCCACGCACGCCCGCACCGTCGGCGTCGTCGCGGACCGGCTCGTCCGGGGTCGGCTCGATCAGCTGGTACTCGACCGGCTGGTAGAGGCCTTCGACGTCGGGCCGGGCCGCCAGCTCCTGGGCCAGCATCGACGAGCCGTCCAGTACGTAGATCGCGTTGCTGGCCCAGAATGCCTGGTAGGTAACGCCCTCGGTGTCGAGCAGGTGTCGGACACTGGTCTGGCTGGTGGCGGCGGTGGTTCGCAGCGCCTCGGCGACCGCCTCGCCGCGCGCCGTCCAGTCGTCGATCTGCCGTGCCTGCGCCAGGTCGGCCCGTTCGGCGAACCGGATCCACAGGTCGGTGGCGCCGTCGGACTGCAGCGACCGCTCCAGCTCGGGCTGGATCTTGTCGGCGACGCCGCGCGCCGGGTCACCGCCCGGATCCGGGCCGGGCCGGGGTGCCGCCGCCGCCGGATTCGGTGCGGCCAACGCCACACCGGCCAGCAGCACCAGCGACAACGCTCGTGCGATGGGTCTCATTGGGGGTTCCTTCCGTGGGATCGGCCACGCGGGTGGGCACGCCGTGCCCTCACAGGGGTTGGTACGGGTCACGGCGTTCCGCGCTGCAGGTCGCGCAGGTACCGGTGCCACCGTCGGGTGCCGCGTCCGCGCCCGCCTCGGGTCCGCCGGGTACGGGTCGCTCGGATTCGGGGTCGGATTCGGGCGCGGGTTCATCCGTTGACCGCCCTGGTGGCTCGTGCATGCAAGTCATGCTGCTGAGCCGGCGGATCGTTAGCTATCCAGCAGATACGTCAAAGAATCGACCGGTCGCGGTCGATGTGCCCGATCCGGTTTCAACCGGGTTGCCGGGCCGTTTCAGTCGTCCGCCGTGAGGACGCCGGCCTCCACGGCGGCGACCGCCAGCGCGGTACGGCTGGACACCCGCAGCTTGCGCATCGCCGATCGCAGCTGCTGATCCACTGTGGCCGACGACTTGGCGAGGATCCGGCCGATCTCCCGGTTGGTGTGCCCGGCCACCACCAACCGGACCACGTCCAGCTCGCGCGGGGACAGCCGGTCGCCGTACCCTTTGCGGCCGCCCCGCCACCGGCGCGGCACCTCCCCGCCGTGTTCGCGCAGCCGTCGCGCCACCCGGTCGGCGGCACCGCGCGCGCCGAGGTCGGCCAGACCGTCGTACACCTCGACCAGCAGAGCCCGTCCCGGCTCGGCCCGCTCGGCGGCCAGCAACGCCAGGGCCTGCCGCTCCCGGGCGAGTAGGGCGTCGTACGGGCGCGGCAGCGCCGCCCACGCGCGGGCGGCCCGGTCGAAGCCGGCCGCCGCCCGGTCATGGTCACCGGCTGCGTCGGCCAGCGCGGCCCGGCACACCGCCAGCGCGGCCGCCGGGCCCGGCGCGGCCCTCCCGCGTAGCCCGCCGGCGAATCGACGCACGAGTTCGGCCGCCTCGTCCGGCCGGCCGGCGGCGAGCAGCGCCGCCACCCGCGCCGGGGCGATGTCGGTGGCCCACACCCAGACCCGCTTGGCGGCGACCGCCCCGATCGGACCATCGGTGACCCGCACCGCCCGATCGGCCTGTCCGTCGTCGAGCCACAGCCGGGCCAGCATGGCGGCCGGCTCCACCGTGTCGTCGACCGCGCCGCGCCGGGCCGCCTCGTCCAGCACCACCTGGAACTGCTGCTCGGCGTGGCGTAGCTGACCGGTAGCCGCGGCCAGCCGGCCGGCCAGCCGCAGACTCCCCAGATAGACGCCCGGCCGGTCCCGGTCCGCCTCGGCCAGTTGGGCGGCCCGGTCGGCCAGGCCGTCCCACCGGCCGGTGAACCAGTCCAGGTTGGCCTGCTCGACCAGGACGTTGTAGCGCAGCCGGACCAGACCCTCGGCGTCGGCGAGAGCCAGCGCCACCGACAGGTGCCGCCCGGCGTCGGCGTACCGGCCCCAGATCAGCGCCCCGGTGCCGACGTTGGCGTGGATCCGGGCGATGTCACGTCGTTCGGCCGGCGCCGCGCCATCGGTCGGCAGCCCGGCCACCACCTCCCAGGCCTGCGGCTCGCCGAGCATCAGCAGCGCCGCCGCCCGGTTGCCGGCCAGCGACATCCGGTCGGCGGCGGACGGGATCCGCGGGATCAGCTCGGCGGCCCGGTGCAGCCACCGCAGATGGGTGGCGGCCGGCCACGGGCCGGCGTACGCCCAGCCGAGGTAGGTCATCGCACGGGCCGCCTCCACCGGGTCGGCCAGGTGCTCCACCGCCCGGCCGAGTTCGGTGAGCGCGGCCTGTGCCTCACCGCCGATGATCAGCAGCCGGCCCAGCGGGTTGCGGATGTCGGCCTGCTGCCGTGCGGTCAGCTCGGTCGACTCCAGTACGGCCCGGAGGGTGGCGACCACCCGGTGGTAGACGTCGTCGACCGGTTCGCGGCGGCCGAGCGCGGCGACGGCGGCGGTACGGGCGATCCGGGCCCGGTCCGGTGCCGCCAGTTCCGCCACGGTCAGCAGCTCGTCGAGGGTGACTGCGGCGGTGGTGTGGTCGCCGGAGGCGATCATCCGATCGGCGGCGGCCTCTGCGTACCGGGCCCAGCGCGCCACGTCACCGGCCTCGCGGAAGTGTCGGGCCAGCTGGGCGACCGGCGGCGGATTCAGACCCTCGACCGCCTGTCCGGCCAGCAGATGCAGCGTACGCCGTTCGGGGTGCGCGATGGCCTCGTAGACGGCGGTGGCGGCGAGGACGTGCCGGAACCGCCACCGGCCGCCGCCGGGGTGGTCACGTTCGTCGCTGTCCAGCAGGCCGGCGGTGGCCGCCTCGGCCAGTCCGGCCCGGCAGGCCCGGGTCAGCAGGCCGGCGGTGGCCGCCAGGGTGGCCTCGTCGGCGGGTTCGCCGAGGACGGCGGCGGCGCGCAGCACCCGCTGTGCGGCCTGGGTCAGCCGCCCGACCCGTTCCCGGGTCGAGTCCCGTACCGACGCCGGCACCTGCAGCTCACTCAGGCTCAACCGCACCCAGCGTCCGTCCCGGAACACCACGTCGGCCCGGTCACACAGCAGGCGTACCGACTCCTCGACCATCAGCGGCACGCCGCTGGTGCGCTGGTGCAGGAAGGTGGCGAACTCAGTCGACATGGGATTGCCGTCCAGCATCGACGAGACCATCGC
Source organism: Solwaraspora sp. WMMA2080 (assembly GCF_027497395.1). Lineage (GTDB taxonomy): Bacteria > Actinomycetota > Actinomycetes > Mycobacteriales > Micromonosporaceae > Micromonospora_E. The sequence continues at coordinate 1,822,973 of NZ_CP114910.1, read as the reverse complement.
CGCCGTGTCGGCGACGTCCAGCGGCGCCAGGGTGATCCGCAGCCGGGCGCCGCCTCCGGACGCCGGCCGGGACAGCCGCAGCAGCAGCGAGTGGTCGTCGACCTCCTCGGGGCGGTAGGTGACCAGCAGGCTCGGCCCGCCAGGTGCCGCGCGGGCGGCGAGGAACACCAGGAACTCCTGGGTGACCTCGTCGGCCCAGTGCGCGTCCTCGACGACGAGCAGGTCGATGTCGAGCGCGCGGATCAGCTCGTCCAATGCCCGGAACAGCCGGTGCCGGGCGGCGGTTGCGTCGTCCACCGGGTCCAGTGGCGGCGGCAGCTCGGCCGACCATTCCGGCAGGAGTGGGCGCAGCGCCCCGGCCAACGCGCTCAGCCGTATCCCGGTCAGCCGTGGCCGGACATCGCGCAGCGCGTCCACGATGGGCGCGAGGGTGAGCGATTCGCGTAGCGGTGGGCAGACCGCCAGCAGAGTGCCGGGGCGTGGACCGGTCTCAGTGGTCGACGTCTCCCGGACCAGGCGGCTCTTGCCGATCCCCGCCTCACCCTCCAGCAGGACCACCGCCGGGGGACGGGTGAGCGCCGTGGCCACCGCCGCCACCTCACCGGACCGTCCCACCAGCCGTGGCGCCGCTATCGGCACCGCTGTGCCCGCCGCCGCAGCGTGCCCGCTCACCCGCATCGTCGGAGCGTATCCCGCAGTTCGGGGCAGTTGGCAGGCCGTCGCCGTCGCATCCACCGGTCCTCGCGTCCCCGCCTTGTCGTGATCCGGACCGTACTGAGTCTGGTGGCCACGGGTGTCGCCCGACTAGTGTCGAAATGGATTCGAAGTTCTCCCGGCATTCGGGCGACCGCTATTCGAGTCTGTCCGGTCTGTTTGCTCAGCGCGCCCTCTCCGACATGCGACGGGTGAGTGATCGCCGTGGGCTGACCGCAATCTCCACATCCGTCGAGACAGGAGTACGGCACATGATCAGCGATGCCATGCTGCAGCAGGCAAGCGCCATTTTGGCGCAGGTCGCCGACGGCGTGAACGTCGTCGTCGTTCCGCAGTCGATGTCCGTCGGCACGGCCGAGAACCCGGCCATCTGTCTGAAGTCGGCGATCCAGGTGAACTGGGTGAAGAAGCAGATGGCCGCACCGGAGGTCCGCAAGTACGTCGAGGACGATGTGGCCTGGGACGGGATCATCGGCACCGTCGCGCTCGACACGCTGGTGATCCAGGAAGCGGTCTTCGACGGTACCATGGCCTACCGTTCAGCGGTGATCTGGCACGAGCACGGGCATGTCCTGCACGGTAAGACCGAAAACGGAAACGTCTACCTGTACGAGGTCACGAGTCTGACCAATGGCGTAGATGTGCTGGACGACGAGGAAATTCGGAACGTTCTGGAAGCGAGGTCCGGAGCGTATCGGGCGGCGGTGGAACCGGGCGTCGCGGCGCTGCGTCAGTTCCTGCAGCAGAATTGGCAGATCACGCTGTAGGAGGGTCGGCGATCCGGGTGCCGGACCGGCGCGGCAAGGCACTCGACGCCCGGATCGACCGCGGCCCACGCGGCTGTCGTGGGACCGGAGTCCACCGCGCGGGCCGCGTGCCCGGCGGTGCGGGTCACTACGGGTCACTACAGGTCACTGCGACGTGCGGGTCAGTCCGTCTCGGGTCGCAGCACGATCCGGGCGAGCAGTTCCTCGCCGTCACGGAGTCCGCGGACGCCGACCTCGGCATCGACGTCGAGACTGGACAGCTTGACCTCGTCGCCGTCGTCGATCACCCGGCACTCGTCGGCGCAGGTCCAGTCGAGGACGAAGCCGTCCGCCGACTCGACGCTGATCGTGCTGCCGTCGATGGAGTCGACCGTGCCGCGCTGCACGACGAGCGTGCGCGGCCCGCCGTCGGTCTGTACGGTCATCTCGCCGTGCAGACCGGCACCGCCCGCCCCGAGGCCGCGTAGCCAGCCGACGCGTGGGCCGGGTCGCCCCCACGGGCCACGGCGGCCGTCCCACCAGCCGGGCCGGTCGTCGCTGGAGAGACCGAAGTCGCTGTAGTCGACGGTGTCGACCGCGGCGACCGGGAGTGGATCCGCAGCGGTGTGGGAGCCGCCGGACCCGCAGCCGGTGAGGGCCAGGATCGCGACCGCCCCCGCCGCAGCACCGGTGAATGCCTTCGTGCCAACTGAACTTCTCATGTGGTCAGCATCGGCCACCGACACGAAGCCACCGTCAGGTCGATGTTCGGATCAGGTAAGGCGCCGTCGGTCCGACGGAGGCAGCCGAGCTACCGGGCCGTCCTGCGCGGCAACCGTACGGTGAACACGGCACCGCCGCCGGGGGAGTGGCCGGCTCTGATCCGCCCGCCCAGACGGTGGGCCAGCCCGGCGGCCAGGGCCAGCCCGATCCCGGTGCCGACCGACCGTCCGCCCCGGTAGCGGCGGTGCAGCGCACCGCGTTCGAAGATCACCGCGAGGTCGTCGTCGGTGAACCCCGGGCCGTCGTCGTGCACCTGCACCGCGACGAAGTCCGGCTGCCCGGCGGCGGATCCAGCCTGCCCGGTCGCCGGTTCCGGCGGTACGCCGAGCCGCACGGTGCCGCCGGCCGGCACCACCCGCAGCGCGTTGTCCAGCAGGATGTCGACGACCTGCCGGAGCCGCCCCGGGTCGGTGTGGACGGTCACCGGCGCGGCCGGTGGGGTCAGGTCGACCGTCACCCCGTTGCCGGTGAACCGGGGCCGCCAGGCATCGACGGCGTCGGTGAGCAGCGCGCCGAGGTCGACGTCGACCAGTTCCAGGGCGAAGTCGGAGGCCTCCAGCCGGGCCAGCGCCAGCAGGTCGCCGACCAGGCGGTCCAGCCGCTGCGCCTCACCGAGCATGATCTGCCCGGTACGCACGGCTCCGTCGGGGTCCACCACCCCGTCGGCGATCGCCTCGGCGTACCCGCGCAGGGTGGTCAGCGGGGTGCGCAGCTCGTGCGAGATGGACAGCAGGAAGTCCCGTTGCCGTGCCTCGCTGACGGCGAGCGCGGCGGCGAGGTCGTTGAGCGCGCGGGCCAACTGCTCGGCCTCGACGGGCGGATCCAGCGGTACCCGGATGGTGCGGTCCCCAGCGCGCAGCCGCTGCGCCGCGTGTGCGGCGGCCCGGATCGGCCGGGACAGCCGGGCGGCGAGCAGCACCCCGGCGATCAGGCCGGCGGTGAGCCCGGCGGCCAACGCCAGCCACAGGTTGCTCCAGACCAGCCGGCCGACTCCTGGTCGTACCGGCTGGAGCAGCACCACCGCCGTGCCGTCGCCGGTGGGCCGTCCTTCGATCAGGGTCGGCTGGCCGTCGACGCGGGCCGGCCGGCGGCTGGTCACCGGCGCACCGGTGGCGAGCCGGCGGACCACCTGGCCGGGCAGCTGCCGAGGCACCGTCTCGCCTGGCCGGACGAGCAGCACTTCGATGCCCTGGTCGGTGAGTTCGCCGGTCAGCCGGCCGGCGAGAGCCGTCCGCGTGCCGGTCGGGGCGTCGGTGACGGCCGCCGCGACCAGGTCGGCCTTGGCGGCCAGCGAGGCGCGGGCGCCGCGTTCCGTGCCCCGGACCCCGAGCGGGATGGCGACCGCTGCGGTGACCAGCACCGACAGTAGGGCGACCGCGCAGGCGACCCCGACGGTACGGGCGGTGATTGTGCCGGTGAGCTGGCGCCAGCCGGACCGCTGCCAGGTCTGTTCCGGCTCAACCATCGGCGGTGTAGCCGACGCCGCGTACCGTGCGGATCACGGTGGCGGCGGTGCCGAGCTTGGCCCGGACCTGGGCGACGTGCACGTCGACGGTGCGGGTGCCGGCTTGGGCGGCGTAACCCCAGACGGCGGAGAGCAGCTCCTCCCGGGTGTAGACCCGTCCGGGCCGTCGCATCAGGTGGTCCAGCAGGTCGAACTCGGTGGAGGTGAGGACGACCGGGTGGGAGTCGGCGGTGACGGTGCGCCGGGCCGGATCGAGGGTGACGCCACCGACGGTACGGACCGGTCGACCGCCGGGCGGGCCGAGGCTGCGGCGGCGGATGGCCCGCACCCGGGCGACCAGTTCGCGAGGGCTGAACGGTTTGGTGACGTAGTCGTCGGCGCCCAGCTCGAGGCCGACGACCCGGTCGATCTCGTCGTCGCGGGCGGTGAGGAAGATGACCGGGGTCCAGTCGTCGTCGGCGCGCAGCCGCTGGCAGATCTCGGTGCCGGTGATGCCGGGCAGCGCGATGTCCAGCACGGCCAGCACCGGGCGCAGCCGTCGGGCGGCGGCCAGCCCGCTGTCACCGTCGGCGCACACGTGTACGCCGAACCCGTCGCGGGTGAGGTAGAGCCGGATCAGGTCGGCGATCGGCTGTTCGTCCTCGACGACGAGCACCAGTCCCCGGTCTGGTTGCGGTGCTGCGGTCACCCGCCCATCTTGACGTGACCGGTAAACGACCGCATCAGTTTCCGGTACGGATCAGGTAAAAGTCGCTGCTGGCGGGTGATTCCCGGATTGTGAGCCGGACCGGATGCCGCATCAAATCAGATCACGGTCAATAACTGTACGGGCACGTGGTGTGTTCATTAGGTTGGCTAGATATCGCTCCTTGTGAATGGAGGTGGACCGGTGTCTGTCCGCACTGGATCCGACAACGGCCGCGGCTTGGTCCGCCGTGGCATCGCCCTGCTCGCCACCGGGCTACTGACCGCCACCGCCGCCGTGGTAGGAGCCGCCGCGCCGGCTCAGGCGGCCGTCGCTGACCGCTGGGGTTTCGCCTACCTGCACACGCCGACCCCGGCACCCGGCACCATCCTCGACACCACCCGGCAGTGGGGCAGCTGGAAGGCCACCGCACCCGCGCTCTGGGCGACCGTCGACCAGGTCGGTGTCGGGCGCTACCAGGTGCGGTTCCCGCTGGCTGCCTCACCCAACGGTGTCGTTCACGTCACCACGGTCGACAACGCACCACGATGGTGCCAGGTGGTCTCGAACGCCCCCGCCGGACCTGACCACATGGTGATCGTGCAGTGCTACCGGCCCGGTGGCGTACCGGACAACGCCCGGTTCGTCGTCGACTACACCTCCGCCTCCGGGATGCTGCCGCCGGGGTCGGACGCGTTCGGCTACGTCAGGGCGAACCCGGCCGGGGCGATGCTGTCGTCCTACAACTCGATGGGTGCCGGCAACACGGTCACCCAGCTCGGCACCGGCTTCTACGAGGTGAAGCTCAACGGACTCGGCACCGCCCTGCTGGACGGCAACCTGCAGGCCACCGCCGAGCACCCGTTCGGTCCTCGGCGGTGCAAGATCGCCCAGTGGTCCCCCAGCGGCGGCGCGATCCTGGCGTACGTGTTCTGCTTCGACCCAGCCGGGTCGTTCATCGACAGCTACTTCAACCTGACCTACCACCGGGAGCGGCCGATCTTCGGCTCGGTGCCGCCGACCCGGTTCGCCTACCTGCTGAGTTCGCCCTTCGGCGGGTCGACCAACTTCAACTCCGCCGGTGGGGCCAACAGCATCGCGGTCTCCGGCGTCGGGCAGTACCTGGTGACACTGCCGTCGGTGGGTGTCCCGGCGAGCACCGTGCAGGTCACCGCGCTCGGCACCAGCCCGGACTACTGCAACCTGCAGACACCGTGGGTGCTGTCCGCCAACACGGCGCTGGTTCGCAACGTGATCTGCTTCAACGCCGGAGGTTCGCAGGCACCGAACAACTTCTTCCTCACCTATTCGTCGAGCACCTGACCGGTGAGGGGTCGGGACGGCAACCGTCCCGACCCCTCGCGTACAGACCGACCGGTCAGGCTAGACCCGCCCGGCGCAGCGCGTCGGCGAGCGCACCCTCGGGCTGGCCCCCGCCGCGCTGCCCGCCCCGACCGTCCCTGCCGCCGCGGCCATCCCGGTCACCGCGGCCGCCCTTGCCGTCGCGACTCTGCTGCCGGGGCTGCCCGCCCCGGCCGGGGCCGCCCCGGCCACCGTCCGCACCGTTTCGTTGCCCCGGCGCTCGCCCGGCACCCGGCTCGTCGTCCAGCCGCAGCGTCAACGAGATACGTTTGCGGGCGACGTCCACGTCGAGCACCTTCACCCGGACGATGTCACCGGGCTTGGCCACGTCGCGGGGATCCTTGACGAAGGTCTTCGACATCGCCGACACGTGCACCAGACCGTCCTGATGCACCCCGACGTCCACGAACGCGCCGAACGCGGCCACATTGGTCACCGCGCCCTCCAGGACCATGCCGGGCCGCAGGTCGGCGAGGGTCTCCACGCCGTCGGCGAAGGTGGCGGTACGGAACGCCGGACGCGGGTCGCGGCCCGGCTTCTCCAACTCGGCGAGGATGTCGGTGACCGTCGGCAGACCGAACACGGCGTCAACGAACTTCTCCGGCCTGATCCGGCGCAACGACTTCGTGTCGCCGATCAACGTCCGCAGGTCGCTGCCGGTCTCGGTGAGGATCCGACGGACCACCGGGTAGGCTTCCGGGTGCACACTGGACGAATCGAGCGGGTCGTCGCCGTCGCGGATGCGCAGGAAGCCGGCACACTGTTCGAACGCCTTCGGCCCCAGCCGGGCCACGGTCCGCAGCGCCTCCCGGGACCGGAACGGCCCGTGCGCGTCGCGGTGCAGCACGATGTTCTCGGCCAGCCCGGCACCGATGCCGGAGACCCGGGTCAGCAGCGGTGCCGACGCGGTGTTCACGTCCACCCCGACCCCGTTGACGCAGTCCTCGACCACCGCGTCGAGTGACCGGGACAGCTTCGTCTCGGAGATGTCATGCTGGTACTGCCCGACGCCGATCGACCGAGGGTCGATCTTGACCAGCTCGGCGAGCGGGTCCTGCAGCCGGCGGGCGATGGAGACCGCGCCCCGCAACGACACGTCGAGGTCCGGCAGCTCCTGGGAGGCGTACGCCGAAGCCGAGTAGACCGACGCGCCGGCCTCGGAGACCATCACCTTGGTCAGCTGCAATTCGGGGTGCCGAGCCATCAGGTCGGCGACCAGCTTGTCGGTCTCCCGCGACGCGGTGCCGTTGCCGATCGCCACCAGGTCCACCCGGTGCGCGGCGGCCAACTTTGCCAGCGTGTCGATGGAGGCGTCCCACTGCCGGCGCGGCTCGTGCGGGTATACCGTCTCGGTGGCCACCACCTTGCCGGTGGCGTCGACGACGGCCACCTTCACCCCGGTGCGTACGCCCGGGTCCAGACCCATCGTGGCCCGGCTGCCGGCCGGCGCGGCCAGCAGCAGGTCCCGCAGGTTGGCCGCGAACACCCGGACCGCCTCGTCCTCGGCCGCCTGCCACAGCCGCATCCGCAGGTCAGCGCCGAGGTGGATCAGGATCCGGGTACGCCACGCCCAGCGGACCGTGTCGGCCAGCCACTTGTCCGCGGGCCGACCCTGGTCGCTGACGCCGAAGCGGCCGGCGATGATCGGCTCGTAGCTGCTCGGCCCGGCGACCGCGTCGGCCGGCACCTCCTCCGGCTCCATGGTCAGGTCGAGGACCTGCTCCTTCTCACCCCGGAACATGGCCAGCACCCGGTGCGACGGCAGCTTGGTGAACGGTTCGGCGAAGTCGAAGTAGTCGGCGAACTTGGCCCCCTCGGTCTGGCGTCCCTCGCGTACCCGGGCGGTGAGCCGGCCCCGCGACCACATCCGCTCCCGCAGCCCACCAATCAGGTCGGCGTCCTCGGCGAAGCGTTCCACGAGGATCGCCCGCGCGCCGTCGAGCGCCGCCGCCGCGTCGGCCACACCCTTGTCGGCGTCGACGTAGCCGGCGGCCGCGGTCCGCGGGTCCTGACCCGGATCGCCGAGCAGCAGATCCGCGAGCGGCTCCAGGCCTGCCTCGCGGGCAATCTGCGCCTTGGTCCGCCGTTTCGGCTTGTACGGCAGGTAGATGTCCTCCAGCCGGGCCTTCGAGTCGGCCGCCATGATCTGCGCGGTCAGCGCCTCGTCGAGCTTGCCCTGGCTGCGGATCGACTCCAGGATCGCGTCGCGGCGCTCGTCCAGCTCGCGCAGGTAGCGCAGCCGCTCCTCGAGGGTACGCAGCTGGGCGTCGTCGAGCATCCCGGTGGCTTCCTTGCGGTACCGGGCGATGAACGGCACCGTCGCGCCGCCATCGAGCAGTTCGACGGCGGACGCCACCTGCCCGGCCCGTACTCCCAGTTCTTCGGCGATCCGCTGATCAATCCCTGTGGTCACGTCGCGTGCCCCGCTCCAACTCCCCGGCTGCCGGGCGGGGGTGCTCCCGTCCGGCCCGATGCCTGTGGCCCGGCACCCGTCGTGCGGCCGGTGCCGGGGACCACGGTGGGTGGTCCGGGAAGCATTCTGCCGGCTATCGACCGTCGGTGTCGCGCCACCACGCGACCCGGTCCGCGGCGCAGGTCACCAGGCGATCGACGTGTCCCGCTGCGGCCACAGCCGTACCGCCAGCCGGGACCGTGGCACCGGGTGGTTGATCGCGTCGACCACCGCCGTCAGCTGCGGATCGAGCCGGCTCGCGATAGCCGTCAGTTGTCGACGCACCGTCGCCCCGTACATAGTCACGAACCAGCCTTCGGTGCCGGTGGCACGGACGATCTGGGCCAGCGCGGCGGTCCGGGCGTCCACCGCGACGACCCGGCCGAGGGCGTGCCCGAGCCGGACCCGGGGGCCGACCGCGCGGACCGGATCCATCGCCGGGAACCGGGTCGTCATGCGGCGGGTCACCGGATGGCGGACCTGTTCGGTGCGCAGCACGCCGAGGGTCTCCAGATCCTCGGCGACCACCCCGGGCAGCCCTGGTCGCATCAGGGCGATCCAGTCCGGCACCGGTTGGCGCTGTTCCAGCCGCAGTTCGGCCAGCAGCGGGTCGGCGACCGGGTCACCGAGCGGCTGCCCGTCGACCGGCACCAGCAGGCCGTCGCGGACCTCGGCACGACCGGCGAGGATCAGCGTGGCGATCGCGGTGCCGGCGAGCCCGGCACCGAGCAGATCCCGGCCGACCATCGGCCGGCCGGTGCTGTCGTCGAGCGCAACCAGGAAGAACTCCTCGGTCAGCGTCAACTCCGTCGGAGTTCGAGCACGGCGCATCGAGTCGTCCCCTGCGGCGGTTTCTGGTGCGCGAGCCGAGCAGGGCCGCGGGCGCGGCCCGGCAAGGATGGTTGACCTTGCTGAAGCGGAACCTTACGACGCCGGACCAATCAGCTCAAGCCATTCCTTTGTTGGAGACCGGTGAATGGTCCTTCGACAGCGCCGAAATGCCACCCCGGACCAGGTACGGCACCGGCACCGGGTTAGCGTCTGCTGGTGGACCCGGCACCAGCAGTCCGGTCGGCCACCGAGCCGGCCGGGGACCTCCGCGCCCGCCGCCTGTTCGGCCGACGGGCCGCCGCCGCCAGCGATCTGGCGGCGAGTCCGTTCCGGGCCGACCGCGACCGGATCGTCTCCTCACCGTTCTTTGCCCGGCTGGGCGGCGTGACCCAGGTGATCAGCCCGGGCGGCTCCGGCCTGCTGGTGCACAACCGGCTCACCCACAGCCTCAAGGTGGCCCAGGTGGGCCGGGCCGTCGCCGAGCGACTGGCCGCCGACGAGCGGTACCGGACCCTGCTCGACGAGCTCGGCGGCTGCGACCCGGACGTGGTCGAGGCGGCAGCGCTCGCCCACGACCTGGGCCACCCGCCGTTCGGGCACCTTGGTGAACGGGTGTTGGACCGGGTGACCCGGCACCGGCTCGGTCTGCCGGACGGTTTCGAGGGAAACGCGCAGTCCTACCGGATCGTGACCAGCACCGAGATCCGGGGCGAGGCGGCCGTCGGTCTGGACCTGACCGCAGCGGTGCGGGCCGCCATGCTCAAGTACCCGTGGACCCGGCGCACCTATCCGCAGCCGCATCCGAGCCTGCTGCGCCCGGCGCCCCGTGGCGCCGCGGTCGCGCCCGACGATCCGGCGGTCGGGTCGGTCAAGTTCGGCGCCTACACCACCGAGGCGGCCGACCTGCGGCAGGCCCGGGCGCCGTTCGCCGGGGTGCTCGATCCGTGGCAACAGACCGTCGAAGCCTCGATAATGGACACCGCCGACGACATCGCGTACGCCATCCACGACGTGGAGGACTTCCACCGGGTCGGCGTACTGCAGCAGGGCCCGGTCGCCGGTGAACTCGTCACCTGGCAGCGCTCCGCCGCCGAGCTGCGGGAGTTCACCGACGCGGAGATCGCCGCCAGCGCGCACCGCCCCGGCCGGTCCATCGAGCGGCTCCGCCGCCAGCTGCACCGCAAGGACAGTTGGATCGCCTCCGACGAGGCGTTCGCCGCCGCCGTCGAACACGTCCGTCAGGAGCTGGTGGACGGCCTGCTGATGGTGCCGTTCGACGGGTCGATCGAAGCGGAGGGAAGCATCAGCACGTTCTCCGCGCGGTGGACCCGGCGACTGGTCGGCGCGATCGGCGTCACTGCCAACCCGCCGGTACGCTCCGGCCACGTGCTGCTGGCGACCGCCCAGTGGCACGAGGTGCAGGTGCTCAAGTTCGTGCACCACCGGTTCGTCCTCGCCCGGCCGGACCTGGCGCTGCATCAGCGCGGTCAGGCCGATCTGCTGGCCACCCTGGTCGACGCGCTGCACGCCTGGGTGACCGACCCGGACGAGCAGGGGCGGCTGCCCCGCCGACTGCACGACCTGGTCGAGCTGGCCGAGGCGGAGCTGGCGGCGACCACCGGCACCGGTGCCGTCCCCGGGGTGAGCGGCGCCCCGGGCGGCAGCCTGGTCGCCGCCGCTCAGGGTCGGGCGATCGTCGACTACGTTGCCTCACTCACCGACGGCCAGGCGGTCGCGTTGCTGGGCGCGTTGACCGGCCGGTCCGGGCAGCTGTGGACCGACGCGTTCGTGCTGTGAGCAAGCGTTCGTGCGGTGACCGGCCCGTTCGGGTGGTGAGTGCCGGTCCTGGCGGCGGTCAGTCCCGCCAGCCGTAGTCCAGCCCCACCAGGCTGGTGCCGACGGTGACCCGGGCCAGTACGCCGACCAGCGCCGCCCGCCGCTGGTCGCGACTGACCACGTCGGCGGCGTCGGCGTTCAGCTGTACGTACCGCTGCCACACTTGCTGTTCGATCTCCTCGGCGTTGATCAGGGAACGGTCACATTCCGTGTCGGGGCAGGCATAGTGGCGGGTGCCGTCGTCGGTGCTGGCCGGAATCAACAGGCGGTCACCGCACCACAGCAGACCGCGCAGGATGTAGAGGTCGGAACCGGTCGTATCACGGCGTGCAGGGTTGACCATGATGCCCATGTCTCATCGCCTCCTGCCAGTGTGTACGGACCGGAGAGCTGTCCGGTTCGCCGGATCGCCGCAGCAATGGGCGGGCTGTCGCGCATCGGGCGGGCCACCGACGGCGTCAGGAGCGGCGGCCGCCTCCCGGCCGGAGGTTCTGCAGCCGCACCTGACCCCGGGCGACCAGTTGTCCGTCACCGTCGGTGATATGAACCTGCCACAGCTGTTGGCTGTAGCCGCGGTGGACCGCAGTACCGACGGCGATCAGTTCCCCGCCGGAGACCGCCTTCAGGAAGTCGGTCTGATTGGCCACCCCCACCACCCGGCCCTCGTCACCGAGCCAGGTCGCCGCGCCGATGCTCGCCGCGCTCTCCACCAGCGCGCAGTACGCCCCGCCGTGCACGATCCCGAACGGTTGGTGCAGCGCCGGGGTCACCGGCAGCCGCAGCTCCACCCGCTCCGCGGAGATCTCTTCGGCCCGTACGCCGAGCTGTGCGTCGAACCCACCAACTCGCCTGTCCATGGTGCCTCCCGTCGGAGGGCGGTGCCGCCCCGTCGGCGAGCGTAGTCAACCGGTGAGAGCGTCCCGCCGGGGATCCGGCCCGGTCTGCCGCCGGTCCCGCGTCGGCGGTTCGGGTGGTCCGGGCGGAGTTGCCGGCGGAGTCGGCCTGAGTCGACGCATCGCCGGCAGCTCGACCCACCGGTGTAGCGGCACCGCCAACAGGTAGGACCCGACCAGGAACGCCAGCGTCAACCCGACCGCCTGCCCGGTGGCCCACTCCCGGTCCCGGCCGACGAGGTGCATCACGGTCACGATCACCACGAGATGAAGCAGGAAGAACGCGTATGACACCTCGCCCAGGTGGACCGCGACCCGGTGGCGCCACCAGGACCGCCGGCCGTGCAGGTCGGCCAGTGCCGCCGCCGGGACCAGCAGACCGATCGTCACGATCGTCGCTGCGGTGTCGCGGGCCTGCGCCGGCAGCCACTCGACGGCGAGATAGTTCACCACCCACAGAGCGGTGGCCACCCGCAGTCCCGGACCCCGCCAGGCGCCCCGCCGCACCAGCAGCGCCAGCACGATGCCGAGCAGGAACTCCAACATCCGTACCGGCGGGAAGATGTAGACGAACCAGCGGCGGTGTTCCGCCGCGATCAGCAGGTCGGCCACCACCGGCATCAGCCAGACGGCGGCCGGCAGGGCGACGGCGGCGACCCGCAGCGCCGTCGTGCCGAGCCGGCGCAGTCCCGCGTACAACAGGGGGAACGCCAGGTAGAACGCCATTTCGCAGGACAGCGACCAGGTGACCGGGTTGATCCCCAGGTAGTACACGTCCGACGGATGCCAGGCCTGGACCAGCGGTGCTGAGAAGGCCAGCAGCCGCGGCCAGATGTCCGGCAGTCGTGCTGTCAGCATCAGGCCGACGACGGCCGGCACCAGGGCGACCAGATGCGCCGGGTAGACCCGCGCCAGGCGTCCCCACCAGAACCGACCCGGCCGGTAGCCGGGGCGGACCGACCAGGTGAGGACGAAACCGGACAGCACAAAGAAGAACGAAACGCCCAGGTCACCGCCGTTGAACAGGATGCCGGCGACCCGGTCGGCCGGCGGGTCAGCCAACGGGATGAACGAGTAGGCGTGCACGCCGAAGACCAGTAGCGCAGCGGCGAACCGCAGCCCGGTCAGCGACGGCAGCCGGCCCGGCGAGGGAGGGGTGGCAGGCACCGGGTCAACATATCCACCGACTTCGCACGTCAAACCGGCGATATCCGACCGAGCCATACGCCAAACGGACGATTGGTCGGCGGTGCGGCAGCGACCATCAGCCGCGACCGATCGGCCCCACCGTGGCGGGCCCGGCCTGACCAGGCTGACCGCCCCGTCACCTTGGTAAGGTGTCGGCCTGTTCGACGAATCAGCCGGTGAATGACATGTGCGCAGGGGCCATCGTGACGCGACCCGCGGCGCCGGGGACGGGACAAGCCTTGTCGTCATCGTTGCCGGCACTGGTGTTCCTGGCCTTCGGCGTTGTCGCCGCCGTGCTCTACGCGGCGTTCGACACGCCGATGATCGCCGGACCGGCCTTCACCGTCGCCGGGGTCGGTGGCGCGCTCGCCGTGACCCTGGGCCCCCGTTGGCACCGGGCCCAGCCCCGCTGGGCCTGGTGGCTGCTCGCTGTCGCCTGCGTGTGCTTCCTCACCGGGGCGCTGGCCCGGCCGTGGGCGGTCGAGCAGGACGGGCCGTACGCATTGGCCGCCGACGCCGCCACCGTGCCGGGTTACCTGTTCATGCTGCTCGGCCTGGCCGGGCTGCTGCGCACCCGGGGCCGGCTGCCGTCACACGCGGTGATCGACGGTCTGATCGTCTTCATCGGTGCGGCGCTGTGCTCCGTACTGCTGCTGGCGGTGCCGGCGGGCAGCATCACCGACCGGCCGGCCCTGGTCTCCGCCCTCGCCGCGCTGTATCCGATCTTCGACGTGATCCTGATCCTGCTGCTGGTCAGCCTGGCCTTCACCACCGCCGTTCGGCGGCCGAGCTACCTGCTGCTGGTCGCCTCCATGAGTCTGCTGGTGGTCGGCGACGTGCTGTACGCCATCATCGGAGTCTCCGGTCAGCTCACCGGATCCCGGCTGCTGGATCTGCCCTTCATGCTCGGCTTCCTGCTGATCGGCGCCGCCGCCCTGCACCCCTCCGTGGTCGACCTCGGTCAGGCGGCCCGGCTGCCGGTGCAGGCCTGGTCGTGGCAGCGGCTGCTGCTGATCGGCCCGGCGCTGGCCGCGCCGTTCGTGCTCACCGTCTTCGTCTCCGGGCGATCGACGGCCGACCGGCTGGTGCTCGGCGTGGGCGGTGCTGCCATGGTGGTGCTGCTGATGATGCGGGCGGTCTCCGCCGTCCAGGGGTACGCTGCCGCGCAACGCCGCTACGAGCACCGCGCCACCCACGACCCACTGACCGGCCTGCCGAACCGGTTGATGCTCGCCGCCGAGGTGCGCCGGTTGCTCACCGCCGGTCGGCGGCCAGCGGACGCCGGGGTCTGGGTGTTCTTCCTCGACCTCGACGGGTTCAAACTGGTCAACGACTCGTGGGGGCACCACGCGGGTGATCAGCTGATCGCCCAGGTGGCGGCCCGACTGCGGGCGGCGCTGCCGGCTGCGGCGACGGTCGCCCGGGTCGGTGGGGACGAGTTCGTCGTGGTCCAGCTGGGAAGCCGCGCGCAGGCCGTGGCGCTGGCCGACCGGATCATCGACTGTGTGCACGAACCGCTGCGGATCAGGCAGGTCGAGGCGGTGATCACCGCCTCGGTCGGGATCGCCGGGACCCACCTCGACGACGGTGGCGCGGGCAACGATCCGCCGGTGACCGCCGACGCGTTGCTGCGCGACGCCGACACGGCCATGTACCAGGCGAAGGCCGACGGTCGCGGCCGCTGGGTGATGTTCGACGCGTCGATGCACGAGCGGGTCCGCGAGCGGGTGGAAATCGAACAGGCCCTGCGGATCGCCCTCAGCGAGGACGATCTGCGGATCGCCTACCAACCGATCGTCGACCTGGAAAGCGGCAGCCTGATCGGTGCCGAGGCGTTGCTGCGCTGGGAGCATCCGGGCCGGGGCAGCATCTCACCGGCGGTGTTCATCCCGATCGCCGAGGACACCGGGCTGATCGGTCCGATCGGACGCTGGGTGCTCGACCGGTCGTTGCGGCAGCTGGCGCAGTGGCGGGCGGACGGCACGGTGACGGCAGACTTCTGGATGTCGGTCAACGTGTCGCCCCGCCAGTTGCGTGACCCGGGTCTGATCCGGGCGTTGGACGATGCGCTCGACCGGCACCGGGTGCCGGCCTCCGCCGTCGTCCTGGAGATCACCGAGTCGGTGATGATCGACCCGACCAGCGTCACCGGCCAGGTGCTGGCTGACCTGCGGCAGCGGGGGATCCGGATCGTCGTCGACGACTTCGGCACCGGGTTCTCCGCGTTGGGCTATCTACGCAAGCATCCGGTCACCGGGGTCAAGGTGGACCGGGCGTTCGTCGCCGGCCTCGGCCAGAGCGCCAAGGACGAGGAGATCGTCCGGGCGGTGGTGGCGATGAGCAGCGCCCTGCACCTGACCGTGGTCGCCGAGGGGGTGGAGACCCCGCTGCAGCAGGGCGTGCTGGCCGTCCTCGGCGTGCTGTTCGGGCAGGGCAGGCTCTGGGGAGAGCCGGTCGGCCCGGCTGAGTTCGCCCGACGGTGGGCGAGCCGACCCGCCGACCCGGTGGACGGGCCGGTGGTGCCGGCTGCCAGGCAGGTTCAGGGGCGCGGCGGCAACTCGTAGAGCCAGTACGTCTGCTCGTCCAGCCGGGTCGCCCGCGCTCCCTCGGTCAACGTCCCCAGGGTCTGATGGATGGCCCGGCCGAGCCCGATCTGGTCGTTGCGGCGGCAGATGTCCAACGCCGCGACACCGTCGCTGTCCTGCACGCGTTGCCACATGTCGGCGATCACCGATTCGAAGATGCCGCTGCCGCGGTACTGCGGATGGACGGCGAAGAAGCCGATGTACCAGATCCGGCGTTGCGCGTACAGGTCCGGCCAGCGGTGGGCGAAGTAGTCCGGGGAGATCAGCGGCATCGAATCCAGCTCGTTGGTGAAGGTGGCGAGCGCGGTAAGCAGATCGGGGGACCGGTCGTCGCGCCCCAGATACTTCAGCACCCGGGCGTCGCTCAGCACCTGGTCGAACTCGACCCGGTCCATCACGTGCCGTTGGACCGCGGTGACCCGGAGTTCGTCGAACGCGGTGGTGTACAACTGCCAGGTCGGTTCGGACAATTCGGGTGGTATGCTCGTTTCGACCTGAATGCGCATCACTGTCCTCCGGGGCTCGCGGCGGGTAGGCGGGGGTGGACGCGAGCCCTGACACCGAGTATGAGTGACCGCTGAGCCCAAGGTCAGGCTGCGGCCGGCATCCGAAACTTTCCGGCAGCGGCATCGATCCGCCGAACGTCCGGCTGCGTACTGCTGTACGGGCACAACGGTGCGCCGTGCCCGCGAACGCCGAGGAGGGGCAGCCATGCAGCGACCGGCACAGGGGGGCGAACCAGCCGCGATCGAACTCGGCGAGGTGCAGGCTCCGGCACCTGCGCGGGAAACCAGTCCGGTGCGGCGATCCGGTCCTGCCTGGCATGGTCCCACGGCCGGGTATCCACCTGAACCGGCTCACCACCCGCAGCGCCTCGACGACGAGCCGGTGACCGTGTCGCCACGTCTGTTGCCGCCGCCGCCGTGGCTGGCCCGGGAACTGGACCGACCGGAACCGGTCACCCCGGCGGTCCCGTTCTTCGACCCGGAACCCGACATGACCGGGCCGGCCGACGGCCGACCACGCCGACTCGCGATGGTCGTCACCGGGCTGGTGGCACTGTTCGTGCTCGCCGCGCTGGTCGGGGCCGGCGTCGTCGACGCGCTACGGACCACATCGGACACCACGGTCGCCGACTCGCCGCCGCCGGCCGACGGTCCCGCAGTGGTCGACCCGGCCGCCGTCGATCCGGAACCCGCCACCGAACGCCTGGTGACCGGCCCGCTCGGCGAACTACAGCAGGCCGAGTTCGACCTGGTCAGTGGTACCACGACGGTCAACATCCGGGCCGCCGACCTCGGCGGCGACCTGTACCGGGTCCGGACCCCGATCGACGCGGACGTGCAACCACGGGTGATCGCCGACGACAACCGGATCAAGCTGCACCTGGTGCCGAACGACCAGTCCGGACCCGGTGTCGTCGACATCGAGCTGCACTCGTCGGTGCGCTGGCAGTTGCGGCTCACCGGCGGCGTCGCGGAACACCTGATCGACCTGACCGGTGCCGAGCTGAGCGGAGTGGACATCGTCGGCGGGGCGGCCCGCATCGAGCTGTCCCTGCCCGCGCCGGACGGCACCCTGCCGGTGCGGATGACCGGCGGCGCCAACCAGTTCCTGATCAACGCTCCGGATGGGCCCCCGGCCCAGGTCCGGTTCGGGTCCGGGGCGGCCAGCGCCACCATCGACACCCGCAGCCACGACGGCATCGCCCCCGGTGCGGTCTTCACCGGCCAGGGCTGGGCGGGTGCGACCGACCGGTACGACATCGACGCCGTCGCCGGACTGTCCGTGCTCACCCTGCAACGCAACTGACCGGCACCGCTCAGCCCGACCGGACCGACCCGGCCGGCGGCGGGACCGACCGGCTCACTCGGCCTGCTCGGCCTCGTCCATCGCCCGGTAGATCCGCTGCTCCGACACCGGGTACGGGGTACCCAGCGCCTGGGCGAACACGTTCACCCGCAGCTCCTCGATCATCCAGCGGATCCGCCGGGCGGCTTCGGTGTTGTGCCGGGCCGGCGGCAACCCGTCGAGCATCTGCTGGTACTCCCGGCGTACCGTGTCGATCCTGGCCTGTTGGTCGCGGTCCCGGCGCGGATTCTGCGGCAGCTTCTCCAACCGGCGTTCGATCGCGGTCAGATAGCGCGGCAGGTCCGCCAGCCGGGCGTACCCGGTGGCGGTCACGAACCCCGGGTAGACCAGGGCGGCGAGCTGCTCGCGGACGTCGCTGAGCGCCGCCACCAGCGCGAGATCGGTGGTACGGCCGAGCCGCTGCTGCACCGCGTACGCCGCCGCCAGCACCTGGCGTACCCGGGAAACGATCTCGACCGTGACGTCGACCAGCCCGGCGCGGACCTGCTCGCGCAGCGCGGTGAAGCCGTCGGCGTCCCAGGCCGGACCGCCCGCCTGCGTCATCAGCAGGTCCACCGCCGCCCCGGCGCAGTCGTCCAGCAGCTCGACGACGTTGCGGTACGGGTTGCGGCTCAACGCCAGCTTGTCCTGGTTGGACAACCGGCCGGAGACGAACTTCGCCGGGGACGGCAGGGTGAGCAGCAGCAGCCGCCGGGTGCCGGCCCACATCGACCGGTCCCGCACGGCAGCGCTGTCGAACACCCGGACCGCGACGCTCGCCCCCTCGTCGACCAGACCCGGGTACGCGGTGACCCGGTATCCGACCCGGTCCTGCTCGACGCTGCGCGGCAGCGCGCCGATGCTCCAGTCGCGCAACCCGCGGCGTTCCACGTCCGGCGCGGCGGCCGCCACCACCTTGCGTACCTCAGTGGTCAGCTCGCGGCGCAGCGCGGCCAGGTCCTTCCCCTCGGCCAGCGGCTTGTCGTTCTCGTCGACCACCCGGAAGGTGACCCGTAGATGCTGGGGCACCTTGGTCAGGTCCCAGGCGTCGTGCGGCACCATCACCCCGGTCAGCCGACGCAGCTCCCGACCCAGCGCGTCCAGCAGCGGTTCGGAGCCGGGGGTGATCGCGGCCAGCACCGCGCGGGCGAAGTCCGGCACCGGCACGAAGTTGCGGCGCAGTTGCTTCGGTAGCGACCGGATCAGGGCCACGACCAGCTCCTCGCGCAGCCCGGGCACGTGCCAGCCGAAGCTGTCGTCGGACACCTGGTTGAGCATCGCCAACGGCACGTCGACGGTCACCCCGTCGGTTCCGGTGCCGGGCTCGAACCGGTACGTCAGCGGCAGGGCTATCCCGTCGGAGTGCCACTCGTCGGGGAAGTCCGCCGGGTCGATGCGGCCCTTGCCCTGGTTGACCAGCATGTCCCGGTCGAAGGTGAGCAGGTCGGGCCGGTCCCGGCGGGTCTTCTTCCACCAGGAGTCGAAGTGCCGGCCGGAGACCACCTCGGCGGGCAGCCGCTGGTCGTAGAACTCGAACAGGGTCTCGTCGTCGACCACGATGTCCCGGCGGCGGACCCGTTCCTCCAGCTCGCCGACCTCGTCGAGCAGCGCCCGGTTGTCGTGGAAGAACCGGTGCGGGGTGTGCCAGTCGCCCTCGACGAGGGCGTGCCGGATGAACAGCTCCCGGCTCAGCACCGGATCGACCCGACCGAAGGTGACCTTGCGTCCGGCGATCAGCGGTACGCCGTACAGGGTGACCTTCTCGTAGGCCATCACCGCCGCCTGCTTCTTCTCCCAGTGCGGTTCGCTGTACGAGCGTTTCACCAGGTGGCCGGCGAGCGCCTCGACCCACTCGGGTTCGATCCTGGCGACCGTACGCGCCCACAGCCGGGACGTCTCGACCAGTTCGGCGGCCATCACCCAGCGGGGCGGCTTGCGGGCCAGCGCCGAGCCAGGGAAGACCGCGAACTTGGCTCCCCGGGCGCCCAGGTACTCCGGCTTGGCCGGATCCTTCACCCCGACGTGCGACAGCAGACCGGCCAGCAGCGACTGGTGTACGGCGGTCGGCGCGGCCGGCTCACCGCCCCGGTCGACCGGTACGTTCATCGACCGCAGCACCTGCCGGATCTGGCTGTTGATGTCCTGCCACTCGCGGACCCGCAGGTAGTTGAGGAACTCGGCCCGGCACATCCGCCGGAACGCGCTGCCGGACCGTTCCCGCTGCTGCTCCCGCAGGTAGCGCCACAGGTTGAGCAGCGCGACGAAGTCGGACTCCGGGTCGGCGAACCGGGCGTGCGCCTGGTCGGCCTGGGGTTTCTGCTCCGCCGGCCGCTCCCGGGGGTCCTGGATGGACAGCGCGGCGGCGATCACCGCGACCTCGTCGACGCAGCCGTTACTCTCGGCCGCGAGCACCATCCGGCCCAGCCGGGGATCCACCGGCAGCTGCGCCAGCCGCCGACCTACCTGGGTCAACCGGGGCGGCAGGCCCGGCGACGGCGGCTCGATCGCGCCCAGCTCGTGCAGCAGCGCGACGCCGTCGGTGATCTGCCGGCGGTCCGGCGGCTCGACGAACGGGAACGCGGCGATGTCGCCCAGCCCGATCGACGTCATCTGCAGGATCACCGAGGCCAGGTTGGTCCGCAGGATCTCCGGATCGGTGAACTCCGGTCTCGACTCGAAGTCGGCCTCGTCGTACAACCGGATGCAGATGCCGTCCGAGGTGCGCCCGCAGCGGCCCTTACGCTGGTTGGCCGACGCCTGCGACACCGGCTCGATCGGCAGCCGCTGCACCTTGAGCCGGTTGCTGTAGCGGGAGATCCGCGCCGTACCCGGGTCGATGACGTACTTGATGCCCGGCACGGTCAACGACGTCTCGGCGACGTTGGTGGCCAGCACCACCCGCCGGCCCGGGTGCGGCTGGAAGATCCGGTGCTGCTCGGCGGCGGACAGCCGGGCGTACAGCGGCAGGATCTCCGTGTCGCGCAGCCGGGGCCGGTTGGCGACCAGCTTGCCCAACGCGTCGGCGGCGTCGCGGATCTCCCGTTCGCCGCTGAGGAAGACCAGGATGTCGCCGGGGCCTTCGCCGGCCAGCTCCTCGACCGCCGCGCCGATCCCGTCGACCTGGTCGAGGGTGACGGTGCCCGGCGTGGCGTCGGGGTCGTCCGGGTCGACGGTCTCCCGCAGCAGCGGCCGGTAGCGCACCTCCACCGGATAGGTCCGCCCGGACACCTCGACCACCGGTGCCGGTGGCCGGCCCGGCTCGCTGAAATGGTCGGCGAAGCGCTGCGGGTCGATCGTCGCCGACGTGATGACCACTTTCAGGTCGGGGCGGCGGGGCAGCAGCTGTTTGAGGTAGCCGAGGATGAAGTCGATGTTCAGGCTGCGTTCGTGCGCCTCGTCGATGATCAACGTGTCGTACTGGCGCAGCATCTTGTCGTGCTGCAACTCGGCCAGCAGGATCCCGTCGGTCATCAACTTCACCAGGGTCTGGCCGCCGACCTGATCGTTGAACCGGACCTTGTAGCCGACCACGTCGCCCAGGGTGGTGCCGAGCTCGTCGGCGATCCGGTCGGCGACGGTACGGGCGGCCAGCCGACGCGGCTGGGTGTGCCCGATCAGCCCGCGCACCCCACGACCCAGCTCCAGGCAGATCTTCGGGATCTGGGTGGTCTTACCCGAGCCGGTCTCGCCGGCCACGATCACCACCTGGTGGTCGCGGATCGCCGCCGCGATGTCGCCGGCGCGTTCGCTGACCGGCAGCCCGTCCGGGTAGCGGATCTGCGGCACCGCGTCCCGCCGCCGCTGCACCGCCTGCTGCGCCGACGCGACCGCGGTGGCGATCTCGTCGAGCGCCGCCTGCCGGGCCTGCGGATCCCGGACCTTGCGTACCCCGTCGAGGCGTCGGTGCAGCCGCCGTTCGTCACGAAGAGTCAGCTCGGGGAGGAGTTTCAGCAGTTCAGAGGCGGAGCGCGCGGCGGAGGGCGGGTTCATGGCGCTGACCACGATACCCGCCGCCCCTCGCCCGGTCGCCCGGGTTTCCGGCCACCTGTCCCTGGTTCAGGCCACCGCGTTCAGCAGCCTCTCCAACGTCGTACGCGTCGGAAGCCGGGACAGCACGTGTCGCACACTGCGCTCGGCGTACCGCCGATCCTCGGTCGTCCGCGCAGCCAACGCTGCCTCGACCTGCTCGGACACGTAGTTGACCAGACCGGTCGCCGCGCCCCGGAAATCGGCCAGGCACCGTGTCGGCACGCCACCGGCCCGCCGACGGTAGCCGTCGACCAGCGCCCGCGCACCGACGGCGTCGACCCGACCGTGCGGTGCGACTGCCCAGTCCAGCAGGGCGTTCGCCAACTCCCAGGCCGGCGGCTGTCCACCGGCGTGCTCCCAGCCGACGACGACGAGGCGACCGTCGGGAGCGAGCCGGGTCTGCGCCGGCCCGAGCGTGTTGTGGGTCAGCACCGGATCCGGCACCGGCACGTCGCGGCCGACCGCCGCCAGGTCCTCCAGGGCCGGCACCGCCGCCGCCAGTTGCCCGGCCCAGGGCGCCTGCCGAGCGGTTGCGGTGGCCGCCAGCCCGGCCCAACTGGCCGGACCGATCCGTCTGGCGTGCCACGGGCTGACCCGACCGACCGGCAACGCCAGGCCGTGCAGCGTGGCGAGCACGTCGCCGACCGCACCGGCGACCGCCGCGCTCACCGGGGCCGCGAGCGGCGGTCCGGCCGGCAGATGCTGGTACGCCCGCCACCGGTGCCCACCGACGGACTCGACGACCTCGCTGTCGCGGCTGCGTACCGGGGTCGGCAGCAGCACACCGGCCGCTGCGGCGGCCAGCTGCAGGGCGACGTCAGTGTCGGCGTCGACGGTCGGCAGCCAGGTGTCCACCGTACGGACGGTGAAACGCCCTCGGTCGGTGTCGATCGACCAGCGGCGGCCGATGTCGTCCGGGCGGGCCAGTGAACGCATCGGGCCGGCGACGCTGCCCAGGTCGAAGCGGTCCGCGATCGCCTGGGCAAGCGACGGGTCGGCGGTGTCGGCCCGCCCGTGCATCCGGTCGACCTCGGCCTTGAGCTCCGGCCAGGTGCGGAAGCCGTACTGACCGGCCAGCGCCGCCTGCGCGTCGGCCAGGGTCGTGGTCGGAACGACGTCACGCAGCCCGGCCAGCAGCTCCTTGGCCTGTTGCCGCAGGTGGTCCAGGTGCGGATTGTCGGGGAGCGTCTTCACGGGAAACCTCGCTCTGCGCCCGGACTCGCACGGGCGGATTCAGAGCTCCGGCGTCCGTCGCTCGAACCTCGGACCTGGGGTGGCTTCGAGCCTTCCGGCGAGTCTCGGCGCGATCCCCGACGCGCTGCCGGTGAGCTTAACCGGCCACGGCGCTGCCGTCGACTGCCCCGCGCGCTGTCCGTCGCTTTCTGCCCGCCGCTCCCCGCTTCCCGCCCCCCGCCGCTTCCCCGCCCGGCCGCTCCGCGATGTGAGGCTGAGATACGTTATCTGGCGCGGAATAGGTATCTCAGCCTCACATCGATGCGTCAGGACCCGTGTGGACGTCGGGAATGGCCCGGAGTGCTCCGTCGCCCGCCCATTCGGTGGTGCCTCCCGGGCAGGGAATGCGGCCGGTCGGCCGCGCTGGACCGGCCGTCGTGGCGGACCCTCCCGGACGGGGGCTGGGGAGAGGACCGCCATGGGACCGGTCGCGGCGAGCGGGGGAGCGGAGCACCCCGGGTGTCTACGGGGGCTGGTCACTCGTCGTTGACGTCGTCACCCTGGTCGTTGCCTGCGTTGTCGTGCGGATAGCCGGCCGGCATCAGACCGGACAGTTGCAACACCGCTCGGACCTGTCGCGCCGAGCTCGGGTCCCACCGGTCCAGGATGGCGAGGGCGCGCAGCGACGGCCGGCACGGCGCGACCACCCCGCCGCACCGGTGGCACTCGCCGGTGGTCCGATTCGGAATATGCGTACGAGCCGTCTCGTTCGCCTGCCGGATCGCCGCCTCCAGCGCGGCGGAGCGTGGCTGAGCGCCCTTGAGCTGGAATGGCCAGTCGCGGTCCGGGTCGACCTGCCCAGGGGTTCGCTTCGGCAGCGGAGGCCGGTTCGGTGTCAAGTCGACATCGCGTGGCGTACTGATCGAGGTGTACCGGGCGAGCCGGGGCGTCCCGCCGATTCCGTCGTTCCTGGGCACTGTTCCCCCTACGTGGAGAGTGCGATTCGGGTGCCCCGGAGGGAACGCTTGCCGGTCATTCCCTCCGGGTCTGACTTCCACCCTGGACTATCCGTCGCCCGGCCGGGAAGATGTGTGGCGGTAATAGGATCACTACTTCATCAGCGTGGGGGAACAGATGGCGAACGTGAATGAGTTTCGGCATATCCTGCGGTTGCGGCGGACCGAGAAAGGACTGTCGCAGGACGCGCTCGGCTCACAGGTGCACGTGACCGGATCGCAGATCGGCCACTACGAGACGGGGCGCTCACTGCCGCCCGACGACCTGGCGGTCAGCCTGGACCGGGTGCTCGGCACCGGCGACGAGCTGCGCCGGTTGGCCGAGCAGGCGCGCGGCGAGGCGGTCGCCCCATGGATGCGCCCGTGGAAGCTGAACGAGTCCCGGGCGGTGCAGCTGCGCTGGTTCGAGCACTCGCTCATCCCGGGGCTGCTGCAGACCGAGGCGTACGCCCGGGAGGTCATCTCCGCCGGCACGCACACCGAGGTGCAGATCGAGGAGATGACCCGGGAGCGCATGGAGCGGCAGACGGCGGCGCTGGAGCGGGTGAATCCGTACCCGGTGCCGTTGACCGCCATCATCGGCGAGGCCGCGCTGCGGGTCGGGCCGTCGGCGCTGATGAAGGACCAGCTGGAGCATCTGGTCGACATCGGCCACCGGCAGACCGTGCACGTGCGCGTCCTGCCGTTCTCCGCCGGGCTGCACCCGGGGCTGGCCGGTGCGTTCGTGTTGGCGACCCTGCCGGACGGCGGAACGGCGGCGTACATTGACGACCAGATGGCAGGGCGGGTCTGCGAGACCGCCGACAAGCTCCGCCACCTGGTGCTCGCGTGGGAGATGGTCTGCGCGCGGGCACTGCCCTGTGACCAGTCCCGTGATCTGATCCTGAGAGTGATCGATGAGCATGAGCGAGCCGGTGTGGCGCACGTCCACCCGTAGCAGCAGCAACGGCGGCGCCTGTGTCGAGGTCGCCGACAACCTTCCCGGCCGGGTCCTGGTCCGGGACAGCAAGGACCGTGCCGGCGGGACGTTGACCTTCGCCCCGTCGGCCTGGTCCCGCTTCGTCACCTCGACCAGGCGCCCCACGTAGCTGATCTTGGCGGTGGTCGTGGCAGCGCGAGTTTGCGTCGAGTGGCCACGGTCGAGGGCACCCGCCGGCGCCGGATCCGGCATCGGCCGGGCGGTGGCGCTGCGGCTGGCCGCCGAGGGAGCGGCGATGGTCGGCTGCGACGTCGACACCGATGGGCTGGACGGCACCGGCAAGCTGCTTGCCGCCGCCGGACACGCCGCCGTCATCACCTCGGACGGCGGCTGGACCAGCTGACCCGCCGTTGGAGGCAGCGCCGCCGGACGGCTTGCCGCAGCCGACGGCCGCGCTGCCGGGCCAGCGGGGCGCGGATATCCGCCAGGTCAGCCGGACCCGTGCAACCGCTGGTACGCCCGGCCCAGATCATCCGGCAGGGGAGCGTCGCCGGACACCGGCTGCCAGAAGTCGGGGTCCGGCGACGCCGTCACGTCGACCCGCCTGCCGCCGGCCGTGTCGAAGCCGAGCCGCCAGGCGTGCAGATAGGTGCGTACCCCGCTGGCGGCGGCGGTGCGGTCGAACAGTGGGTCACCGACGATCGGGTGCCCGATCCAGGCCAGGTGCACCCGGATCTGATGCCGGCGGCCGGTGAGCGGCGCGACAGCGAGCAGCCGGTGCGTGGCGTCGGCTACTGGCGTACCGGATCCGGTGGTGACCCCGTCGGACCCGGCGGTGACGGCGGTGATCCGGCTCTGCGACGGATAGCTCTTGACGTGGTCGAACTCGGTTCCGGCGGCGAGCGACCAGCGCGCGGTGGCGGCGTCGAAGCCGATGTCGGCTCGGTTACCGGCGACCCGGACCCGGTTCTTGCGGCCCACGCTCAGCGGCAGGTCGACGACGCCGACGTCGGGCAGCGGCGCGCGAGCGGCATCGGCATCGGTTGCGGCGGCCGACACCACGGCCAGATAGACCTTTTCCACGGTACGGCGGTTGAACTGCCGGGTCAGGTCGCCGTGGTGGCGCAGCTGTTTGGCGAACAGGATCGCCCCGGAGGTGTTCTTGTCGATGCGGTGCACCGGGAAGACCGGCTCACCGGCCTCTTCGGCGAGGCGGGCCAGGTCGGTGCCGTGCCGTTCGCCCATCACCGACACACCGGGAGGTTTGTTCAGCACCAGGGCGGTGTCGTCCTCGAACAGGACGGCACCGGCGCGAAGTTCGGTCCACAGGTTCACCGGTGGCCGAGGATACGCCGCACGTGGCGGCGTACCCCCGGCGCACCCTGTGCTCGCATCAAGAGGCGATGCGCCGGACGGCTCAGCCGGCGGCGGACCAGATGGCGGTGAACGCGGCGGCCTCACCGGCCAGCCAGCGCTCCACCTGGTCGGGGCGGGACGTGACGTCCGGGCGGCGGAAGGTGACGCCGCGCCGCAGGTCGACCAGGACCGGCTCGGCGTGCGGCAGCACCTGGTCCATGTGCCGGGCCATCAGGTGCAGGGTCGCGGTGTACGCGTCGGGGCTGGGTGGCTGGTCGTCGAAGTGGATCCGGACCGCTTCGGCGTGCCCGTCGGGGTACCGCAGGCCGAAGTGTGGGTTGATCTTGACGGGGAGGTTGCCGACCATGCCGAGCGCGTCGTGGGTCTGCGCCAGCTCCACCTGGGTCAGATCCCCCAGCGACTCCAGGTAGCGCTGCGCGCCTGGGGTGAGGGTCGCGTACAGCGGCTGCCAGCGCTGGGCGACCTGCCCGACCACGGCCGCCAGGTGGCTGCCGCCGGTGCGGAACCGGATGTCGGCCTTGAGCGCCTTGACCAGCTGCCCGTGCGGGTTGAACCCGGAGCGGCTGACCCGCTGCCGGCGCAGCCCGCCGACGAAGGTTGCCTTGGCCGGCCCGGACTGCCCGACATAGCGGGTGAAACCGAGCAGGGTCGCGTACGGGACCGGGGCGGGGCTGGTCGGTGCTGCAGTGGGGGTCGAGGCGGTGGCAGGAGGGGGTGCGATCACGGCGTTCCTTCCCAGGTCAGGAGCCGGATTAGTACACCCATTCTAATCGAGAAGTGACGCTGCGCCCAGTGTTTGATCACGCTCCGACGCACTGTCTGGCCTGTCAAGAGACGGCCGGTCCGATCGCAGTTGGTCAACGGTGTGGCCCGTCTCCGTCTCCACGGCGGCCAGCGATACCGTGCGTACGCTCGCGAGGTGAGGCTGGCGCACGTCATATCGCGGAATGACGTGCGCCAGCCTCACCTCGACGACGTCCTGGATCAGTACCGGGCGATGGTCGTCCCCGGCGGGCACCGCTCTGCTGGCACCTCTTCGTCCTTCGGTTGACAGTTCTAGCTAATACCATTAGCTTAAGAGATACAAGAATTAGCTCCCGGTCTGGAGGTCGTGATGACCGCGTACCTGTCCCTCGACGGCGGGCGCATCGCCTACGAGGTCACCGGGACCGGCGACGGCCCGCTCGTGGTCCTCGCGCCCGGCATGGGCGAGAGCCGTGCGGCGTACCGTTTCGTCGCCCCGCAGCTGGTCGCGGCCGGCTACCGGGTCGCCGCCACCGACCTGCGGGGCACCGGCGAGTCCAGTATCGGCTGGCCGTCGTACTCCCGTACCGACATTGCCGGTGACCTGGTCACGCTGATCCGGCACCTGGGTGGTCCGGCTGTGCTGGTCGGGCACTCGATCTCCGGCGGGGCGGCCACCATCGCCGCCGCCACCGCACCCGAGCTGATCACCGCCGTGGTCGAGCTCGCGCCGTTCACCCGCAAACAGTCGATCAGCCTCGGTGACCTGCGGGTCAAGCGGTACCGGCAGGGCATGAGCCGGCTGCTGGGGGCGGGCATGTTCGGCAGCGTCAAACAGTGGCTCGGCTACCTCGACGTCGCCTTCCCTGGGCAGCGGCCCGCCGACTGGGCCGAGCAGCTGGCTAGGACCGAGGCGCGCCTGCGCGAGCCCGGCCGGATGAAGGTGCTGCAGAAGATGGGCCAGTCCAGCCCGGCCGACGCCGGTGCGCAACTCGGCAATGTCCGCTGCCCCGTACTGATCATCGAAGGGACGCTGGACCCGGACTGGGCTGACCCGCGTGCCGAGGGCGAGGCGATCGTCGCGGCGCTGCCCGCCGGCCTGGGTACGGTGGCGATGCTCGACGGAGCCGGGCACTACCCGCACACCCAGTTCCCCGACCAGGTGGTCGCGCTCATGCTCCCGTTCCTGGCCGAGACGGCCGGTGCCGAGGGCCGGCCCTGACGGGTCTTCACCAGACAGTGCCGGATGACAGTATCGACAGATGGAAAGCTCGACCCGGGGCAACATCCGTACCGTCGCCGGTCTCGCCGGTGTCGCGCTGGCACTGGCTGTGGTCGTCAGCCTGGTGCCGCGCGACGAGCCGGAGCCGGCTGAGTCGTGGCGGCCACCCGCCGGTCACGTCGTCGTGGACACCGTCGACCTCGGTGACGACCGCGCGTTGCGGCTCTGGGTGAAACCGGGCAGCTGGTACGTGCAGCGCCTGGTCGACGGCGAGCACGAGGCATTCACCGGCGCCGGGGGCGGGGGTGATCAGTTCACCGTCGCCGAGGTGTGTCGGACGATCGGGGGTTGCTGGTGACCTCACTGGGCCCGGCCGACGTCATCCTTGCCGCCGAGGTGTACGTCCCGATCGCCGGGCGTGCCCAGTGAGGTCACCGTCATGATCACTTGACGTGCTGCAGGTCAGCTACCGGCGTGTCGGCCGAATTCTGCGCAAGTAATCACTCAGCTCTGGTCGCGGCACGCCACGCCACGCCACGGCGCGGCACGCCACGGCTAACGTGCGTCCGACCGGTCGGCCGTCGCCAGGTCGAGGAAGGCCGACCAGGCGGCCGGCGCGAAGGTCAGGGTGCCGCCGTCGCGGTCCTTGGTGTCCCGGACCAGCACCCGCCCAGGCAGGTTCTCGGCGACCTCCACGCAGCTTGTGCTGTCGCTGTGCGTGCTCTTGTGCCACCGGGGCGCGGTGCTTACATCCATCTCTCAGCCGTCCTCATGATCAGTTCTAGGCTCTGCGGGCCAGATAGAGCGTAGTCGCGGATGCTCTCCCAGGTACGTTCAAGGCTGGACGCGTCGTCCGGATTTTCCACCACTCGCCCCTGCAGGTACCCCTCCAGGTAGCCGACGGATCTGCCGTCGACGGTGGCGATGACGAACGGTCCGTCCAGCCCGGGGTACGCCCCGGCGTCGGCCGGCACCACCTGGACCCGGATGTTCGGCTGCTCGCAGGCGGCCACCACCGCTGTCAACTGTTCGTGCATCACGCACGGGTCGCCGACCCGCCGGTGCAGGACGCTCTCGTCGATGACCGCGACGAGCTGGCAGGAGTCGGGCTGCCGGTAGAGGATCTCCTTACGGCCGAGCCGGGTGGCCAACGCGACGTCCATCGCCTCGCCGCGCTCGCCGTATGCGAGCAGCACCGCACGGGCGTACGCCTCGGTCTGCAGCAGTCCGGGCAGCGCGAGGGGTTGGAAGACCCGGATGAGCGTTGCCTTGCCCTCCTGCTCGATGAACGGCCGGTACCAGACCGGGGCGCGTTCACCGACGACGAATTCGCGATAGAACTTCACGAACGCGGTGCCGAATGCCCGGTCCACCGCGCCCAGATAGTCGGGCAGTGCGGGCCGTTCGCCGCGTTCTATCGAGCCGACGTGTGACGTCGAAAAGTGGATGCGCTCGCCCCACGCTTCCTGGGTGAGGCCGAGCATTTCGCGGACGCGCCGCAGCTCACCTACCAGATACTCGCTCCCGCTCACAATACCTTCACATCCCTCAATTTGCCGCGACTGACCCATCTGATCTTGTGTCAGTCATCGAATAGCTACGCTCGGTCGCCGATCATCTTCCGCTCGTCGGTCCAAACAGTCCAGGGTGGAAGCAGATCAGGTCCGATCAGGGCGACAATTCCACCCAGGAGGAACGGAAATGCGAAACGACGGCATCGGCGGAACGCCGCGCCTGGCCCGGTACACCTCGATCGGTACGCCGCCGCGCGGCCGACTGACCGGGCCGAACCCGAACCGCTCGCCGTCGGTGCGCCGCAGCACGACCGAGTCGGTCGTGCTCCGGGCCCGCGACATCGTCACCACCCACCTGCCGAGCCGCGTCGGCGAGTGCCGGGTGTGCGGCGGCGTCGCGATGTGCGAACCGTTCGCCAAGGCGATCGCGGTCCTGGACCGTTGGGATCCGGTTCGGGCCCGGCGGGTCAGGTCGGTGCTGGAGTACGCGGGACTGTGGCCGGACAGCCACCTGCCGGAGGCGGCGCGGGATAGCGACGCCGACCGTCAGAGCTGACCGACGGCGGACGGTCAGAGCTGACCGACGGCGGTGACGTGCAGCACCGCGCTGCCCGCCTCGTCCGAGGCGGCGAGGTCCACCTCGGCGCTGATCCCCCAGTCGTGGTCCTCGGCCGGGTCGGCGAAGATCTGCCGGACCAGCCACCGCTCCCGCTCCTGCGTGATCAGCAGCAGCGCCGGTCCACGGGCGTCCGGTCCGGTGCCGATCTCGTCGTACTCGTCGAAGTACGGCTCCAGCGCGTCGGCCCAGGCGTCGGCGTCCCAGCCGGAGTCGGCGTCCAGCTCGCCGAGCTCGTCGTAGCGGCGCAACGCGGCCAGCTCCACCCGGCGGAACAGCGCGTTGCGGACCAGCACCCGGAACGCCCGCGGGTTGCCGGTGACCGCCGGTGGCCGGTCGTCGGCAACCACGGCGGCCTCGGGGTCATCGGTCGGATTGCGCAACCGCTCCCACTCGTCGATCAGGCTGGAGTCGACCTGGCGGACCAGCTCACCCAGCCACTCGATGAGGTCGATCAGCTCCTCGGTCTTGGCGTCGTCGGGCACCGTCTGGCGCAGCGCCCGGTACGCGTCGGCCAGGTACCGCAGCACCAGACCCTCCGACCGGGACAGCCCGTAGAAGTTGACGTACTCGACGAAGGTCATCGCCCGCTCGTACAGGTCGCGGACCACCGACTTGGGCGCCAGCTCGTAGTCGGCCACCCACGGATGCCCCTGCCGGTACGTCTCGTACGCCATCTCCAGCAGCTCGGCCAGCGGCTTCGGGTGGGTGACCTCGTCGAGCAGTTCCAGGCGGGCCTCGTACTCGATGCCGTCGGCCTTCATCTGCGCGACCGCCTCGCCGCGGGCCTTGTGCTGCTGCGCGGAAAGGATCTGCCGGGGGTCGTCCAACGTCGCCTCGATGATCGACAGCACGTCGAGCGGGTACGTCGGCGACTCCACGTCGAGCAGTTCGATCGCGGCCAGCGCGAACGGCGACAGCGGCTGGTTGAGCGCGAAGTCGAGTTGCAGGTCCACGGTGAGTCGGACCCGGCGGCCCTCGGCGTCCGGCCCGGGTAGCTGCTCGACCACCCCGCCGGCGCGCAGCGCCCGGTAGATGGCGATCGCCCGGCGGATGTGCCGGCGCTGCGCCGCCCGGTCCTCGTGGTTGTCGGTCAGCAGGTGGCGCATCGCGGTGAACGCGTCGCCGGGCCGGCTGATCACGTTGAGCAGCATCGCGTGGCTGACCCGGAAGCTGGAGGTCAACGGCTCCGGCTCGGCCTCGACCAGCCGTTCGAAGGTCGGCTTGCCCCAGCCGATCGACCCCTCCGGCGGCTTCTTGCGGACCACCTTGCGCCGTTTCTTCGGGTCGTCACCGGCCTTGGCGAGGGCCTTCTCGTTCTCGATGACGTGCTCCGGGGCCTGCACGACGACGGTGCCCAGGGTGTCGAATCCGGCCCGGCCGGCCCGCCCGGCGATCTGGTGGAACTCGCGGGCCTTGAGCAGCCTGGTGCGTACCCCGTCGTACTTGGACAGGCCGGTGAACAGCACCGTGCGGATCGGCACGTTGATCCCGACGCCGAGGGTGTCGGTGCCGCAGATGACCTTGAGCAGCCCGGCCTGGGCGAGGGTCTCCACCAGCCGGCGGTACTTGGGCAGCATGCCGGCGTGATGCACCCCGATGCCGTGGCGGACCAGCCGGGACAGGGTGCGTCCGAAGCCGGAGGAGAACCGGAAGTTGCCGATCGCCGCAGCGATCGCGTCCTTCTCCGCCCGGGTGCACACGTTGATGCTCATCAGCGCCTGGGCCCGTTCCAGTGCCGCCGCCTGGGTGAAGTGGACCACGTACACCGGGGCCTGGTGGGTGCTGAGCAGCTCTTCCAGGGTCTCGTGCAGCGGTGTCGTCGCGTAGGTGAACATCAGCGGCACCGGCCGCTGCGCCGAGGAGACCACGGCGGTGGCCCGCCCGGTCCGCCGGCTCAGGTCGTCGACGAACCGGGTCACGTCGCCGAGCGTCGCCGACATCAGCACGAACTGGGCCTGCGGCAGCTCGATCAGCGGCACCTGCCACGCCCAGCCCCGGTCCGGCTCGGCGTAGAAGTGGAACTCGTCCATCACCACCTGGCCGACGTCGGCCGCGGACCCGTCGCGCAACGCCAGGTTGGCCAGGATCTCGGCGGTACAGCAGATGATCGGCGCGTCGGCGTTGACGCTGGCGTCGCCGGTGAGCATCCCCACCTCGGACGCGCCGAAGATCTCGCAGAGCGCGAAGAACTTCTCCGACACCAGCGCCTTGATCGGCGCGGTGTAGAAGGTGACCCGGTCATCGGCCAGGGCCGCGAAGTGCGCGCCGGTGGCGACCAGGCTCTTGCCGGAGCCGGTCGGGGTGTTCAGGATGACGTTCGCCCCGGAGACGATCTCGATGAGCGCCTCGTCCTGGTGCGGGTACAGCTCCAGGCCACGGCCGGCCGCCCAGCCGGCGAACGCCTCGTAGACGGCGTCCGGGTCCGCGCCGCGCGGCAGCAGGTCGGTCAGGGTCGGGGCGGTCTGTGTCATGTCTGTCCATCCTGCCTGTCGCCGCCGCCGGCCGCCAACGTGGGTGACCGTCGTCAGCCGTCGGGCGTACCCCCGACGCGTTCGAAGACCAGGTCCAGCGCCGGTCGGCCGGCGCGGACCCCGCGCCGTTCGAACTTCGTCTCCGGCCGGTACGCCGGCCGGGGCGCATACCCGTCGTGCAGGTTGCGCAGCTGCGGGTCGGCGGTCAGGGTGGCCAGCATCGCCTGGGCGTACGGCGCCCAGTCGGTGGCGCAGTGCAGCCGCCCGCCGGGCCGCAGCCGGGAGCGCAGCAGCGCCACGTGCTCGGGTCGGACCAGTCGCCGCTTGTGGTGGCGCGCCTTCGGCCACGGGTCGGGGAAGAACGCGTACACCGCGTCCAGGCTGCGTTCGGGCAGGCAGCGGCGGGCCAGGTCGAGGGCGTCGCCGGTGGCGACCCGGACGTTGGTCAGCGCGTGCTGTTCGATCAGCGCCAGCAGGTTCGCGATGCCCGGGGTGTGCACCTCGACGGCCAGGTAGTCGCGGTCGCGGTCGGCCGCCGCCATCGTCGCGGTGGCGTCGCCCATGCCGAAGCCGATGTCGAGCACCACCGGTGCCGTCCGGCCGAACAACGCCGCCGGGTCCAGCGGCGCCGGCAGGTCGTCAACGACGGTCCGGTATGCGGCGGACAGCCGGTCGAGCGCGTCGTGGTGTCGGCCGCTGAGCCGTCCCCGGCGCGGGTGGTAGGTGCGGATGCTCACGTGGCGACAGCCTATATCCGACACCGAGCGTGTCCGGGGTGTCATCCAGGGCTGCGTGGTGAGAGGATCCCGGCAGCGTCGCGGAGAGGATGGTGACCGATGCCCGTACGCCGTTCACTGGCCACCGCAGGGCTCGGCGTGACCCTCGCGGTCGTCGCCGGGCTGCTCGGCGCGGCCCCGGCCCGGGCCGCCGACGTGTTCGTCGATCTCAATCCGAGCACGGTGGAGTCCGGTTACCTGGTGGGCATCCGGGCCAGTTGTACCGACAACACCGCGCCGGCCACCGTCGAGTCCGACGCGTTCGGCACGGTCGAGGTGCGGCCGCAGTTCGAGGAGCTCACCGCGGCGGTGACCGTGCCGGCCGAGACGGAGGCGGGCAGCTACCGGGTGCGGTTGACCTGCCCGGACGACCGGTCGGCAGCCACCACGCTGTACGTGCTGGACCCGACCCGGCCCAGTCGTGGCCCGGCCACCGGCTTCGGTGGCACGGCCGGTGACGACGGTGCCGGCGGCCTGCTGACCGGGGTCGGCGTGATCGCTCTGGCCGCCGGTGCGGTGCTCGGCGTACTGACCCTGCGTCGGCGCCGGTCGGCCTGACCAGGCGCGGCAGGGGAGGGGACGGGCCGTGGCGAAGGGCGGTGGCCGGGGCTGGACCGGGCCGGCTGCGATCGTGCTGGTGCTGGTCGGGCTCTTCGCGATCGGGTCCGGCGGCGACGGCGACTGGCGGGACATCCTGGCCGGTGGCAACAATCCGCCGCCCCGGGAGTTCCCGGTGCTGGAGCCGAGCCGGCCGATCCGGATCGCCGTCCCGTCGCTCGACATCCGCGCCCCGGTGCACTCGGTCGGGCTCGCCGACGACGGGTCGATCGCCGTACCGGCGCTGCACCGGCACAACCAGGCCGGCTGGTACGACGGGGGACCGACGCCCGGTCAGTTCGGGCCGGCGATCATCGTCGGGCATGCCGACACCCGGGACGGGCCGTCGGTCTTCCATGATCTGGCCGACATCGAGCCGGGGGCGACCGTCGAAGTGACCCGGCGGGACCGGGTGGTGGCCGTCTTCGAGGTCAACTCGGTCGAGCACTTCGGCAAGGACGAGTTGCCGGTCGAGCAGGTGTACGGCGACTACGCCCGACCCGGCCTACGGATGATCACCTGCGGTGGCGAGTGGCTGGGCGACGGCATCGGGTACGCGGACAACATCGTGGTGTCCGCCTCTCTGGTGTCGACGAGGAAGGCCTGAGGTGCCACTACGAACAGTGATGAACTGAGCGGTGGTCGGGGTACGTGTTCGCAGACATGACCTCAACAGCCAAGCCCAGACCGTCCCGAGTCGCTCGTAAACCCGTCCTGGTCGCTGGCGCTGCCGCTACCGCTGGGATCATGCTGGCGGTGACCGCAATGGCCGGAGCGGAAACGACGTCACCGGCAGCCGGTGAACCGGCTAGCACTTTCGCGGCCGAGCTCGTCGGATGGGCGACACAGAACGGTGGTACCACCGGTGGCGCCGGCGGCGAGACCGTTCAGGTGGACAGCGTGGCGGCGTTCACCGAGGCGGTGACCGACGGGCAGGCACGGGTGGTTGAGGTGACTGGAGCGCTCGCGCTGCCCGACATGACGCCCGTGGGGTCGAACAAGACGATAGTGGGGGTCGGCGGCGATGCGACCATCACCGGCGGCGGCCTTACCCTGAGTGAGTCGACCAACGTCATCATTCAGAATCTGACCTTCGACGACTGGAACGACGACGCGATCAACATAGAGGACGAGTCGACCAATGTCTGGGTCGATCACAACAGCTTCGGTGTCGGCTTCGACGGCGCGGTCGACATCAAGCGCGGCTCGGACTTCATCACGGTGTCCTGGAACCGCGTGACCGGCCACAACAAGGTGATGCTGCTGGGCCACTCGGACAACAACGGCGCGCAGGACATCGGCAAACTGCGGGTGACGTACCACCACAATTTTTTCGAGGGCACTGTGCAGCGCAACCCTCGTGTGCGATTCGGCAATCCGGTACACGTGTTCAACAACCTCTACCAGGACGTGTCCGGCTACGGCGTGGCGTCCACCGAGGACGCGGGGGTGCTGGTCGAAGGCAACGTGTTCGTCGGCGTCGACGACCCGTTCCACCTGGCCGAGGCAGCATCCGGCCCCGGCACCTTGATCGCCCGGGACAACCTGCTACTCGATTCGGGCACCGGAGAGGCCGGTGGCGACGTCGCTGACATCCCGTACGCGTACCAGCTTGATCCAGCCTCGGAGATCGAGGCGCTGGTGACCGCCGGGGCGGGAGCTGGCCGGCTGTAGGCCGCCCCGGCCGACCTCCGGGGCGGCCGGTGGAGCGTGCCCCCGTCGCCACCGGCTGCCCCGGAGTGTCCCGCCATCCGGAAGGCGGAAAGATGGTCAGCACACCCAGCAGCACCGAGGAGGATTCATGAGCCAGACGGCGCAGATCGGGGTCACCGGTCTGGGGGTGATGGGCCGTAACCTGGCCCGCAACCTCGCGCGGCACGGCCATGTGGTGGCGGTCCACAACCGGTCGGCCGGCCGGACCAAGGAGATGATGGCCGAGTTCGGCCACGAGGGCACCTTCCTGCCGGCGGAGAGCCCGGCCGAGTTCGTCGCCTCGTTGGAACGCCCCCGCCGCGTGGTGATCATGGTCAACGCGGGTGCCGCCACCGACGCGGTGATCAACGAGTTCGCGCCCCTGCTGGAGCCGGACGACATGATCATCGACGGCGGCAACGCCCACTTTCTGGACACCCGTCGGCGGGAGGCGGAGCTGCGCGA
This sequence comes from Solwaraspora sp. WMMA2080, assembly GCF_027497395.1. Taxonomy (GTDB): domain Bacteria; phylum Actinomycetota; class Actinomycetes; order Mycobacteriales; family Micromonosporaceae; genus Micromonospora_E. The sequence continues at coordinate 1,786,968 of NZ_CP114910.1, read as the reverse complement.
GCGCGGGCTGCACTTCGTCGGCACCGGCGTCTCCGGCGGCGAGGAGGGCGCCCTGCACGGGCCGAGCATCATGCCCGGTGGTTCGGCCGAGTCGTACGCCGCGCTCGGCCCGCTGCTGGAGGACATCTCGGCCAAGGTCGACGGTACGCCGTGCTGCGTGCGGATCGGCCCGGACGGTGCCGGCCACTTCGTCAAGATGGTCCACAACGGCATCGAGTACGCCGACATGCAGCTGATCGGTGAGGCGTACGACCTGCTGCGCCGCGCCGGCGGGCTCACCCCGGCGCAGATCGCCGACGTGTTCCGCAGCTGGAACTCCGGTCGGCTCTCCTCGTACCTGATCGAGATCACCGCCGAGGTGCTCGGCCACACCGACGCCGTCACCGGCAAGCCGTTCGTCGACGTCGTGCTCGACCAGGCCGGCCAAAAGGGCACCGGCCGGTGGACCGTGCAGGGCGCCCTCGACCTCGGGGTGCCGGTGAGCGGCATCTCCGAGGCGGTCTTCGCCCGGTCGCTGTCCGGCCACGCCGACATCCGGGCCGCCGCCGCCGACCTGCCGGGCCCGGTGGAGAGCTGGGCCGGGTCGGCCGACGAGCTGATCGCCGATGTCGAGCAGGCGCTGTACGCGTCGAAGATCGTCGCGTACGCGCAGGGTTTCCACCAGATCCAGGCCGGCAGCGCCGAGTACGACTGGGACATCGACCTTGGCGCGGTGGCCCGGATCTGGCGCGGCGGCTGCATCATCCGGGCCGCGTTCCTGGACAAGATCCGGGCGGCCTACGACGCGGCGCCGCAGCTGCCGACGCTGCTGACCGACGGGTACTTCGCCGAGGCCCTAACCGGTGCCCAGCTGGGCTGGCGTCGGGTGGTTGCCACGGCGGCGCAGGTCGGGGTGCCGGCTCCCGGGTTCGCCTCCGCGTTGGCCTACTACGACGGGCTGCGCGCGCCCCGGTTGCCGGCCGCCCTGATCCAGGGGCAGCGGGACTTCTTCGGCGCGCACACCTATCGCCGGGTCGACGCCGAGGGCAGCTTCCACGTGCTGTGGGCCGACGACCGCAGCCAGGTCGAATCCCGCTGATCCGACCCGGCCGTCCGGTTCGCCGTGGCGGGCGTGCCCCGTCAGCCACGGCGACCGGCACCGGCGGCCGGTGTCAGCGACCCCGGTGTCAGTGCCCCGGCACCGCGGGCTCAGTCCAGGTCGACGACGACCGGGGCATGGTCGGACGGGGTCGGGCCCTTGCGGGCGTCGCGGTCCACGTAGGCCGCCCGGACCCGTCGGTTGACGGTGCCGCTGGCGTAGACCAGGTCGATCCGCATGCCCATGTTCTTCGGGAACATCCCGGCCCGGTAGTCCCAGTAGGTGTACGGGTGCGGGCCCTTCATCGGCTGCGGCACCACGTCGACCAGGCCGAGGGCGAGCAGGTCGGCCAGCGCGGCCCGTTCGGCCGGGGTGACGTGGGTGGAGCCGGCGAAGACCGTCGGGTCCCATACGTCGGCGTCGGTGGGCGCGACGTTGAAGTCGCCGCAGATCAGCAGATCGGTGGCGGCCTCTGCGGCGAGCGCGCGGCGCAGCCCGGCCAGCCAGTCCAGCTTGTAGGTGTAGTGCGCCGAGTCGGGGCTGCGCCCGTTCGGCACGTACACCGACCAGACCCGGACCCCGGCGCAGGTCGCCGCGACGGATCTGGCCTCCGGCAGCGGGAAGCCGGGCTCGGCGTCGAACCCGGACCGGACGTCGTCGAGCCCGACCCGGGACAGCACCGCGACGCCGTTCCAGCGTCCGTCGCCGTGCGCTGCCACCGCGTAGCCGAGGTCACCGACCTCGGCGGTCGGGAACGCGGCCGCCGCGCACTTGGTCTCCTGCAGACACACCACGTCCGGGGTGGTGTCGGCCAGCCAGCTGAGCAGCCGGTTCAGCCGGGCCTTGACCGAGTTGACGTTCCAGGTGGCGATCCGCACCCGGCCAGCGTGCCACAGTACCGGCCGGGTGACCCGGGGGAGGGCCGCCCCCGGGCCGGTCAGCCGGGCAGGTCCCCGGGCCGGGTCTGCTCGGCGAGGAAGCGCTCCAGCTCCGCGCCGAGCTCGTCGGCGGTCGGCAGCGGCCCGCTGGACTCGGCGAGCAGGTTGGTGCCGGACCGACCCCGGGTGAAGCTGTCGTACTGCTCCTCCAGCGCACTGACCAGGGATCCGGCCTCTTCGGTCTGGGCGACCTGCCGGTCGATGTCCTCCCGGACCGCCTCGGCAGCGCTGTGCAGCTGCTCGGTGGGCAGCAGCAGACCCGTGGTCCGCGAGACGGAGTTGAGCAGTAGCTCGGCGGCGGCCGGATACTCGGCCTGGGCCACGTAGTGCGGGACGTGCACGGCGAAGCCCACCGCGTCGTGGCCCTGCTGACCGAGGCGGTACTCCAGCAGGTGCCCAGCGCTGCCTGGCACCTGGACCCGCTGCAGCCAGGGTTCGTAGCCGCTGATCAGCTCGCGACGGCTGGCGTGCGCGGTGACCCCGGTCGGCCGGGTGTGCGGCACCGCCATCGGGATGGCGTTCAGCCCGATCGTGGTGCCGACGTTGAACTGGCGGTGCACCGCGATCGCCGCAGCGGTGAACCGTTCCCACTGCAGGTCAGGCTCGGGGCCACCGAGCAGCAGGAACGGCGTGCCGGCGTCGTCACGCATCAGGTGGACTTCGAGCCGGGGCTCCTCGTAGTGCTCCCAGTGGTCCTCGACGAAGAGCATCACCGGCCGGCGGGACCGGTAGTCGAGCAGCTGGTCGATGTCGAAGGTGGCCACGACCTCGTGCTCGAGGGAGGCGAGCAGGTGTTCACGGGCGAGTCGGGTCGCGTTGCCGGCGTCGACGAAACCCGTCATCGCCTGGATCAGCACCGGCTGACCGAGCTCGGGCACCTCGTCGACGACGTCGTAGAGCTCGTGTGGGTCGAGCACCGGGCGCAACCTCCTCAGAACGGTACGGCGGGTACGGCATCTCCAATTGCGGCAACGCTAGTCCCATGCCGGCGCATTCCGGTTTCCGGGCGTCGATCCGACGCGGCGGACTACTCACGGTCCGGTAGCGGACACGACAAGTCGGCAGTCGCTGGTCGGCTCCTGCCTGTCCGGGGGATGCCGCATTCGGCGGGACGGGTGATGCCCGCCGGTCGGACGGGGGAGTGGCGGGGTGGTGGCGGGAGGTGGTCAGTTAACAGGTGATGCAGGCTGTAGTAAACAATGATGGGCGAAATATCGTTTACCGGCGGTTTGCCGTGATCGACGTGTCATGCCGATGTCGCTGAGGGATCGCCCGATTACCTGGTGAAGAATTGTGGTGTCCATCACAAAATCACCCTGGGTGATCGAGCTGCGGTCTGCCTAGCCTCGTCGAATGCCTGATGACGACACCACAAGGAGCGAGGACACCACCCTGAGTCGCGATGACCGTTCGGCTGATGTCCCCTCGGACACCACGCCGACCGGCGCGGCCCGGGCCGTCGCCCGGTGGGAGCGCCTTCGCAACCGGCTGCCCGCCCTGTCATACCCACACTCCGCCCGACCAACCCTCCCATCGCTCGGAGCTACCCTGCGTCACCGCCCCAATGCCCGGACGGCGCTGGCCGCCGCCGTCGTCTGCGCCCTCGGCGTAGTCGCGGCGGTCGAGTCGACCGCCGATTCGCCGGCGGCGACCGGGCCGGCTCCGGCCGCTGCCGAGGCCGACCTGCAGCGCCGGGCCGACGCGGCCGACGCCGCGTCCCGGGCCCAGCGCCCCGAGCCCGGCGAAGGGGAACCGGCGGCCGCCGCCGCAGCCCAGGCCGCTGAGACCACCGAAGCACCGGCCGACCCGGACGTCGCCGCTGCGGAGCCCACCGAGACCGCCGAGCCCGCCCCGGAACCGACCTCGACCACCGTCGCCCCGGTCGCCGGGCTGTCCCAGGTGCAGATGGACAATGCCACGGCCATCGTCGACGCCGGCCTGGCGTTGCAACTGCCGCGCCGGGCCATGGTGATCGCGGTGGCCACCGCGATGCAGGAGTCGACCCTGCTCAACCGGGCCAGCGAGGTGCTGCCGGAGTCCAAGAACTACCCGCATCAGGGCACCGGCTGGGACCACGACTCGGTCGGACTGTTCCAGCAGCGCACCAGCACTGGCTGGGGGGCGGTGGCAGACCTGATGAACCCGACCTACTCGGCGACCCAGTTCTATCTGGCCCTGCAGCGGGTGGCCGGTTGGGAACAGCTGCCGTTGACCGTCGCCGCCCAGGCGGTGCAGGTCTCGGCGTACCCGGGGCACTACGCCCAGCACGAGGCCGCTGCCGACGCCGTGGTCACCGCGGTGCTCGCGGCCCGCTGAGTACCGCCTGTCCCGTTCCGCCCGTCCCACGGACCGACCGGAACACCGGTCACGCCCTTCGGCGGCGTACGCCGCCAGCGGCCCTTGGTCACCCGGCCAGGCCGCTGGCGGCGTACGCCACTTCGGCCAGCAGGTTCTGTCCGTCGGTGTCGGGGTGGAAGTAGTCCAGCCGGTTCAGCTGGTCCACGGTGAACCGGGTGTCGTGCACCGCTCCGTCGTCGAACCGGCACCGGTCGCCGTACGCCCGGCAGACCCCGGCCAGCTCCCGGTTGTACGCCGCGACCCGGTCGCGTACCGCCGCCCGGCGCTGTGTCGCGGCCTCGTCGGTCGCTGTGGCGTCGGCCAGCAGCGACGGACACACGCCACGGTCCCAGGCCCGCACCACCCGCTCCTCGCCGTGCCCGATCTCCCACAGCCGGTACAGGTCGGGGATGCTCAACACCAGGACCTTCGCCTGCGGTAGCCCGTCGCCCAGCACCCGTAGGGCCCGGTCGACGTCGTCCCGGAACGCCGCCGCCGAGGTCATGTCCTGCGGTGTCGCCCGGCACACGTCGTTCGCGCCGATCAGCACCGTCACGTACTGGGCCGAGACGTCCACCGCCGACGCGGCCTGGTCGGCCAGCGCCGCCGCCCGGGCCCCCGGCACCGAGAAGTCGTGCTCCTGCCCCTCCATAGCGGGATTGATCTCGGCGATCCGTTGGTAGAGGCTCTCCACCCGGAAACCGTCGCCGGTGGACCACGAGTTGCGCCGGCAACTGGTCAGTACGATGCAGGAGCCGTACCCGGCGGTGATCGAGTCGCCGAGCGCCGCCATCGACGACGGCAGGTCGGTGCCAGGTGGCGGCGGTGCCGGCGTGCCCGGCCCGTCGCCGTCCTCGCCGGCTTCGCAGGCCAGCGCCACGAGGGCGCAGACAGCGGCGGCGCCGGCCACCCAACGTCGGTGCATCCGGACCTCCAGCGAGACGGAAAGCGACGGAAGGGTAACTATATGCGTCGGCGTGGATCTGGCGACACCCACCGGCCCCGGTGGGTCGACAGCTCCGCCAGGAACTCGGGCAGGGTCCGCCGGGGCACCCACCCCTGGGCGTACGCCCGACCCAGATCCAGCACCGTGCCGTACGCCAGCTGCTCCACCGCGTACCGGGTCAGCCGCCCGGTGCCCGGCACCCCCAGCCGGGTCACGCCGCCGGCCAGCGCCGCAGCGCCCAGCGCCACCGGAACCGGCACCCGCAGCGGCCGCGCCGGTCGCCCAGCCGCCGCCAGCACCCGGGTGACCACGGCGTCGCGGGAGTACGGCGTCGCGTCGGCCACGTTGTACGGTCCCGGTGGCCAGCGCAGCGCCGCCAGGCAGGCGTCGGCCAGGTTCTCCACCGCCGTCAGGCTCAGCGCCACGTCCGGACCGGGCACCGGCACCCGACCCCGCCGGACCGCGGCCAGCAACCGGGGCAGCAGATGCGGGTCGCCGGCTCCGTACACGGCCCGGGGCCGCAGCACCACCGCGTCGGCCGCCAGCGCCAGCCGCTCCCCGGCGGCCTTGGTCCGCCCGTACCCGGTGGGCTGGCCGTCGGTCGGGTGATCCTCCCGGATCGCGACGCCGTGCCGACCCGGCCGGTAGACGCTGGCGCTGCTCACCCAGACCACCGGCCGGTCGGCCGCCGCCCGCAGCAGCCGGGCGGTGCCCGCCACGTTCACCGCGTGGTACGCGGCCTCCGCCGCCGCGCCCGGCGGCGGATCCCCGACCGCCGCCGCCAGATGCACCACGACGTCGACGCCCCGCAGGTCTGGAACCTCCCGGGCGGCGTCCCACGGCACGTGCCGACCCACCGGGCCGGGTCGACGGCCCACCGCCACCACCTCGGCACCGGCCGCTGCGGCGGCCCGTGCCACCGCCGATCCGCAGAAGCCACTGGCACCGGTCACCGCGACCCGCAGCCCGGCCAGCCGGATGCTCACCACCGGGTCGCCCGGACCGTCAGCCGGGCCCAGCCCGGCAGCGCCGAACGCCGGTCCACCCGCGCCCCCGTCACCACCGGCCGGTACGGGGCCAGCGCGGCGAGCACATCGTCGAGCTGGGCGTGGGCCAGCCGGGCACCGGGGCAGTGGTGCGCCCCGGTGCCGAACACCAGATGCCCGACCGCCACCGGCACCGGCACATCCGGATTCGGGTGCGGCGCATCGGCGCGGGCCGCGTGCCGGGCGACCAGCAACAGCCGGTCGCCGGCCCGCAGCCGGGTACCCGAGCGCAACCGGCTGCCGGCCCGTCCGGCGGTGCCGGCCAGCTCGGCGGCACCCGCCACCACCCGGGGCAGCACCGGGCTCGGCGCGGTCACCCGCAGCAGCTCCGACACCAGCACGGCCCGCGAGTCGGCGCGGTCCGCCGCCGGCCACAGCCGGTCGTCGGCACACCAGGCGACGGCCCGGGGGATCGCCGCCACCGTGGTGTTGACCGAGGCGACGGCCAACATGCCGGCCCGGGCCGCCTCGTCCGCCGGACCGCCGAGCAGCCGGGCCAGCTCGGCGGCGGCCGACGCCGTGGCGGCGCGGTCCCGGGCGGCCCGGCCCGGCCAGCGCAGCCCGGGCAGATGCTCTCGGGCTGCGTGCGCCGCAGCGGACCTGGCCGCGGCGGTCAACGCGTGCGCCGACACCGACACGTCCAGCATCGCGGCGGTACTCGCCCCGGCCAGCTCGGCCACCAGATCGACGACATCCACCTCGGCCCCGTCGCCCAGTGGTACCAGCCGCCGCCGCAGCACGTCCAGCCAGACCGGGCGTAGCCGGACGACCCCGTCGGCGCCGTACACCGACGCGGCGGCCCGGCGGGTCCGCCGGTGCCCGGCGCCGTCCTGGTCGAACAGGAACCCATCGCCGCCGGTGGCCCGGCGTGCCGTCCCGGCGGTGGTCCGCTCGGCCGAGCGGTCCAACGGGACCCGACGCAGCGCTTGGGCGAACGGCGCGGCGTCGTGCACCAGAACGGTCCGGCCGATCCGGCGCACCGGCGCGCGTCGGGTCGCCGCCAACAGGGCGAACAGCACCGGATGGCTACCCAGGTAGACCAGCCGGTCCCGGCGGCGGCCCCGCCGGGTCGGTCGCTGTTCATCCATCGCCGGCCACCCGCGCCGCAGCTCGCGCCGTTACCTGCGCCGCCACCTGAGCCGCCGCCTGCCGGTCCGGCTTGCGGGACCGCCCGGCCAGCGGAACCCGGGCGAACACCACCCGGTCCGGCCGGGCCGATCCCATCCGGTCCAGCACCGGCCGCAACGCGACCCGCAGCCGGGCCCGGTCGGCGCCCGGCTCCGGCTGCACCACGGCCACCAGCCGTTCGTCCCCGTCGTCGGCCGGCACGCCGACCAGCACCGCCAACGCCACCCCCGGCACGTGCAACGCCGGCTCGTACAGGCCCGGGTAGATGTTCTCCGCCGCCCGCAGCACCATGTCCTTGCACCGGCCGGCGAGCACCAGCCGGTCGCCGTCGAGCCGGCCGACGTCGCCGGTGGCCACCTCGGCCATCGGCGGTTCGCCGAGGTACCGGTCGGCCTGCCCCGGACCGGACAGTCGCACCTGCCCGGTGTCGTCGACCCGGGCGGTCACCCCCGCCAGCGGCCGGCCCACCAGGTCCCCGTCGGCGGCGTACCCGCGCTTGTCGGCCTCCTCAACGGCTGCGGCCGGGAACAGTTCGGTCAGCGCGTACACCCCGTACGCCCGGTCCGCGCCGGCCCGCTTGACCCGGCCCAGCAGGGCGGCGCTGACCGGGGCCGAGCCGCTGAACACCCGCCCGGTCAGTCGGGGCGAGTGCTCCAGCACCGCGCGCAGTTGCGGTGGTGTCAGGTACGTCGCCTGCGGCCGCAGCCGGATCAGCTGCCGGGCCAGCAGCGACGGCGACCGGGCCGGCAACGCCACCGGCGCGCCGGCCGCCAACGCCGGCACCAGCACGAAGAACGTGCCGCCCAGCACCGGCACATCGGGCTGCGGGCCGACCAGCCCGGTCACCGCCCGCATCCCGGCGGACAACCCGGCCCGGGTGTGCACCACCGCCCGTGGCCGGCTGGTCGTCCCCGAGGTGAAGACGATCACCGCGTCACCGTCGCCGTCGAACGCCGCTGGTAGCGGGCCGGTGCCCGCCGGCAGCGCCGGCGCGCAGCCCGGCAACCGGCGCCCGACCGTACGGACCGGGGCGATCCGGGTCAGATCCGGCAGCGCCAGGTGCGCGCGGCGGGCCAGCGGACCGGCCCAGCCGGCCACCGCCTGCGCCACCGAGTCGGCCAGCACCAACGCTGGCTCGGCCACGGCGAGCCGGGCGGTCAGCACATCCGGACCGGCCGTCGGGTCCAGCACCGCCACCCGCACCCCCAGGTGGTACGCGGCCAGCAGTACCGCCAGCGAGCGGAGGCCCGGGCGTACCGCCAAGCCCAGGGTGTCCCCGGCGGCGAGCCCGTGCCGGGCCAGCGTGGCGGCGTACCGGTCGGTGAGACCGGTCAGGTCACCGGTGGTGGCCCGGACCCGGCAGCGGCCGGTCAGTGCCGTGGCGGTCAGCACCGCCGGCCGGTGCGGGTCGGCGCGCAACGTGGCCGCGAGTCGGTCCAGCATCAGCGGCCTCCGTCCCGGCGTGCGGTCACCGGGGATCCTCGGTCAACGGGCCGGCACCCCGGTCCAGGTACCAGGCGGCGGTGCGCCGCAGGCCGTACGCCCGCAGCCGCCGGGTCGAGTTCTCCACCACCATGTCCCGGCGGTGGATGATCGCCGACGTGTTGCTGCGTACCCGGTTGAGGAAGGTCCGGTCGGTCGGTGACGGCCGGCGCGGCATGCCGCCGCACGCCTGGTACAGCTCGGTGGTGACCGCCATGTTGTTGCCGGCGTGCATCCGGTACGGCGCCAGGTAGCCGTCGCCGCGTCGGTGTGCCGGCCGCAGCCGACCGAACGCCGCGGCGAGGAGCACCAGCAGCCGGAACCCGGCCCGACCCAGCGGGCCGTGCTCGTCGCGGCGGGCCCGGATCGCGCCGCAGACCAGCCCGGCACCGCCGGCCAGCCCGGCCCGGGCCGCCGCCACCCAACCGGGGTGCGGCAGACAGTCGGCGTCGGTGCGGGCCAGCCACCGGGCGCCGTGCGCGATGGCGTACCGGAAACCGGTGTCGACCGCGGCGCCGACGCCCTTCTGCGGTTCCTGCAGCAGCCGGACTGGAAACGGCGCGGCCGCGGCGAACCGTTCGACCACGGCGGCGGTGCCGTCCGTGGAGCCGTTGTCGACCACGACCAGGGTGAAGTCCCGGTCGGTCTGGTCGGCTAGCGCGGCCAGCGTGGCACCGATCCGGGCCTGCTCCTGGTACGCCGGCACCACCACCCACAGCGGCCCCGCACCGGCCGCCGCCGGTGCGGCGGGTGGCTGCTCGACCGCCCGGGTCACGGCTTCTCCCAGACCATCGTCATCACACTGACCCCGCCACCGAGGCCGACCGCCAGCACCCGGTCGCCGCTGCGCAGTCCGGCGTCGATCCGGGCCAGCTGCACGCCGAGGGTGGCGCTGGCCAGGTTGCCGAACTCGGTGACCGTCACCTCCAGCTTCTCCTTCGGCACCCCGGTGACCTCGATGAAGCGTTCCAGGTACGGCACGCTGACCTGGTGCACCAGGACGCGTTCGTAGTCGACCCAGTCCCAGCCGGTGCGCCGCCGAACCCGGTCCAGGATGTCGGTGCCGATCCGCTCGAAGACCGACCGCAGGGCGTGCCCGTCGCCGTGGAAGTAGGTGTGCTCGTCACCGCGCGGATGCCGGGAGCCACCGCCGAAGATGCCACCGACCGCCCAGTGCCCGGACCGGGTCTCGGTGTCGACGTCGACGATCCCGCCGTTTGACACCGGCTCGACCAGCACCGCCGCCCCGCCGTCGCCGAACGTGTAGCCGGCGAACGACGACCGGGCCTGCGCCATGCTGTCCAGCCGGGGACGCATGACCCGGGTCGGGGTCTCACCGGTGACGACCAGCGCCCGCCGCGCCCGTCCGGCCACGATCATCGACCGGGCCAGGTCGATGCCGTTGATGAAGCTGTTGCAGGCGTTGCTGACGTCGACCGCGTGCGCCGATCCACCCAGCTCGGCCTGGACGATGTGCGCGGTCGCCGGCTCGACCATGTCCCGGCTGGCCGAGGCGAACAGCAGCAGGTCGACGTCGTCGGCGGTGCGTCCGGCGGTGTCGAGCGCTCGCCGGGCGGCCCGCACCGCGAACGTCGAGGCGTACTCGTCGTCGGCGGCGACCCGGCGCTGTCCGATGCCGGTCATCGTGGCGAACAGGCCGGGTGGCAGTGCGACGTCACTGGCGGCGGCGATCCGGTCCTGCAGGTCGGCGGTGGTGAGGGTACGGTCGGGGAGGCTGACGCCGACCCCGGTGATGCCGACCCGGGGGACGGGCCACTCCGGTCGCGACGAAACGTTCATCGGCTCAGCTTCCTGCCGGACCGGCCGGTCCGGATGAGTAGGGGTGCTCAGCCCGACCTGGTGGTACGGGCCGACGTCGGTAGCTCGTCGTCGAGCCTCAACGGGCGCGTTCGCGAGGTTACGGCCCGGTGTCTGCCGGGTACAGCCCGGGGATGGCCACGAAGTCGCAGCCCAACAGGGCCCGGGGTACCGTCGGTCACGCCTACAGCGCGTTGAATCTGCGGCTGGCGATGGCCGGTTTCGGGCTGGTCTTCTGCACCGTGCTCGGGGCGCTCGCCTGGCGGGCCGACCTCACCGCCGGCGCGGTCGTGCTGTGGGTGCTGGCCGTGATCGCCGTGGTCGACCTGGTCGTCGTGCAGCGTCGCCGCCGGGCCCGCCGGCGGGAGCAACCGGGCGTACGGCATTCGCTGTTCGAGTGATGCGGGGTTCGCGCCGTCCGCGCGACCCGGGGTCTCGCCGTTCGGGTGAGCCGGAATTCGATGGCCCGGCCCGGCGTTACTGGCTAGCGTGACCGCCATGTTCGGCACCGTCGGCGCTGTGCGGCCCGCAGGTCTTCACCTGCCGGGCGCCGCCGTCGTGTGCGCGTGGCTGGCTGATACCCGAGGCTGACCCTCCTCCCGCTGCGGCAGAACCACGGAGGAGGGTGGCCCGGTCCCTCCGGCGCCGCCCGTTGACGGGTGCGCCGGGCGGCGTGGTTCTGACGCGGTCGGGCGGTCTGGCACCCGCCCGCGTTCGTCGTCCGCCAGCTCGTTACCAACCTGGAAGATCATCATGGCCAAGAGTCAGTTCGTGCGGGCGAAGCCGCACCTCAACATCGGCACCATGGGTCACGTCGACCACGGCAAGACCACCCTGACCGCCGCGATCACCAAGGTCCTCGCCGACCGGGACCCGGCGGCCAACCGGTTCGTGTCCTTCGACGGCATCGACCGGGCGCCGGAGGAGGTCTCGCGGGGCATCACCATCAACATCTCGCACGTCGAGTACGAGACCGCGACCCGGCACTACGCCCACGTGGACATGCCGGGCCACGCCGACTTCGTGAAGAACATGATCACGGGTGCGGCACAGGTGGACGGGGCCATCCTGGTCGTCTCCGCGCTCGACGGGGCGATGCCGCAGACCCGCGAGCACGTGCTGCTGGCCCGTCGGGTCGGGGTGCCGTACCTGGTGGTGGCGATGAACAAGGCCGACGCGGTCGACGACCCGGAGCTGCTCGACCTGGTCGAGCTCGAGGTCCGCGACCTCGTCGCCGAGTACGGGTTCCCCGGTGAGCAGGTGCCGGTGGTACGGGTGTCGGCGCTGCGGGCGCTGGAGGGCGACCCGCGCTGGGTTGACTCCATCGTGGAGCTGCTCGACGCGGTCGACCGGTACGTCCCGGTGCCGCCCCGCGAGCTGGGCGAGCCGTTCCTGATGCCGATCGAGAACGTGCTGACCATCTCCGGTCGGGGCACCGTGGTGACCGGCGCGGTCGAGCGGGGCGCCCTGCGGATCGGCGACCCGGTGGAGGTGGTCGGGCTCGGTCCGACGCTGTCGACCGTGGCGACCGGGCTGGAGACGTTCGGCAAGTCGCTGGACACCGCCGAGGCCGGCGACAACGCCGCCGTACTGCTGCGCGGGGTCAAGCGGGACCAGGTGCAGCGGGGCCAGGTGGTGGCGGTGCCCGGCACCGTCACGCCGCACCAACGGTTCCGGGCCCGGCTGTACGTGCTGACCACCGCTGAGGGCGGCCGGCACACGCCGTTTTTCGCGAACTACCGGCCGCAGTTCTATTTCCGTACTACGGACGTGGTCGGGTCGGTGCGGCTCGCCGACGGCGCGATGGCCATGCCGGGCGACACCGTCGGAGTGACGGTGGAGCTGGGTAGGCCGGTCGCGATGGACGTCGGGCTCGGCTTCGCGGTCCGTGAGGGCGGCCGTACGGTGGCTGCCGGCACGGTGGCCGAGCTGCTCGACTGAGCCACGGGGTACGGCCCTCCGGCCCGGCCGGAGGGCCGTACCCCGTGGACGGCGCTCGGATCGCCTTCTGCTCACAGCAGATCTCCTGTCAGCAGAAAGGGCAGCGGTCCGGACCGTCGCCAGTCGAAGCTGGTAGCCACATCACCGTGATCGAGAGGGGCGTCACTGATGCGGCACACCAGTCCCGCGATGGCTGCGGACGGCGCGACCACCGGCTTCGGCGACCAGGTCTTCCAACAGCTGCTCAAGGAGCGGGTGATCTTTCTCGGCACCCAGGTCGACGACACCTCGGCCAACACGATCTGTGCGCAGATGTTGCTGCTGGCGGCCGAGGACAGCGAGCGCGACATCTTTCTCTACATTAATTCGCCGGGCGGCGTGATCAGTGCCGGCATGGCGGTCTACGACACGATGCACTACATAGGAAACGACGTGGCGACCGTCGGCCTCGGTCTCGCCGGGTCGATGGGACAGTTCCTGCTCTGTGCCGGCGCGCCCGGCAAACGGTACGCCCTGCCGCACACCCGGATCATGATGCACCAGTTGTCCGGCGGGATGGGCGGCAGCGCCGCCGACATCGCCATCCAGGCGGAGAACATGCTGCACATCAAGCGGACGACGATCGAGCGGATCGCGTTCCACACCGGGCGCACCCGCGAGGAGATCGAGCAGGACTCCGACCGGGACCGGTGGTTCACCGCAGAGCAGGCCCGCGAGTACGGCATCATCGACCAGGTGATCGCCACCACTGCGCAGCTGTCCGCCGTTGGCGTCTCCAGCTGACCGGGCGAGCCAGGACGGAGACTTTCGATGCTGCTGCGACAGGTCATCGGGCGGGTGCTGCGCCGGCTCCGGCAGGACCAGGGTCGCACTCTGCAGGACGTCGCCCGCGCCGCCGGCCTGTCCACGGCGTACCTGTCGGAGCTGGAGCGTGGACGCAAGGAACCGTCCTCGGAGATGTTGGCGTCGATCTGCCGGGCGCTCGGCGTCGCGCTGGAGGAGCTGTTGGCGCAGGCGATGCAGGAGCTGACCCGCAGCCGTCCGATGGCCACCGTCCGCTGTCGACGATCTGTCCGGCCCTCGGGCGGGTCTCCGTCGGCCACCCGAGGGCGACGGGGACGGGTGAGTCCGTCCGCCGGTCGGCCGGGCGAGCGGTGGGCCGGCCGGCTGGTGGCCGACCCGCCGCTCGCGGCGCAGCGGCGAGTCGGCCAACAGCACAGGTTTAGAAGCAGGCCACCCCGTTGACGGTGATCAGCTCCGGTGCCGGGTTGGCTCCGCCGGCGGTGGTGGCGTTCAGCCCGAACATTGCCGTCTCGCCGGGCTCCAGCCGGCCGTTGTAGGTCTCGCTGCGGGCCGTCACCGTCGCCCCGCTCTGGCTGACCTTGGCCATCCACGCCTCCCGGAGCCGCTGGTCACCGGTGAACGCGAAGCGGACCGTCCAGCCGTCGACTGTGGCGTCCCCGGTGTTGGTGATGTCGACCTGGGCGGTGAAGCCTCCGCCGCCGGCCCATTTGCCGTAGTTGATGTACTCGGCCCGGCAGCTCAACGGCGCCGGTGCCGGCACCGCGTCGCCCTGGTCGGCCAGGAAGGAGGCGATCCAGCTCAACGCCGAGTTCCAGTTGATCGCCACTTCGTTCGTCGCGTACGACTCGATGTCGTCGACGTAGCAGAACATCGGCGCGCAGCCTTCCAGCAGGTCCCGGGCGAACGGGTCGTCCAGGCCGGCGTTGGCGCCGCCGGCGATCGACCCGGCCGGCGGGATCGGCAGGTCGGGGTCGAGCTGGTTGCCGAAGATCCGGCTGTGCTGGTTGCGCGGGTACACCGAGCCCCAGCCGGTGACGTACGAGTGGTTCAGCGCGTTGCGACCGAAGATGTAGTCCATCGCCTGCACGGCACCGTCGCGGTACCCGGTGTCCCCGGTCATGTCGTACGCCGTGGCGAGCACCACCGCATTGTTGATGATGTTGCTGTTGGCACCCCAGAAGTAGGCACCCCGGTGGCCCGGCATCGGCAACCCGTACGCCTGACTGTCCCCAGTATCGAGGTAGGAGTCGGCGGCGGCCACCACCGAGGCACGGATCCGGTCCCGCTCCTGCGGGGCGAGCCCGTTCGGCACGGTGGCCAGGTCGAGCCGGCCGAGCGCGGCGGTGGAGCCCCAGCCAAAGCCGGTCGCGTCGAAGACGTCCCGGGTGTGGTGCGGCGAGGCGGTGACGTCGTCGAGGTAGCTCTGCTCGCCGGTGGTCAGGTACATCTCGGCCGCCGCCCAGTAGAACTCGTCGCTGACGTCACCGTCGCTGTAGGCGCCACCACCGTTGCCGTCGGCCGGGTCGGCGAGCCGGGCCGGGTTGGCCTTGGCAGCCGCGTAGGCCGTCGTCGCCGCAGTCCGGCACTGGTCGGCGAACGCGGTGTCGTACGGGGCGTACAGCCGGGCGCACTGGGCGGTGACGGCCGCCAGGTTCAGCGTGGCTGCGGTCGACGGCGGGTGCAGCTCCCGCAGCTCCGGGTCGTCCTCCGGCTGCAGCGGCAGGCCGGTCCAGTTCCGGTCGTGGATCTTGTGGTGCGCCATCCCGGCGAGCGGTTCACCGGCCGGCACCTGCATCCGCATCAGGAACTCCAGCTCCCAGCGGGCCTCGTCGAGGATGTCCGGCACGCCGTTGTCCCGCTCGGGCACCCGCAAGGTGCCGTCGCCGAGCCCGGCCCCGCCGTCGGCGCTGGGCGCGGTCTTGGTCCGCTCGAACGCGCTGAGCAGCTGGTAGGTGGCGATGCCACCGTTGACCACGTACTTGCCGTGGTCGCCGGCGTCGTACCAGCCGCCGCGTACGTCGAGTCGGTAGTCGCAGACGCCGGGCTGGCACGGCACGTCGATGTCGCCCTGGTTGGGCGCGACGCCGACATGGCCGGCGGGGCGGGCGTACTCCTCGCCGACCAGGTCCGCGTCGATGGCGATGCCGCTGCGCTGGATGTAGAAGAACTGCAGCGCGTCGGAGCGCAGCTGCTGGTAGATGTCGCCGGAGATGGCGAACGGGTAGCTGGTCTCGCCGTCGGTGTCCAGGGTGAACCCGGTGCCGGTGCCCCGGTACGCGGAGAAGTCGATGCTGTGCGTCTGCTCGCCGGAGGCGCTGTCCAGCCCACGTACGGTGCTGGTGCCGCTGGCCACGACCGTCCCGTCGGCGTCGTGCAGTTGCCAGTCGAGCGGCTCGGTGGCGTCGGTGACGACGGTGGCGTTCTTGGGTCCGCCGGGCAGGTAGCCGACCTGGTTCACCCGTACCCGTGGCCCGGTGTCCGGCATGTACGGCGGCTCCTCCTCGCCGCCGCGCAGCGAGACGTCGTCCAGGCAGAAGGTGTATTCGTCGGCGTTGCCGCCGACCTGGAAGGCGAGCTGGGCCCGTTCGGTGTCCTCGCTGGCGACGAAGGTCGCCTCGACCCGCGAGGGTTCGGCGGTCAACGCCAGGTCGCGGCCGAAGTAGCCGGTGTACGGGTCGGCACCGAGCTGGACCACCGCCCGTACGGCGGCGGCCGGTTCGGCGGACGCCGTGAAGCCGATGGTGTACTCCTCGCCGGTGATCAGCGGCAGGCCCTCCTGCAGGATGCCGGCGTCCCACGGGTTGGCCAGCCCGGTCGGGACGGTGGCGCAGAGCCGTCCGTCGACCACCCGGGGGCTGGTGGTGCCGTAGCTGATCCAGCTGTCGGTGCCGTTGCTGAAGTCGCCGTTGGTGATCTGCTCCGGCCCGCCGGGTGGGGGACCGACAGTGTCGTCGCTGAGCAGCGAGACGTCGTCCAGGCAGAGGGTGTAGTCGGCGGCGCCGCCGCCGAGTTGGAAGGTGAGGGTGCCGTCGGGGGAGTCGAGGTTGGCGGTGAACTCGTAGGTGAACGTCTCGGCGTCTGGCCCGAGGTCGAGCTCGCGGCTGAGCACGGTGGTGTAGGGCTCCGCGTTGAGCTGAACGTTTGCCCGTACGGACGCGGGAACGTCGCTGGCGGCCGTGAAGGCCAGTCGGTACGCGGCACCGTCGATGAGTTCGATGCCGTTGTGTCCGATGCTGGCGTCCCACGGGTTGGTGGTGCCGCCGGGCACGCTGGCGCACAGTTGGCCGTCGGTGGCGGCCAGGGTGACGTTCTCGGTGCCCCACCAGGGGGCTGTTCCGTCGTCGAAGGTGCCGTTGACGATATGTTCGCGTTCCTCGGCGTACGCCGTCGTCACGGTCAGGGTGGTCAACGCCAGGACGCTGGCACTGGTGCCGGCGAGCAGCGCGACCGTCCGGCGTCGTCTGGATCGGGTCACGGGGTTCCTTCCGCGCGGGGGACTGGGAGCGCTCCCATTGATCTGAGACGATGTTGCCAGGGCGTTACCGGCGTGTCAATCACATCATGTGTGGCGGGTCGCGCGACCGGTGCTAGGTGTCCGTTACGCGGTATTTAGTAGTTTATGCCCAGCGGGCGGCTGTGATTCTCCATGATCTTTAACATCTGCATGCTGATCTACTAGAGACATTTCGGCCCTGTTCCTGGCAGGCTGCCAGCCATGACCCTGAAGCTGCGTTCCGCGGCGGTGACCGACCGCGGCCTGATCCGGAGCGGGAACCAGGACTCCGTGCACGCCGGCGACTGGCTCGTCGCCGTCGCCGACGGCATGGGTGGGATGGCCGCCGGGGATCTGGCGAGCAAGATCGCGATCGAGGCGATCGCCCCGCTCGATGCGGCCGTCGCGGACGATGAACTGGTACCGAGGCTGCAGTCGGCGGTCGAGACCGCCAGCGCCGGAATCCGGCAGGCGATAGCCGAGGATCCGGCGCGGGAGGGGATGGGAACGACCCTGACCGCCCTGCTCTTCGCCGGGTCCGGCGTGGCGATCGCACTGGCACATATCGGCGATTCGCGGGCGTACCTGCTGCGGGGCGGCGCGCTGGAGCAGGTCACCCGGGACGACACGTTCGTGCAGATGCTGGTCGACGAGGGCGTCATCACTGCCGAGCAGGCCGCCAGCCATCCGCGCCGAGCGGTGGTCACCCAGGCGTTACAGGGGGAGAACGTCAACCCCGCCTACCAGGTCTTCGAACCGCAGACCGGCGACCGTTGGCTGCTGTGCAGCGACGGGCTGTCGAACGTGGTGCGGGCGGAGAGCATCGCCGAGGTCCTGGCCACCTACGCCGACCCGCAGGCGGGCGCGCAGCGGCTGGTCGACCTGGCGATCCGGGCCGGCGGGCCGGACAACATCACCGTGGTCATCGGCGACATCACCGAAGTCACCGGCGACATCACCGGGTAACGGTCGCCGAGACGCCGGCTGCGGCCGGCCCGGGAGGTCGGGGCCGGCCGCAGCCGGTGGGAGCCTTCAGCGTGGGTCGCAACCAGGCGGCGGGCACCGTCGGACCCACCGATCGGGCCGATCAGTACGTCGACTGCAACTGCCCGCGGAGCTTGGTCAGTGCCCTGGCGAGCAACCGCGACACGTGCATCTGGGACACGCCGATCTGATCGGCGATCTGCGACTGGGTCAGGTTGCCGTAGAAGCGCAGGGTGAGGATGCGCTGCTCGCGTTCGTCGAGGGTGGCCAGCGCTGGGCCGAGCGCGACCCGCAGCTCCGCCAGCTCGTACTCGCGGTCCTCGGCACCGAGCATGTCGGCCAACTCGGTGGCGCGCTCGCCGTCGCCGGTCGGTGTGGACAGCGACACCGCGTTGTACGCGCGGGCACCTTCCAGGCCTTCGAGCACCTCCTCCTCGGTGATCCGCAGGTGTGCGGCGATGTCGGCGACCGTCGGTGACCGGCCCAGCGTCTGCAGCAGGGTGCTGTTCGCCTCCGAGATGCTCAGCCGTAGCTCCTGCAGCCGGCGGGGCACCCGGATGTCCCAGGTCCGGTCCCGGAAGTGCCGCTTCAGTTCACCGATGATCGTCGGGATCGCGTAGCCGGCGAAGTCGACGCCGCGCGCGGGGTCGAACTTGTCGATGGCCTTGATCAGGCCGACGGCTGCGGTCTGAGCGAGGTCGTCGGTTGGCTCACCCCGGCCGCTGTAGCGCTGGGCGAGGTGCTGAGCCAGCGGAAGCCATGCCTCGATGGCTCGGTCGCGCAGTGCCTCCCGGGACGGGTGACCGGGCGGCAGCGCCGCCATCGCGGCCAGCAGATCGGCTGCGCTGTCCTCCGGTGCGGTCACCCGCCGGTCCAGTGTGGCCGGCGCTGTGATCGTCCGGTCCGGTGTCATCGTCCGGTCCACTGTATTCGGCTCGGCAAGTGTCGTCGGCTCGGTCACCGTGCGGTGTCCGGTCAGTGTCGCGGTCATGGTGGTCCTCCCTGCACCTCGTCCGCGGATATGGAAAGTGGTGCGTTCTGCTGTGTCCGCTAGGGTCTTTCGGCCTCCAACACTAACCCGGTCGGTCAATCAAAAGCTAGCCGAAAGTACGATGTATTTATCGCCCATGACAGATCAAGTCGGACATTTCGCTGTGCACTCGCACCGCTTCCGGGCCCCGGTTACCCCGTTCAGGGTCAATGAAGCGCCACCAGCGCCTCGTGCTCGTCGACCGGTAGGTCGCCTGGGGCGACCGCGAGGACGGACATCCCGGTCAGCTCCGACACGCCGTCGAGGGCGGTCGCGAAGGCGACATCCGCCGCGTCCCGGCCGGTCGCGATCCGCACCATGCTGGGCCGGGGTGCCAGCCGGGTCGCGTCCCACACGTACCACCGGTCACCGACGGCGGCCTCGGCGACCAGATGGAAATCCATCGGAGCCAGGCCGGGTGCGTAGACCGCGACCACTCGCGCCGGGATGTCGACGGCCCGGCAGAGCGCCACCGTCAGGTGTGCGTAGTCGCGGCAGACGCCGACCCCGCTCAGCAACGTCTCGGCGGCGTCGGTGCCGGGCCCGCTCGCCCCGGCCGTGTACGAGGTCCGGCTGTGGACGTAGTCACAGATCGCCCGGAGGGAGTCGACGGAGTCGGGGTAGCCGGCGAACCGGGCGGCCGCGAATCCCGTCATCCGGTCCGACGGACAGTAGCGGCTCGGCCGGGTGTAGATGACGCGATCCAGTTGACTGACCGCTGACCCGGCCGCTGCCGGGGCCTGGTCCGACGCCGGAGGCGGCAGAGTGGTCACGCGGTACGAGACCGTGAGATCTCCGACCGGTGCACTTACCAGATGCTGACGGCCGCCGGCGGCCCAGCTCCCGTCGATCTCCGTCACGGCAACGTCGTCGCCGTCCGCGGTGCTCGCCACCAACCGGGCCGGCGGGGCCGGCCGGTACGCAGTGACCTGCAGTACCAGTGTGGCCGGCGCTTCGATGTGGTAGCTGAGCCGGCAGCCAATCTCTCCTGTAGCCGGAGTCGTCCGATGGTCACCTATCGCCCATTGGTACCCGTCGGACGCAATCGTCGCACCGGCTGCCGGGAGCGACCCCGTCACGTCCGGTGGATGGTTGAACCCTTGATCAGAGCGTACGCTGCAACCGGTGGATGTCTGGTCGGAGTCGATGACGCGGCCGCCAGCGCAACGCGCACATCGCCCGGAAAACCAGCGCAAAGCGCATATCGTCCGGAAATGAGGACTCCGATGCCATCCATCACCGTCGACGACGTACTCGTACTGCCGCGCCTGCCGGCCCACGATCCGGCCGCCGGCACGATCCGGCCGGTCCACCGGGTCACCACCGCCCCCAGCGGCTTCGAGGGCGAGGGTTTCCCCGTCCGCCGGGCGTTCGCCGGCGTGCCGGTCGGCGAGCTCGACCCGTTCCTGCACCTGGACCAGATGGGCGAGGTGGAGTACGCGCCGGGTGAGCCGAAGGGCACCGCCTGGCACCCGCACCGCGGCTTCGAGACTGTCACGTACATCATCGACGGGATCTTCGACCATCAGGACTCGCACGGTGGTGGGGGCACGATCACCGACGGGGACACCCAGTGGATGACCGCCGGTTCCGGACTGTTGCACATCGAGGCACCACCGGAACACCTGGTCGCCAGCGGCGGGCTCTTCCACGGTCTCCAGCTGTGGGTCAACCTGCCCCGGTCGAAGAAGTTGGCTTCGCCCCGGTACCAGGACATTCGGGGCGACCAGGTCGCCCTGCTCAGCACCCCGGACGGAGGAGCGCTGATCCGGGTGATCTCCGGCTCGGTCGCCGGGAACGACGGTCCCGGCTCCACCCACACCCCGATCACCATCAGCCATCTGACGGTGCAGCCGGGGGCGCAGGTGGACCTGCCCTGGCGGGCCGACTTCAATGCGTTGGTGTACGTCCTGGGTGGTCGGGGATCCGTCGGCCCCGATCTGCGGCCCGTGCACACCGGTCAACTGGCTGTCCACGGGCCCGGCGACACGCTGCGGATCGCCGCCGACGTCCGACAGGACAGCCGCGTACCGCAGCTCGACGTGTACGTCATGGGCGATCGGCCGATCCGGGAACCTGTCGCGCGGTACGGACCGTTCGTGATGAACACCCGGGCGGAGCTGCTCGCCGCGTTCGAGGACTACCAGGCAGGTCGACTGGGGGTGGTGCCGGCGGTCGACGTCCCGCACGGCACCGGTCAGCAGCTGCCACGTTGAGTTCACCGACGTGCTGACAGCCGGACTGGGCGGTCAGGACACCAGGAACACCCCGAGTACGCCCAGCACCACCATCACCAGGACCGCGAGGAGCAGTCCCTGTTCACTCTGGACGGTCCGGTTCGAGTAGGTCTGCTGGGGATCCGGGGTTACGATCTCGGTGCTCATCGTGCCTCCTCAGCGTGCTGCCCTGGCATCTCGACAATGACGGTAGGCGCCAGGCCGCGTCCGTGAATCCCGGAGCTGTGCCATCTGTGGGTGTCGCCGCAGCAACCGGGTACCCGGCCGGCCCCGCCCAAACACCCTCCTGGGAATAGCAAAGTGACGGGTGCCGGAGGCACGGGCAGGTGGTGGGGTGCCGGAGGTGCCGGCAGGTGGTGGGGTGCCGGAGCGGCGCGGGACAACACCCGGGGTGCCGTCCCGCCCCGCCACTCGTGATTGCCGGCTGGGGCCGGCCCTCGTCAACGGGATGTGCGTCCGGCCTGCTGGGTCGACTCCCGTAGCACCTGGTGGGCCCGGTCGGCGTATTCGGCGTCGACCGTCACGCCGTACTGGCTGGCCTGTAGCAGGCTGCGGGAGGAGAAGTCCCGCCGGCCTCCGGTCATCGCGTGCGCCACCGCACCGAACACGGCACCCCAGACCGCACCGATCACCACGGCGGTGACGATGATGCCCAGCCAGTTCACCACCGCGAAGATGCCGATCAGCAGGCCGATGAACAGTCCGAACCAGGCGCCGGTGCCCGCGCCGGCCAACGCTGCCCGGCCGGTGGTGAGTCGGCCGGTGACCTCTTCCACCAGCCGCAGGTTGGTGCCGACGATGGCGGTGCGTTCCACCGGGAACCGGTTGTCCGACAGCCGGTCGACGGCGCGCTGCGCGGAGGCGTAGTCCGGATGGCTGGCGACGGTCACACTGGTCCGTGCGGGACCGCCGTTCTGTGGCGCGGCACCGGGTGCGGTGGCTGGTCCGGCTGGTCCGGCCGGCAGGTTGCTGGCCGGGAAGTTGGCGGTGTCGCCGAACATGCCCGGCGACGGATTATCCGTACGGGTCGTGGATCTGGTCATGTTTGGCCTCCTCTCCTCGGCAGGAGTGCCCGGTGAGCCGCCCGGGTAACCCGGTCCCCGCACGGACTTCGGCCCCTCCCGATGCCGGGAGGGGCCGAAGTGTACCTGGGGATCCTGACTTGGGCGTCAGCTCGCGCAGGCCGCGCCGTTGAGGGTGATGTTGCTCAGCGGCGGCAGGGTGCTGCCGGAGAAGGTCCCCTGGAAGCCGATGCTGACGGTGGCACCGGAGGCCAGTGAGCCGTTCCAGGCAGCGTTGCGGACCGTGATCTGGCTGCCGGACTGGGACCAGTCGCCGTTCCAGCCGTTGCTCAGGCTGACGTTGGATCCTGCGGTGAAGGCGAGGGTCCAACTGCTGACCGAGCCACCGGTGTTGGTGATCCGGACATCCCGGGTGAAGCCGCCAGGCCACTGGTTCGTGGTGTAGCTGACGCTGCAGGCGCCGGCCGGCGGGTTCGTGGTGGGCGGCGGAGCGGTGGTGGGCGGGGGTGCCGTGGTGGGCGGGGGTGCCGTGGTGGGCGGCGGAGCCGTGGTGGGCGGTGCGGTCGTCGGCGGTGCGGTGGTCGGCACAGGGCCGGCCGCAATCGCCAGGTCGTACGCCCGTTGCGGTACGAACTGGCCCGCGTTTGCGATGCAGCCGTCAGCTTCGCCGGGCAGTTTCACCCAGAGGTATGCCTCGATCTTGCTGTCGCCGGTGTTGGTGGTGCTCGCCGTGCCGATGGCCCGACCTTCCGGGTCGCACCACTCGGAGCCGAGCGGGCCGTTGCCGTTACGGCTGGTGTCGATGACCGCGGTGAGGTGGTTGGCACCGGTGGCGCTGATGACCGCCTTGACGTAGTTGACTGCCTCGCTGGTGCTGCGGTAATTGGACACGTTGCTGGAGATGCCGTCCGCGCTGTTCGCCACGTCCGCACCGACCAGCAGGCCCGCCATCGTCGACGGGGCGTGCCAGGCCGAGTGTCCGGCGTCGAAGAACACCTTGGCCTGGGACGATCCCGCCTTGAGCGCCCTGCCGGCGTAGGCCATCGAGGCGCGTACCTCGGCCTGCTCCGACTGGCTCATGCAGGTGCCCATGAGGGCGAGCACGTCGGGCTCGAGCACGATGTATGCGGGCCGGTTGCCGAGCCCGGCCGCGACCTGGTCGACCCACTGCCGGTAGGCGCTGTGGTTGGGCGCGCCACCGCTGCTGTGGTTGCTGCAGTCGCGGTTGGGGATGTTGTAGACCACCATGATCGGGATCTTGCCGGCCGCGGCGGCGGCACCCACGAAGGCGTCGACCTGGCCGCGTACCTCGCTTGGGTTGTACTGGGTTAACCAGCGGCCCTGGGGCACCGAGGCGATCCGGTCGCGGATGACATTCGCCCGGTAGTCACCGGGGTTCGCCGCCACCCAGCGAGCGGCCGAGGTGTCCGGGTCGACGTAGAAGGCGGAGTCGGCGGCCTGGGCTGCCGTGGGCTGCAGCAGCCCGACACCGACCGCGGTGGCCGCTGTGAACGCCATGACGGCGGCGGCGCCAACTGCGGTGAGCGCAGATCTTCTGCGCATGCGTGCTCCCTCCGGATAGGGACGATATATTGAGAGCGTTCAGTGGAAGCGCTCCCATGGATATCGACCACCGTACGGGGATGTTGCTGATATGTGAAGAGCTTGTGACGCCAACTGCCCCAAAGGCGGTATAAAGTGAAATATCAGACGCGGCCGGCAGTCGGGTCAGTCGAGCGGCGTGCGGAACTCCGGACGCACGGCGATGATCCCGAACGCGGCACCGAACGGGTCGGTCAACTGTGCGTAGGTACCCGGACCAGCCTGGTACGGACCAAAGGAGACCGTTCCGCCGAGCGCCTGGCAGCGCTGCACCGCCGCCTCGCAGTCGTCGACCTCGAAGGTCGTCCGCCAGTGCGCCGGAACCTGCGGCGGGTACATCTCGCCCATCTCGATCAGCCCGGCCACCTCACTGGTCTCCCGCAACCACTCCTGGTATCCGGACCCTTCGCTGTAGATGCTGGGTCGCGTGGTCCACCCGAAAACCGAGCCGTAGAAGGCCCCGGCACCGGCCACGTCCCGGGTGGCGAGTTCGTTCCAGCAGGTAGCGCCGGGCTCGCCGGTCACCTGCGCGCCCGGGAAGGCCCTCCGCTGCCAGAGCCCGAACACGGCACCCTGCGGATCGGCGATCAGGGCGAAGTGGCCCCGCTCGGCAACCGGGGCGGGCGGTGAGAGTGTCGATCCGGCGGCCCGGGCCACGCTTTCGACTGTCGCGGCCAGATCGTCCGAGGCGAGGTAGGTCAGCCAGGCCGCCGGCTGGCCTGTGGCGAGGGGCGGGGCGAGCCCAGCGACGGCCATGTCTCGCAGGTGGAACTCGACACCGGTGCTGTTCGGCTCGTCAACCGGCTTCCACCCGAACAGTCCGTGGTAGAAGTCGCTCGAACCCGCGGTGTCGCTGGTGCGTAGTTCGGACCAGCAGGGGGTTCCCGTGGCGTAGCCTCTGATTCGCACCGCTTTGTACCTCTTCGCGTCGTTTATCCGATTGGCGTAGTCAGTTACCCTACGCCACGGAGACGCCCGCTGCGACTCGGCTGAATGGCCCAATTGATGTCACTTTGGGTAAACATCGGAGTTACGAGTCGATCGGCAACATGATCTCGAACCACACGGTTGAACCGCGTACCGAGGGGTCCGTGCCCCAGGTGTCGCTCAACTGCTCGATCAGACCCAGACCCCGGCCGCGGCTACTCAATGTGTCGATGTGCGCCCGACTGACCGTGCCCCGGGTGCCACTGTCAGCTACCGAGACGAGTAGCCGCTCCTGGCTGAGATCGATCTCGACCCGTGCCTCGGTGCCGGCGTGCAGCAGGGCGTTCGTGGTCAACTCGCTGGCACAGAGCACCGCCGGCCCGATCACCGACTCGGGAACCTGCCACCCGGCCAGTTGGCCGGCCAACCAGTGCCGTACTCGGCTCGGTGCGATCGGCTCGGCAGGAACCAGCAACCCCGCCGACCGGCTCGGCGCGGCCGCATGCTCCACCGCGAGTACCGCCACGTCGTCGTCGGTGGTACCGGGCACCGCCGCACTGGCCACCGCGCAGAGATTGCGCGGATCGCTGGTGCTGGTCTCGGCGACGGCTGCGGCCAGAGCGGACATCCCGTCGCCGAGATCCTGACCGCGTCGTTCCACCACGCCGTCACTGAACATCAGCAGCGTGTCGCCGGGGCGCAGCTCGACCCGGGTCGGTCGCCGTGGCCCGGCCAGACCGAGTGGCGGCCCGGGCGGCACCGGGACGAACTCGGCGCTCGCGGTGGTCGACGACCAGCGTCGTATCAGCGGAGCGGGATGACCAGCGCTGGACACGGTCAACCCGCCGGTCGCCGGATCGAGCACCCCGTACAGCACGGTCACGAACAGTTCCTCGTTGCGGCTCTCCGCGCCAAGGCTGTGCACCAGCCGGTCCAGCCCGTTCAGCACCGCCGTCGGCTCCGGTTCGGCCAGCGCGAGCCCGCGCAGCGCGGCCCGGACCTGGCCCATCAGCGCCGCTGCCCGCACATCGTGCCCGACGACATCGCCGAGCACCACGGCCAGCCCGCCATCGGGAAGCCGGAACGCGTCGTAGAAGTCGCCGCCGGCCGAATTGCCGTCCACCCCCGGGTCGTAGCGTGCGGCCAACCGCAGCAGCGGCAGGTCCGGCAACTGCTCCGGCAGCATGCTGCGCTGCAGCAGTTGAGCCGTACCATGCTGGGTCTCGAACCGCCGGGCTCGCTCGGCCGCCTGGGTGACCAGTTCGGCGACGGCCGAAAGCAGTGCCCGTTCGGCCGGCGCCCACGAATGTGGATCTCGGTACCCGAAGGTGATTCCACCGCGTAGTGATCCGGCTCGCAGCGGCAGGGCGGCGAGCGCCGTCACCAGCTCGTCGTGCCGGTCCGTGGCGTACCGGGCGAGCGGCCGGCCCTCCCCGGTGAACCGGGGGACACCGGTGCCGGCGACGGTGGCCAACGGGGTGGCCGCGTCCCGGGGGATGCGGCGCCACACCGGAGGCAACCGCTCGTCGGCTTCGTCGAGCAGCTCACCGCGGACCCGGCGGACCACCCGCCACCCGCCACCGTCGTCGATGCCGAGCGCCACCTGATCGACGTCGAGCGAGGCCAGGCCGTACCGCAGCGCGACCCGGGCGACGTCGTCGAGGGTGAGTGTGCCGGCCAATGCCGAGGTCAGCTCGCTGAGGCTCTGCAACCGGTGGGTGATGGTGCCGGTCTCGGTCGCGACTGAGAGCATCCCGACGATCCGCCCGTCGCTGTCCCGGACCGCCGAGTAGCCACGAGTGAATGCCGTACCGCCGAACGGGCCCGACTCGCCGGTGCCAAACGGTGCCACGGCCTCCGACTCGAGGAACGGTTCGCCGGTGCGGTAGACCCGTGCCACCACGTCGCCGACGCCCGGCCGGTGCCACGCGTCGGCGAACACCGCGGCGGCGGGCTGGGCGAACGCCTCCGGGTGCTTGGCACCGAGCAGCTCCGCGTAGGCGTCGTTGTAGATCATCAGGAAGTCGTCGCCGTAGACCAGAGCCATTGGCACCGGTGAAGCGAGCACCAACTCGACCGCTGCCCGTACCGCAGGATCCCAACCATCCGACCGACCGAGCGGCGTGCTCGCCCAGTCATGCCGGTCGACTTGCCCGGCTGGTACGGCGTTGTCCGGTGCGGCGTTGTCCGGGTTGGTGCCGGCCGGGGTGGCGGAACGCGCAGCCGGAACCCCCGACGGGGTGTCCCGGGTCTGCCCGGCGGTGCCTGCCATGGGTGGCAGCCTATCCGGGGCCGCCGTCGGCGGGTGGCGTGGACCGGCGCAAGGTGGGTATGCGGGCCGGCGGTAGGCGATGCAGCGCGTCCGTACGACAACGAGGCGACGCATCGGTAGATGAGCCGGAGAGGGGGGACCGGATGTCCTCGACGTACGCGTCGGCGCAGGTCGACATCGGCAACGCGCTGACTGACATGTGGCGGTCCGTGATACTTTTCGTGCCCCGGGCCATCGCGTTCATCGCGATTCTGGTGGTCGGATGGTTGATCGCACGGGCAGTGCTGAAGGGCGTCGACAAGGCGCTCGAACGGGTCGGGTTCGACCGGGCGGTGGAGCGCGGCGGCATCGGCAAGGCCTTGGAACGGACCCGGTACGACGCCAGCGACATCCTGGCCCGGTTGGCGTACTACGCGGTGCTGCTGTTCACCCTGCAGTTCGCGTTCGGAGTCTGGGGGCCGAACCCGATCAGCGACCTGATCAGCGCGGTTGTGGCGTGGCTGCCGCGGGCGTTCGTCGCGATCGTCATCGTGGTCGTCGCCGCTGCCATCGCGACCGCGGTACGTGACCTGGTGTCGGGTGCGCTCGGCGGGCTCTCCTACGGCCGGCTGCTGGCTACCGCCGCGTCGGTGTTCATCGTCGCGCTCGGCGTCATCGCCGCGTTGAACCAGGTCGGCATCGCCACCACGGTCACTACCCCGGTGCTGATCGCGGTACTCGCCACCATCGCCGGTGTGCTGATCGTCGGCGTCGGCGGTGGCCTGGTCCGACCCATGCAGCAACGGTGGGAGGGCTGGCTGACCCGGATGGCGGAGGAGTCACAGGCGATGCGGGACAGCGCGCAGGCGTACCAGGCCGGCCGGGACGACGCCGGTGGCCGGATGAACGAACCGACGCAGGTGATTCCGCAGACCCAGCAGGCGCCGGCGATGTCCGGTGGCCGGGAGGCGGCCAGCGGTCGGGGCATGGCCGGCCCGGGCGCCAACCGGCCCGGTGGTATGACCGGACCGGGCGGAACGTCCCGCGGTTGATCCGTCCGGTCGGGCCGGTGAGCCGGTACGGGCCGGGGTCAGCGCGGGGCCGCGCCGCTGATCCCGGCCAGCTGGCAGACGGCGACCAGCCGCAACGTCACCCAGTCGACCGTCGTCCACTGGGTGGTCGGCCCGACCACCGGGGGGCGCCAGCCGGCCTCGGTGGCCGCGTCGCGCACGCCATCGGCGTACCGGGCCAGCGTCACCGGGCTGAGCGGACGCAGATCCGCGAACAGCCGGTCCCGGATCGCGGCGGCGTGCTGATCCAGCTCGGCCAGCAGGCCGGGCAGGACTGCGGCGGCGGCCAGGCCGGCGGCGCCGAGCGAGGTGTGCAGATCGGCCAACGAGGTCTGCGCCGCCCTTCGGGCGGCCGGGACGGCCAGCATGCCGTGCGGGGCGGCGGGGAACGGACTCATGTGCGGTGCCCGCCCGGCTACTCGACGCGTCGGATGTCGGCCGGGGCCGGGCGGCGGCGGGCCGCGTCGTCGGCGAGGATCACCGTGGCCACCATCAGCGCCACGCAGACGCTGAACAGCCAGGAGCCGTCCGGCAGCAGGTAGGCGGAGACCGGCGCCTGGATCGCGGTCAGCAGGAAGCCGAGCCAGGCCCAGCGTCGCTGGCGCGGCGTGAGGAATCCGGAGGCGGTGGGGCGCATCCGAAAAGTCTCGCTCGGATGATCCTCACCGCCGTCAGCCGATCGGACGAGGTTGGCTGACCGATGCGTCAGGGGCCGGACTGGCGACCGACTGGCGACGTCAGTGCGGACCGGTCCGGCCGGTGGTCGACGGCCGGTACGGCCGCTCGGGGTCGGTCGTCGCCGGTCCGCCCGGGCGGCCGCCGGTCCGGTCCACCGCTTCCGCGTCGTGGCCGAACTCCTCCTCGGCCGCGGCGTCGTTGCCCGTCATGTCGTCGACCTCACCGTCGCCCGCTGGTGCGGCTACGGCCCGCTCCAGCTCACGGATCGGCAGCCGGTCCTCGTCGCGCCAGACTTCGTCTGCGGAATCAGTCATGCCGGCCGGGTTACCCGGCCGGGCTGTCGCCAAACAGGGGCCGGCGGACGAGTACGGCTTGCGGCCGGACCCGGCCGGTGGCTGAGCGGGGCCGGCGGACGCGGCCGGGGCGGGTGGGCCGGTTTCGGCCCACCCGCCCCGGCCGTCAGGCCCACCGGTCGGCCGGCTCGGGAGGAGTCACCGCCGGCCGGCGGGCGCTGTTCGAGGTGCGGTGGTCGGTCGAATTGTCACGGCTGCGGTCGGGGGACCTCGCCACGCCAGGCCCCGGTCTCCACGCCGTGCCGGCTCTCGATGAAATCCTTGAAGCGCTTCATATCACCCTTCACCCGGCGGTCCACGATGCCCAGCTT
Source organism: Solwaraspora sp. WMMA2080 (assembly GCF_027497395.1). Lineage (GTDB taxonomy): Bacteria > Actinomycetota > Actinomycetes > Mycobacteriales > Micromonosporaceae > Micromonospora_E. Next base: position 1,757,492 of record NZ_CP114910.1, on the reverse strand, counting down.
GTCGCCGGCCTGCTCCGCCACTCCCTCCGGGTCGAACTCCATCTGCGCGGTGACCCGGGTGTGGGCATCGTCCAGGCGGTGGAACGTGATGACACCGGCCTGCTTCACCCCGCCGGTCGCGGTCCAGGCGACCCGCTCGTCGGGAATCTGCTCGGTGATCTTCGCGTCGAACTCACGCGACACCCCGGCGATCTCGGTCGTCCAGTGCGTCAGCGTCTCCGACACTTGAGTCACCTCGGAGACGCCCTCCATGAACTGGGGGAACTCCTCGAACTGCGTCCACTGGTTGTACGCGGCGCGTACCGGCACCGCGACATCGACGTACTTGGTCACTGCTCCCATGTGAGTCCCTCCTCTACTTCCGCCGGGCCGCAGGCGGCGCGGTCACCAGCGGGTCGTCTCGTTGGCATGGCCGAGTTCGGCCCACACCTCGGACACCGTCTGGAACGTGCGACCCGGCGGCAGCTGATCGATCTCGTCGAGCACGTCGTCGGGTGCCTCGTTCTCCAGCGCGCTGTCGCGCAGCGTGCTGCGGTCCCCGGGCAGCGCCGAGAGGTTGATGTAGCGGCCCAGCCTGCTCCGCTGCTCGACCTCCTCGCTGGTCATGCCCTGCGGCGTACCGGAGCGGTTGTCGCCGGCCGGAACCGCAGCCGGCTCCGGCTGGTCCTCGCCCGGGGGCTCCGCCTCGTGCCACTCCTCGGCCCGGCCTCCGGTGGTGCCCTGCGTGGTCCCACGGGTGTCGTGGGCCATGCTGTCGTCCACCCGGGGACTGTGCTTGCTGTTGCCGCGTTCCATAGCTGTTTGACTACCCGTGAGCGGCGTGGCTAAACCGGCGTGCGTGGCGGCAGCACCGGGTCGGCCGGTTCCGACTCACCGGCCTGGGCGGCCCGGCCGCGCTGCACCTCCGCGTTGATCTCGACGCCCAGCATCACCGCCAGGTTGGTCAGGTAGAGCCAGACCAGGAATGCGATCACCGCGCCGAGGCTGCCGTAGGTCACGTCGTATGAACCGAAGTACGCGACGTAGGTGCCGAACCCGGCGGAAGCCAGCGCCGCCAGCAGCAGGGTCACCACGCCGCCGACGGCCAGCCAGCGAAGCCTCGGCTGGCGGACGTTGGGAGCGAACCAGTACAGAAGAGACAAAAGCGTCGTGACGATGGCGATCAGCACCGGCCATTTGAGCAGACTCCAGGCGGTACGCGGGGCCTGGCCCAAACCGAGCCGGTCACCGAGCGCATCGGTGACCGGGCCGCTGACGATCAGCATCACGGCGACCAGCGCGAGCAGCATCAGCCCGGCGGTGGTCAACCCGAGTTGCTGCGGCTGCAACCGGTAGAAGGGGCGACCTTCGGCCACCCCGTAGATGGCGTTCGCTGCGCGGGTGAACGCCCGAACGTACCCCGACGCGGACCACAGTGCGGCAACCAGGCCGAAGCTGAGCAGCACACCGGCGGAACTGCGCTGGGCGACCACCCCGTCGATGATGTCGACGAAACCCTCGTCGCCCACCACCGCCCCGGCTCCGAGCTCCTCGGCCAGGCCGACCACGGTGTCCACCGTGCGTTCACCGTCGGAGACCAGACCGACCAGGGCGACGACCACGATCAACGAGGGGAACAACGCGAGCACCCCGTAGTAGGTCAACGCGGCGGCCCAGTCCACGCAGTTGTCCCGGACGAACCGGCGTCCGCTGCCGACCAGCACGGCGCGCCACGTCGTCAACCGGATCTCGCGTAACCGCGCCGGCCGTGCCGGACTGCTCACCAGCGGCCGTCCGGTCCACCCGGGGCCTGCAGATGCAGCACCTTGACGACGGTCATCTCGTCGAGCAGTTCCGGTCCGAATCCGAGGCCCTCGCCGCTGCCGCGCCGGGGGTGCGCGGCACCGCCCGGCGCTCCACCGAACACCGAGTTGATCTTCACGGTGCCCACCGGCAGTTCGCGCCAGGCCCGCTGCGCGTGGCTCATGGACCGGGTCAGCACGGTCGCCGACAGGCCGTACGGGGAAGCCGCCGCCCGGGACAGCGCCTCGTCGAACGACCCCACCGTCATCACCGGGGCGACCGGGCCGAACGTCTCCTGCCGCATCACCGCCATGTCATCTGTGCATCCGGTCAGCACCGTCGGCGGGTAGAAGGCACCGGGCCCGTCCGGGATCCGGCCCCCGCACCGCGCCGTCGCCCCGGCCGCCAGCGCCGCCGAGACCTGCGCATGCACCTGGTCGCGGTGCCGGCGGTCCACCAGCGGACCCAGCTCGGTGTACGGGTCACGGGCAGGCCCCAACCGCATCCCCGAGCAGAGGCCGGTGAGCGCCTCGACGAACGGCTCCGCCACCGTGCTGTGTACATAGATCCGCTCCACGCTGACACATACCTGGCCCGAGTTGGCCAACGCGCCGGCCGCCGCCTGCTGCGCGGCCCATCGCGGATCGACGCCCTCGTCGACGACCAGCGCGTCGCTGCCGCCGTTCTCCCGCAGCACCTTGGCCCCGGTCCGGGCGCACGCCTCGGCGACCGCCCGCCCGGTGTCGGTCGCCCCGACGTGGGCGACCAGGTCCACCCCGTCGGAGGCGGCGATCCGGGCACCGACGCCCCCGTCGCCGGTCAGCAGGGCGAAGACCCCGTCGGGAACCTCGTCGGCGACCATCCGGGCGAGCAGCGCGCCGGTCGCCGGGCAGCGTTCACTCGGCTTGTGCACCACCGTGTTGCCGGTCACCAGCGCCGCGCCGAGCAGCCCGCAGGCCACCGCTACCGGGTCGTTCCACGGCGTCAGCACCGCCACCACCCCACGCGGCACGTACGCCATCAGATCCAGGGCGGCCGGGTCGCCGGCCAGCGCCCGACCCCGGTGCACCGGCCCCAGTTCGGCGTACTGCCGCAGGGTCGCGACACCGGCAGCGATCCCGGCCCGAGCCCCAGCCAACGGCTTGCCCATCTCCGCACTCTGCGCCTCGGCCACCTGGTCGGTGGCACCGGCCAGAGCGTCCGCGATTCGTCGCAGCGCGGCGGCCCGATCCGCCGCCGGTGTCGCAGCCCACCCCGGCGCCGCCTCGCGGGCCGACTTCACCGCCGTGTCGACGTTCGCCTCGGTGGCGAGCGGACTGCGGCTGACCGGGGTGCCCTCGGACGGGTCCTCGACGACGATCTCGGCACCGTCGCCGAACCGCCCCCACCCACCGTCGATGAACTGCTCCACGTCGTACATCCGGCGGTCGTTCCCGGAGGTCGCGCCGGTAAACGTTTGGCCGCGCCCGGCCGGGGTAGCCGCGCGGAGATGGCAGAAACGGATGTGGAGACGGCGGACGCGGTCGTCATCGGCGCCGGACACAACGGCCTGGTCGCCGCCAACCTGCTCGCCGACGCCGGCTGGGACGTGCTGGTCCTGGAGGCGACCGGGGCGCCGGGTGGTGCGGTCCGGTCCGCCGAGGTGACCGCCCCCGGCTATCTCAGTGATCTGTACAGCTCGTTCTATCCGCTCGGATTCGCCTCGCCGGTGCTGCGGGAGCTGCGGCTGGCCGAGTTCGGGCTGCGCTGGCGGCACGCTCCGGACGTCTTCGCCCACCTGCTGCCGGACGACCGCGCGGCGGTGGTCAACCTGGACCCACGGCGGACCGCCGAGTCGCTGGAAGCATTCGCCGACGGCGACGGCGAGCGCTGGCTGTCGGCGTACGCCGAGTGGCGGGCCGTGTCGGCGCCGCTGATCGATGCGCTGTTCACCCCGTTCCCGCCGGTGCGGGCCGGCGCCGCGCTGCTGCGCCGGCTCCGGACCGCCGGATCGCTGCGGCTGGCCCGGCGCCTGGTGCTGCCGGTCCGCCAACTAGGCCGGGAGACCTTCGCCGGCGCCGGCGGTCCGGCGCTGCTCGCCGGTTGCGCGCTGCACACCGACCTGGCCCCCGACGATGTCGCGTCCGGCGTGTACGGCTGGCTGCTGACCATGCTCGGTCAGGAGATCGGCTGGCCGGTACCGGCGGGCGGCGCGCAACGGATCACCGACGCGTTGGTCGCCCGGCTGCGTTCCCGGGGCGGCCGGCTGGTCACCGGCGCCGCCGCCGACCGGGTGCTGATCGCCCGCAGCCGGGCGGTCGGCGTGCGTACCGTCGACGGCCGGCGGTGGCGGGCCCGGCGGGCGGTGCTCGCCGACGTTCCCGCTCCGGCGCTGCTGCTCGACCTGGTCGGCGACCGGTGGCTGCCTCCCAGGATGGTCGACGACCTGCGCCGGTTCCGGTGGGACGGGTCGACGGTGAAGGTTGACTGGGCGCTCGCCGGCCCGATGCCGTGGCGCAATCCGGCGGTCGCCACCGCCGGTACCGTGCACCTCGGGGCCGACCTGGACGGCCTGACCCGGTACGCCGCCGAATTGGCCTGCGACGAGGTGCCCCGTGACCCGTTCCTGCTGCTCGGCCAGCTGACCACCACCGACCCGCAGCGATCGCCGACGGGCACCGAGTCGCTGTGGGCGTACACGCACCTGCCGCACCGGACCCGGTGGCACCCCGAGGAGATCGTCGAACACGTCGCGCGGATGGAGGCGGTGCTGCAGCGGCAGGCGCCGGGCTTCGGCGCCCTGGTCCAAGCCCGTCATGTGGCCGGTCCGGTGGACCTGCAGGAGCACAATCCGAGCCTGGTCGGGGGAGCGGTCGGTGGCGGCACCTCGGCTGCGTACCAGCAGCTGTTCTTCCGGCCGGTGCCCGGCCTTGGCCGCGCGGACACCCCGGTCGACCGGCTCTTTCTCGCCTCGGCGTCGGCGCACCCCGGCGGCGGGGTGCATGGCGCGCCCGGGTCGAACGCCGCGCGGGCGGCGCTGGTCCGCGACCGCGCGGCGACCGGGTGGATGTACGGGGCCGTGGTGTCGGCGGCGCAGCGGGCGGTCTACCGCTGAGCCGGTGTCGGAGCTCCGGCTGGAACCGCCGGGGTCACTGGCCGGGGGGACGCGGCCAGGACTCCTCAACCGGCGTCGGTGCCGGTGCGCGGGGCGCCGGTGGTGGTGCGGCTGCCGGTGTCGGTGGCGGTGGTGCGGCTGCCGGTGTCGGCGGTGCTGACGCCGGATCGGTCGCCGGTGCGACAGCAGGCGTGGCGGACTGGTCCCGCCCGGCCGGCGCGACAGCGGTCGGCGCGACCCACAGCGGGGCCTTTGGCAGCAGCGAACGGAAGTCGAACGAACACTTGCTGCAGGACCGCAGCGCCGTCTCGGTACGTCGGTCGCCGCACTGCCGGCAGAAGGTCACCACCGACTCGTCGGCCGACAGACCCTGGCAGCGTGGGCAGGCGAAGGCCGGACCCTTGGTCTGGGCCAGCCGCCCGGCCAGCACGAACGGGCTGATCACCGCGCTCACCGTGGTCGCCAGGTCGCGGGTCCGGCGGTTGCGTTCCTGCAGTCGCTCCAGTTCGGGGTTGACGATCTTCTCCAGCTTGCAGGTCGTGCAGATCAACAGCGTCCGAACCGGCAGCATCTCCCGTAGCTGGGCCTGCTGGTGCAGGAACGTCACCACCGGCACGTCGGCCGGGTCCACGGTGAACCGGAACGGCGTCGATGTGCCGGCCGAGGCGGCTGCCGCCGCGATGTACTCCTCGACCCGGTACACCAGCCCTTGGATCTGGGTGACCAAGTTCGCCGGCATCTGCCCGGGCCGGCTGGTGATCAGGGTCCCGACGGTGAGCATCCCGTCGGCTAGCTGGGTCGGCACCTCGGCGACCGTTTCCGCAGCGACGAAGGTGAACGTGCCCGCCCCGGTCCGGCTCACCGGGGCACCCTTTGCCGGGTCGGACCCGTCGAGGAACCGGGTGGTGTGGCGGGAGATCAACGAGCCGGCCTGGGCCGCCCACCCGGCGGCGTTCTGCATGGCGGCGACGTCTCCGTTCCCGGTGTTGCGCCACCAGCCGGCGAAGCCGGCGGCGGCGGCCGGGTCGAGACGGGCCAGAGCGGCGTCGACGGCGGCCAGGACGGACCCGAAGACGTCCTGGTAGACAGCGGTCGCGCCCCAGTTACGGCCGACCTTCGCCGGCCAGCGGTCGCTCACCTGGACGGTGACCCGGCAGGCGGCAGGGCCGGCCTCCAGACCGATCTGCAACTGCACCGGCATCCGGGCCGGTTGCAGGGTGACCGCGCCGAGCTTGGAGCCGCGTACCGCCTGGATGACGCTGAGCTGCTCGACGGTGAGCTGGAAACCCAGGTTCCGTACGGCGGCGAGCAGATGCTGCCGTACGACGGTGAGTGGAGCGGCGACGGTCCGCTCCGCTCCGGCGGCGAGCTGGTCGGCCTGCCGATCGTCGTCGGTGCCGATGCCGGTGGCCGGCGCCCTGCCGTTGCTGTCTGCCCAGGTCATTCCGTGCCGAATCCGGTGTCGAAGCTGGTGCCGGTGTCGAAGCTGGTGCTTTCGTAACTGCTGCTGCTGTCGTATGTGCTGATCTCGGCGGCCGCGGCGTCGACGCTGTAGTCCGTCGCGGCCGCGTAGTCGCTCGCCGTACCGGCCTCGTCGGCCGCCAGCGAGTACTGCCGGTCGGCAGCCTCGATCGAGGCGGTCGGGTCGAAGCCGGCGGCGACGCTGTCCGCCGCGTCCTGCAGGTGACCGTCGGCGGACTCGGTCCACGAGTCGCTCACGTCGGCGTGCCAGTCGGACCACTCCTGGTCGGCCACGGCCTGGTCCAGATGGGTCTCCACCGCGTCGGCGACCGGCTCGGGCAGCGTGGTCGAGCTACCTGCGAAATCCGTCGTGCCGGTGTCGGCGCTGGTGTCGCTGATCAGGTAGTCGTCCCAGCTCGGATCGGTTGTCATTGACCGCCCCCTCCTGGTCGGGGCGCGTCATTCGCCGCCCCATGATCGTCATCTGCGATCGATGATGCATCGGTGGGCGGGCGGGCTGTATCCCCCTTGTGTGCCTCGGCCGCCGGTTCGACGGCAGCGACCGGCGGCCCAACGGGCGGTGGCGGTGTCAGACAGTCACGCCGCCCGCCCGACCGGTCGACGGACCGCAGCCCGCAGCCGGGCCGGCCCGCTGCCGACCATCGCCCGCGCGGTGCCGAGCGCGGCGGCCAGGACTGCGGCGGTGACGGTCTGCTTGTGCGTCACGGCCCACAGCGCCAGCGAACGCCGACGTGCCTGGTCGTCGAAGGCGCCGTGTGCACCATGATCGACCTCGGCATCGGCCGGTACGTCCACATTGTCCCGCCAGTGGGCCCGGTCGATGACCTCGTCGGTCTGCTGGGAGTCGAATCCGACCTGCCGGATCGCCAGCAGCCGGTCGAGCAGCCCCGGGGCGATGATGTCGGCGAGCCGGGCCTGTAGGGTGGGGCCACCGACGTTGACCTCCCGCTTGCCGTTGTCGGCGGCCCAGCAGATCGCGGCAGCGGCCACCTCGGGTTGGAAGATCGGCGGTACCGGTTGCGGGTGTCGGGGCAGATGGGTACGCACCCAGGAGAACTGCGGCGTGTTCACCGCCGGCAGCTGGACCATCGACAGCTTAATCTCGGGGCTGGCCTGGAGCAACTCGGCCCGTAGCGAGTCGTTAAATCCCTGGATGGCGTGCTTGCTGGCGCAGTACGCCGACTGCAGCGGGATGCCCCGGTACGCCAGCGCCGAACCGACCTGCACGATCGTGCCGATTCCGGCCGGGCGCATCTGCCGCAGCGCCGCCAGCGTGCCGTGCACGGTGCCGAGGTAGTTGACCTCGGTGACCCGCCGGAACTCGTCAGCGCTGATTTCCCAGGTCGGGGCGAAGACCGACACCATCGCGTTGTTGATCCACACGTCCAGGCCGCCGTTGCGTCGGTGCAGGTCGTCGGCGGCCTCGTCGACCGCTGCGGCGTCGGCGACGTCCACCTGGTACGTGGCCACCGCCTCGGCACCCAGCTCCCGACACTGTGCGGCGGCTGCGGCCAGGCCGGCCGCTCCCCGAGCGAGCAACCCGAGCCGGGCACCGCGGCGTGCGTACCGCTGGGCGGTGGCGCGTCCGATGCCGGCGCTTGCGCCAGTGATCATCACGGTCTGGTTCATTCCGATCACCTCCCTGCGGGTGCCGTCCGGCACCCGTCCACTGACCTGCCCTGACTTTGGTCTGCCCTGGCTGGCCCCTGCTGACGTGGGCCCGTCCGTCGGGCCCACGGCCGTGGCGTGCCGGCGTCACCCGACGGTCTGCCGGGTTGCGATGTCGGACAGCCGGCGCAGCGTCTCCCGGTTGCGGTGGTGCAGGACCAGATCGTCGAGCTTCGTACGGACCCAGCGCAGCGGCCCTCCGGTGAACGACTCGGCGATGGTGACCCGAGTGCCGTTGCCCGGGGTCGGCGCGAGCCGGAACACGATCGTCGCCTCGCCCAGCGGCCACAGCCCGGCCCGTAACGTCAGCTCGTCGCCCGGCTGGCAGGAGATCACCGTGGAGGCGTCGGACAACGACAGCGGCCAGGGACCGGCGGTGTGGTGCAGCCGGGCCCCGGCCTGCGGCCAGTGCCCGTCGACATCGCGGATGTGCACGGTCCCGACCACCCAGTCGCTGTACGACCAGCCGTTCGCCAGCACGGCGAACACCTGGTCCTGCGGGGCGGGGATCACCCGCTGCACGACAGCCACGATCAGCCGGGTACCCCGCGGGCGACCCGCTAACCCGGCCAGCGGCGAAATGGTGCGGACCGGACGAACGCCGTGGTTGGTTTACTCGCCCCGCACCCGGGAAACGGAGCCAGGTGCGAAGCGAACTGATCAGTCGGGGCCGCGGGCTCTTCGACGCGGTGCTCTTCGACCGTGACGGGACGCTCGTGCACGACGTGCCGTACAACGGCGACCCGGACCTGGTCCGCCCGGTGCGCGGTGCCCGCGCCGCGCTTGACCGGCTTCGCGCCGCCGGTCTGCGGCTCGGAGTCGTCACCAACCAGTCCGGCCTGGCGCGCGGCCACTTCACCACCCACGACATGCGTCGGGTGCACGACCGGATCGAGGAACTCCTCGGCCCGTTCGACACCTGGCAGGTCTGCCCGCACGACGACGGCGACGGCTGCCGGTGCCGCAAACCGGCACCGGGCATGGTCCTGGCCGCGGCCCGGGAGCTGGGCACCAGCGCCGGGCGGTGCGTCGTGGTCGGCGACATCGGCCGGGATATCGTCGCCGCCGGTGCCGCTGGCGCGACCGGCATCCTGGTACCCACCGAGACGACCCATCCGCAGGAGACGGCTGCCGCTCCCGCCGTCGCCGGTGACCTGGCCGGCGCCGCTGATCTCATCCTGCGTCGGCACCGGGCGACCGCCCCCGACGAGCCCGGCCCGCGCGGTGGCCGGGTCCTGGTCGTGCGCTCCGACTCGGTCGGCGACGTGCTGGTCACCGGGCCGGCGATCCGCGCCGTGGCGGCCGGGGCGGACGAGGTGGTCATGCTCTGTGGACCGCAGGGCCGGGCCGCCGCCGAACTGCTGCCCGGTGTGGGCGACCTGATCGAGTGGCCGCTGCCGTGGATCGACCCGGATCCCGGTCCGGTGGACCCCGCCGACCTGACCCGGCTGACGGAGCGGCTGGCCGAGGTCGGCGCCGACGAGGCGATCATCTTCACCTCCTTCCACCAGTCGCCGCTGCCGCTGGCGCTGCTCCTGCGGCAGGCCGGGGTGGATCGGATCGCGGCGATCAGTGACGACTACTCCGGCTCTCTGCTCGACGTGCGTCACCGGGTGCCGCCCGGCGTACCGGAGCCGGAACGCGCGTTGTCGCTGGCCGCCGCCGCTGGATTCGCGCTGCCCGGCGACGACGAGCCGGTGCTGCGGCTACGCCCGGGCTGTCTGCGGCCAGCCGCCGGGCCCGCACCACAGGAGCCCGGCTCGGGTGTGCGTCACCGGATGCCGGAGCCGGACCGGGCCGGGCCACCGGGCTACGTCGTCGTGCACCCCGGATCCTCCGTCGAATCCCGCGCCTGCCCGCCGGAGCGGTGTGCCGCGTTCGTCGACGCGCTGCACGCCGCCGGGCACCGGGTGGTGGTCACCGGCGGCCCCGGTGAGCAGGCGCTGAGCCGTCGGGTCGCCGGCCGGTCCGGTGCCGATCTCGGCGGGCAGACCTCGCTGGCCCGGCTCGCCGCGATCATCGCGGGGGCCGGCGCGCTGGTCGTGGGCAACACCGGGCCGGCACACCTCGCGGCGGCGGTCGGCACCCCGGTGGTCAGCCTGTTCGCGCCGACGGTGCCGTTCGGCCAGTGGGGACCATACCGGGTGCCCTGGGTCCGGCTCGGCGACCCGGTCGCCGGCTGCCGCAATACCCGGGCCGCCCGCTGCCCGGTGCCGGGCCATCCGTGTCTGTCGACGGTCTCCCCGGACAGCGTGGTCGAGGCCGTCGAACTGATCTGCGGGACGGCCGGATGAACATCTTGCTCTGGCACGTCCACGGATCGTGGACCACCGCGTTCGTCCACGGCAAGCACCACTACCTGGTGCCGGTCACTCCGGACCGGGGGCCGTACGGGCTGGGCCGGGCGCGCACCTACCCGTGGCCGGACGGCGTCACCGAGATCCGCCCCGGGCAGCTCGCCACCGCCGAGGTCGACCTGGTGATCCTGCAACGCCCCGAGGAGCTCGACCTGGCCACCAGCTGGCTCGGCCGGACCGTCGGTCGGGACGTGCCGGCGGTCTACGTCGAGCACAACACGCCAAAGGGTGACGTGCCGACCAGCCGGCATCCGATGGCCGACCGTGACGACCTCACCGTGGTCCACGTCACCCACTTCAACGACCTGTTCTGGGACACCGGCGGCACCCGGACCCGGGTGATCGAGCACGGCATCGTCGCCCCGGCCGCCCGCTACAGCGGCGAACTCGACCGGCTCGCCGTGGTCACCAACGAGCCGGTACGCCGCCGTCGGGTCACCGGCACCGACCTGATGCCCCGGTTCGCCCGGGTCGCCCCGCTGGACGTGTACGGGATGGGAGTCGCAGGGCTGCCCGGGGCCCTCGGCGGGACAGCGGCCGGTCGGTTGGCCGTCCACGACGACGTGCCGCAGTCGGCGATGCACGCCGCGGTGGCCCGCCGCCGCGCGTACCTGCATCTGTGCCGGTGGACCTCACTCGGCCTGAGCCTGATCGAGGCGATGGCGATGGGCATGCCGGTGGTCGTCCTCGGCACCACCGAGGTGGTCGCCGCGGTACCACCGTCGGCCGGGGTGCTCGCCACCCGGGTGCAGACCCTGGTCGATGCCGCCCAGTGGCTGATCGACGAGCCGGATTCGGCCCGCCGGCTCGGCGACGGCGCGCGGCGCGCGGCGCAGGACCGATACGGACTGGACCGGTTCCTCGCGGACTGGGACGAGCTGCTGGAGGAGGCGCTATGCGCATCGCGATGATCTCGGAGCATGCCAGCCCGCTCGCCGCGCTCGGCGGGGTGGACGCCGGCGGCCAGAACACGCACGTCGCGGAGCTGTCCACCGCGCTCGCCGCCGACGGTCACGAGGTCCGAGTGTTCACCCGACGGGACGCTGCGGACCTGCCGGAACTGGTGCAGCTGGACAACGGGGTTGCGGTGGTGCACGTGCCGGCCGGACCGGCCGAGCACATCGCCAAGGACGACCTGCTGCCACACATGGCGCAGTTCAGCCAGTGGCTGGCCGGGCAGTGGAGCCACGACTGGACTCCGGCGGTCGCACACGCGCACTTCTGGATGAGCGGGCTGGCCGCGGTGCACGCCGGCCGGCTGACCGGGGTTCCGGTGGTGCAGACCTACCACGCGCTGGGCACCGTCAAGCGTCGCCACCAGGGCGCGATGGACACCAGTCCACCCCGGCGCATCGGCTACGAGCGGGCGTTGGGCCGCAGCGTCGACCGGGTGGTCGCGCAGTCCCAGGACGAGGTCGCCGAGCTGATCCGGATGGGGGTGCCCCGGGGCCGGCTGTCGGTGGTGCCGTCCGGCGTCAACGAGCAGACCTTCGCCCCCGACGGACTGTCCGTGCCGCGCGACGAGGGCCGACCTCGGGTGCTGACCGTCGGCCGGCTGGTCGCCCGCAAGGGTTTCCAGGACGTCGTACGGGCCATGCAACTCGTACCGCACGCGGAGTGCGTCGTGGTGGGTGGTCCGCCGGCCGCCGAACTGGACACCGACCCGCAGGCCCGGCAGTTGCGCCAGTTGGCCGAGTCGTGCGGTGTCGGTGACCGGATCCGGCTGGTCGGCGGGGTACCCCGGGAACAGATGCCGTCCTGGTACCGGTCGGCCGACGTGCTGGTCGCCGCCCCGTGGTACGAGCCGTTCGGGCTCACCCCGCTGGAGGCGATGGCCTGCGGCGTGCCGGTGGTCGGCACCGCCGTGGGTGGGCTGACCGACACCGTCGTCGATGGACTCACCGGCGATCTGGTGCCGCCCCGGGACCCACGGGCGCTCGGCATGGCGCTGCGCGGGTTGCTCAACGACCGGGTCCGGAGGTTCGCCTACGCCACCGCCGCGCTGGACCGGGCGCGGCAGTGCTACTCGTGGCAGCGCGCTGCCACGCAGCTCACATCGATCTACGGCACCGTCAGCGGGGTGCGGCAGCCGAGCCGGGTGGTGGCCTGAGATGTCCGACGTGAACTCGCTCATCGACACCCACCTCGCCGGGCTGGCCGAGGCGTTGCTGCCGTACCGCCAGGTGGCCGCGCGGCTGGGGCGCTGGGGCGCCGAGCTGGCCTGGACGCTCGGTCACGGCGGCCGGCTGCTGGTCGCCGGCAATGGCGGCAGCGCCGCCGAGGCCCAGCACCTCGCCGCCGAGCTGGTCGGCAAGCTGCGCGACGACCGGACGCCGCTGTCCGCGATCGCATTGACCGCCGAAACCTCCTCGCTCACCGCGATCAGCAACGACTTCGGCTTCGACGAGGTCTTCGCCCGGCAGGTACGGGCCCACGGCCGCCCCGGCGACATCCTGCTGCTGCTGTCCACGAGTGGACGTAGCGGCAACCTGCTCGCCGCCGCCCGGGCCGGCCGTGACGTCGGGCTGCGCTGCTGGGCCTGCACCGGCCCGGCGCCGAACCCGCTGGCCGAGGCGTGCGCCGAGGTATTGGCGGTGCCGGCGGCCGATCCGCAGGTGGTGCAGGAGCTGCACCTGGTCACCGCGCACCTGCTGTGCGGCTACGTCGACCAGACACTGCCCGGCGTACTCGGTCTCACCGGTGCGGTCGACGTCCCCGCCCGTGCGGTCGATGCCGTCGCCGGCGCGCCCACGGCGCCAGCCGTGCCGGCCGGTCTGCCGGTGCTGGACGTGCGCGGCGGTGTCAGGTGACCGCCGGCCCGATCGTGGTGGTCGGCGACACTCTGCTCGACCGGGACGTCGACGGCGCGGTCACCCGGGTCTGCCCGGACGCCGCCGCGCCCGTGCTCGACGAGCGGTATGTCACCGACCGGCCCGGTGGTGCCGGGCTGGCCGCGGTGCTCGCCGCCGGGCAGGGGCACCCGGTGGTACTGGTCAGCGCGCTCGCCGCCGACCCGGCCGGATGCCGGCTCGCGGCGCTGCTCGCCGCAGCCGGCGTGGACCTGCATCCATTGCCGTTGGCCGGCGCGACCGCCGAGAAGATCCGGCTGCGAACCCGGGGTCAGGTGCTGCTGCGGTTGGATCGGGGCGGGGACGGCCGGGTGCACGGCGATCTGCCGCCGGCCACCGCCGAGGTACTCGCGGCTGCGGCGGCGGTGGTGGTCAGCGACTATGGCAGGGGAGTCGCGCGGATGCCGGGCCTGCGGGCGGCGCTGGCGGCGACCGGCGCACCGGTGGTGTGGGATCCACATCCGCGCGGTCCGGCGGCGGTCGCCGGTGCCCGGCTGATCACCCCCAACGAGGCCGAGGTCCGCCAGTTGACCGGGCAGCCTGTCGGGGACACCCGCGTGGCCACCGCCGCGCGTGGCGCTGACGAGCTGCGTCGCCGCTGGCGGGCCGGGGCGGTCGCGGTGACGATGGGCGGCGACGGTGCGCTGCTGTGCCACGCCGGTAGCGTGCCGCTGATGGTGCCGACGCCGATCAGCACCGACGGGGACACCTGCGGCGCGGGGGACCGGTTCGCCACCGCGGCGGCTACGGCGCTGGCCGCCGGAGCCGTGGTGTCCGAGGCGGTCCAGGCGGCGGTTGCCGAAGCGTCCCGGTACGTCGCCGACGGCGGTACGGCCGGGCTGCGTCGGCTACTGGCCGGGCCCGACCAGGCTGCGGTGCCGGTGGAGACCGGGGCGCTGGCTACGGCGGCGGCGGAGCAGGTCGGTCCGCGCGCCGCCGGGTCGCTGGCCGCCCGGGTACGGTCCGCCGGGGGCACCGTGGTGGCCACCGGCGGCTGCTTCGACCTGCTGCACGCCGGACACGTGTCGGCGCTGCAGGCCGCCCGGCAACTGGGTGACTGCCTGGTCGTCTGCGTCAACTCCGACGCCAGCGTGGCCCGGCTGAAGGGGCCGCAGCGGCCGGTGGTCGGCGAGCGTGACCGGGCCCGGCTGCTCGCGGCACTGGGCTGCGTGGACGCGGTGGTCGTCTTCGACGAGGACACCCCGCACGCGGTGCTCAGCTGGCTGCGGCCGGACATCTGGGTCAAAGGTGGCGACTACGCCGGTGGCGGCACCGCCGAGCCGGACCTGCCCGAGGCCGAAATGGTACGCCGGTGGGGCGGGCAGACGGCGATCGTGCCGTACCTCGACGGCCGCTCCACCACCGGCATGATCGCCGCCGCCCGGGCCGCGCGGCCCGTCCCGTCGACCACCACTGTGGAGGAATCACCGTGACGAACCATCCCGGCGGCCCGGCGGTGCTGGTCACCGGCGGCGCGAGCGGTCTCGGGGCAGCCGTCGTCGACCTGCTGGCCAAGTCCGGATACCGGCCGTGCGTCATCGACCGGCAGCCGCCAGTGGACGGCGTTCCCTGGCTCGACTGCGACCTGGCCGACACCCGGGCCGCCGAGGCCGCCACCCACCGGCTCGCCGAGCAGACCGGCGGGCTGAGCGCGGTCGTCACCGCAGCTGGGATGGACGTGCCGGGCCGGCTCGCCGACACCCCCGCCGAGGTGTGGGAACGGGTCGTCACGGTCGACCTGCTGGCCACCGCGGCGGTGATCCGGGCGGCGCTGCCCTGGCTGACCTCGGTCGGCGGTTCGGTGGTGACGATCGCCTCCACTCTGGGAATGAAGGCGGTAGGTGACGCCACCGCGTACTGCGCGGCCAAGTTCGGGGTGGTCGGGTTCACCCGGGCGTTGGCGGCCGAACTCGCCGGCACCGTCGGCGTCACCCTGCTGGTGCCCGGCGGGATGCGGACCGCGTTCTTCGACGAGCGCGATGCCCAGTACCGGCCGGCGGCCGACGCCGCGCTCAACGACCCCGACAACGTGGCGGCGGCGGTGCTGTTCGCGTTGCAGCAGCCGGCCGGGTGCGCGGTGCGCGAGATGGTGATCTGCGCGGACCGGGAGACGTCCTACCCGTGATCCTGGTGCTGCGGGCCCTCGGCATCGGCGACCTTGCCACCGCCGTACCGGCGCTGCGCGGGCTGCGGGCCGTCTACCCGGCCGAGACGATCGCCCTGGCCGCGCCGACCTGGCTGGCCCCGCTGGCCGGCCTGACCGGCGCGGTGGACCGACTGGTGCCGCTGTCCGGGCTGGACGCGGAGCTGGCGCTCGGATGCAGCCCGGACTGGGCGGTCAACCTGCACGGTTGTGGCCCGCAGTCGCACCGGTTGCTCGCCGCGACGCGGCCGGGCCGGTTGTGGGCGTACCGGTGTCCGGCGGCGGCGCACCACGACGGCCCGCCGTGGCGCGACGACGAGCACGAGGTGGTGCGGTGGTGCCGGTTGCTCACCTGGTACGGCGTCGACTGCGACACCACCGACCTGCTGTTGCCCCGTCCGGTACCGGACCGGGTGCCGGTCGGGGTGACCGTGCTGCACCCCGGTGCGGCGGCGCCGCGCCGCCGGTGGCCGGTCGACCGGTTCGCCGAGCTGGCCGGTCGGCTGACCGCCGCCGGGCACCGGGTGGTGGTGACCGGGTCGGCACCCGAGCGCCCGCTCGCCGAGGCGGTCGCCACCGATGCCGGGCTGCCCGGCACCGCGGTCCGCGCCGGGCGGATGGACCTCTACCAGTTCGCCGCGCTGCTGGCGCACGCCCGCCTGCTGGTCGCGGCCGACACTGGCGCGGGGCACCTGGCAACGGCCTTCGGTGTACCGTCGGTGCTGCTGTTCGGTCCCACCTCGCCGGCCCGCTGGGGCCCGCGGGTGCACCGGCCGCGGCACCGGGTGGTCCACTACCCGCTGCTGTCCGCCGGGGCCGAGGAGCCGGCGGCCCTCCCCACAGCCGCCGACTCCGCAGCCGGCGACCCGCCGGCCGCCGATGGACCGGCCGCCGACTGGCACCCGTCGATGGCCGCCATCTGCGTCGACGAGGTGCTCGCCGCGATCGGCGAGGTGGAACGCGATGCGCTTGCGGCGCAGTGAACTGCACCGACCGGGATACCGACGCCGTCACCGGGGCCGGGGGACCGCCTTCCTCGACACCCGGGGCCAGCCGGTCACCGACCCGGCGGAGCTGAAGCGGCTGCGTGAACTGGTGATCCCACCTGCCTGGCGGGACGTGTGGATCTGTCCGCACCCGTCCGGTCACATCCAGGCCGTCGGTGTGGACGCGGCCGGCCGGCGGCAGTACCTCTACCACCCCCAGTGGCGGGTCCGTCGGGACGTTGCCAAGTTCCAGCACGTCCGGCGGGTCGCGGACCGGCTGCCCCGGCTGCGGAACCGGGTCGACGCCGATCTGCGTGGCCGGGGTCTGGGCCGGCAACGGGTGCTGGCCGCCCTGGTGCGCCTACTGGATCTTGGGATGTTCCGGATCGGCAACGACCAGTACGCCGCCGGCGACGAACCCACCTTCGGGGTGGCGACGCTGCGGCCCGCACACGCCCGGATCGAGCGGGGTTGTGTGGTCCTCGAGTTCCCGGCCAAGGGTGGCGTCGCCCAGGTCCGGCGGATCGACGACGCGCAGGTGTGTGCCGTGCTGCGGGCGTTGCGTCGTCGCCGGCACGACGGGCAACGGCTGTTCTGCTACTGGGACGGGCGGCGCTGGCGGGACGTGCACAGCGACGAGATCAACGAGTACCTGCGTCAGGCCAGCGGCACCGAGATGACGGCCAAGGACTTCCGTACCTGGCATGCCACCGTGCTCGCCGCGACCCGGCTGGCGGCCGTCGGCGTGCCGCGCTCGGCGGCGGCCCGGCGGCGGACGGTGGCCGCGGTGATGCGGGAGGTCGCGGAGCTGCTCGGCAACACCCCCACCGTGGCCCGCGCCTCCTACGTCGACCCCCGGGTGGTCGAGTCGTTCAACCAGGGCCGGGTGGCCCGGCTCGCCGCCGTCGAGCCCAGTCGGACGGCCGCCGAACAGGCGGTCCGTCGACTGCTTCCGTTACGCTGAGTCGGCCCGGTCGGCGCTGTCCGTACCGCCGGACGCCGCCGGCTGCTCCTTGACGAACGTCGGGTGCAGGCTGACCGGTGCCGCCGCCTGTTTGCGCGACCGTAGCCGCAGGTTGAGGAACTCCACGAAGACGGAGAACGCGATCGGCCCGTACACGTACCCCTTGGGGATGTGGTGGCCGAGCCCTTCGGCGATCAGGCTGCCGCCGATCAGCAACAGGAACGACAGGGCCAGCATCTTCACCGTCGGATGCTGGTTGACGAACCCGCTGACCGCCCCGGCCGACACCAGCATGATGACCATCGCGACCACCACGGCGGCGACCATGATGAACAGTTGGTCGACCATGCCCACCGCGGTGATCACCGAGTCGAGCGAGAACACCACGTCGAGCACCAGGATCTGGGCGATCACCCCGGCGAACGACGCGGTCTTGCCGCTACTGGCGTGGTCGGCGCCCTCCAGGTGCTCGTGAATCTCGTAGGTCGCCTTCGCCAGCAGGAAGCCCCCGCCGAGCAGCAGGATCAGGTCACGACCGGATATCTCCTGCCCGAACACCTCGAACAGTGGTGCGGTCAACCCGATCACCCAGGACAACGAGGCGAGCAGCAGCAGCCGGGTGACCAGGGCCAGTGACAGCCCGATGGTGCGGGCCCTGGCCTGCTGGTGCTCGGGCAGCCGACCGGCGAGGATCGAGATGAACACAACGTTGTCGATGCCCAGCACGACTTCCAGCAGCAGCAGGGTCGCGAACGCGATCCACAACTCGGGGCTGGTCAGAAGCTCCATCGATGCTCCCGGGAGAGGGGTGTCCACCGGGCCGGTGCGGCCCGCGATCCCAGACCGTACTGGCGGCGGTCAACCGCCCGCACACCGGGAGTCCTCCCATTCAGTCGTTGAGCACGTGGGCGAGCCGGTCGCGGAACCGCCGCTCCGACTCGGTCACCGCCTCGCCGCCGATACCCAGCACCCCGCCGGTGGTCGCGGCGCCTACCACCTGTTCGGCGATGCCGACCAGCCAGTGCTTGTACGCCCCGGCCTCACCGTCGTCCACCCGGTCGGCGAGCAGTCGGGCCGCCGTACCCGCCCGGGCCAGTACGTCGGCGATCAGCGCCTGCGGGTCGGCCGGTTCGATCACCGGCAACTCCTCGCCGGTCTCCGGATCGCCGACCCGGCTGACCAGTTCCCCGGCGACCGCGGTGACCAGCGGGCTGGCCGACTCCCGGCCGGCGCCGATCGTCTCCAGCCCGGCGGCGTTCTCCGCCCGGGTCCGCCGTCCACCGTCGGACTCGGCCGCGCTGGCCGCGTTCAGCACCGCCTGCGGCAGCCCGACCAGCAGCCCCCATTCCTCGTCGGAGAACCCGAGTTCGGTGTACACCGGCAGTTCCGTCACGCTTTGCCCCTCTCAACCTGCTGTCCGCCGGACCGGTGTCCGACGGTGGTGATCCTCAGCGCTGCTCGGCGGCCAGCAGACCCTGGTCGCTGACCACCGGCACCGACAACGTCTTGTAGCCGACACCGTCGAACAGGACCGTCATCCGGTCCTGCTCGTACCCGAGCACCAGGCCGGCCCCCCATTCCGCGTGTCGCACCATACTGTGTACCGGGAACGGGCCGGCGGCGCCGTCGTCGGCGGTACTGGTCCCGGCGTGGCAACTGTCGCAATGACCACAGACGTCCGTCACATGCTCCCCGAAGTAGGCCAGCAGCGCCCGGGTGCGGCAACCCGTCGCCTCGGCGAAGGCCCGCATCATGTCGGTACGGGAGCGCTGCACGGTCTGGCGACGTCCGGCCGCCGCCACCGCGTCGGCGGCGGCCCGCGCCGGGTCCGGCGCGTAGAAGGGACGGACGGTCTGGGTGCCGGCGACGGTCCGGGCCGCGCCCACCTCTTCCAGCAGGGCGAGCAGCTGGCTCAGCTTGCGGGCGCCGAGCCCGGTGCGGCGGCGCAGCTCGGCGCGGGTCGCCGGCTCGACGTCCAGCACCTCGGCGACGTCCCGCAACTCGTCATGATCGGGCGGGCTGGTGGTGAAGTACCGCTGCAGACCGATGTCCTCGGCCCGCCACAACAGCAGCGCCCGGGCCGGCCGGCCGTCCCGGCCGCCGCGACCGATCTCCTGCAGATAGCTGTCGGGCGAGTCCGGCAGCGCGGTGTGCGCCACCCACCGTACGTCCGGTTTGTCGATGCCCATGCCGAAAGCGGACGTCGCCACCATGACCGGCACCTGCCCGGCGAGGAACTCGTCGTGCAGCTGCTGCCGGGCGGTGGCCGACATCCCGGCGTGGTAGCAGCGGGCCGGGTAGCCGGCGGCGACGAGCTGACCGGCCAGGTCTGTCGCGGCCCGCCGGGTCGGCACGTAGACGATGCCGGGCGGCTGTTCCACGTCGAGCAGGGCGACCAGCCTGCGCCACCGGTAGTCCTCGGTTGGGCAGTGGGCCACCTCGAGGAACAGGTTGTCCCGGTCGAGTCCGGCCACCACCAGGTGCGGATCGGTCAGCCCGAGCCGGTGGACGATGTCGTCGCGCACCGGCGGCGAGGCGGTGGCGGTCAGCGCCACCACCGGAGGGCGACCCAACTGCTCCACCAGGTGGCCGACGGCCAGGTAGTCGGGTCGGAAGTCGTGCCCCCAGGCCGAGACGCAGTGCGCCTCGTCGACCGCGACCAACGCCGGGGACAGCTGACGTACCTCGGCCAGGCGGTCCGGGTCGCACAGCTGCTCCGGTGTGGTGAACAGGAACCGGGCCCGACCCTCACGGACGTCGTCGAGCGACGCCCGTCGCTGGGCCGGGCTCTCCGCGGAGCTGATCCTTACCGCCCGCAGCTCGGCCTGGCCGCGTTGGTTGAGCGCGGCGATCTGGTCCTGCTGCAGCGCGAGCAGCGGAGAGATCACCACGGTCGGGCCGGGCAGCATGGTGGCCGGGATCTGGTAGACGGCCGATTTTCCGGCGCCGGTGGGCAGCACCACCAAGGCGTCGCGGCCCTTCAGCAGGGCCCGCATCGCGCCGAGTTGGCCGGGCCGCAACGCTGACCAGCCGAAGCGTTGGCGCGCAGCGCGGCGCAGCCGGGGTGAGTGCAGGGGCAGCTTCATCGGATTCCGTGGTTACCCGGCGCCGACCACGGCCAAACGGCCGGTCGGTCCGGTGACCGGTCCGGCCGACCGGTCGGGGCGCTCGCCGGACCCGCGCTCACCGCCCTTTGCCGAACATTGCCCGCAACGCGGCGAGCAGGAGCAGGACACCGAGGACGGCACCGATCACCTGGACACCGGGGATGTCCTGCCAGCTGGTCTCCTCGGCGGCGTACTGGACGAACGGAACCACTCACGCACTGTGCCACACCGGGGCTGCCCGGCGACAGACCGTGCCGTACGGCGGGACCGGCGTCGTCGCCGCAGCGCGGGTCCCGGTTAATAGGAAGGTTTATTGACTAAAACTGTCCGTGATGTGAACATGAGCCGCATGGCCGATTCCAGTCCCAGTGTGCGGCGGATGGCGGCCACCGTGCTGCAGCCCGGATTCCTCGGCACCGGCCCACCGGACTGGGTGCGCCGGTGGGTCGCCGACGGGTTGGGCGCCGTGGTGCTGTTCGCCCGTAACGTCCGCGACCCCGAGCAGGTCGCCGCGCTCACCGCCGCGCTGCGCGCCGAACGGCCGGACGTGCTGGTCGCCATCGACGAGGAAGCCGGTGACGTGACCCGGATCGAATCCGGACACGGCAGCTCCCGACCCGGCAACCTGGCCCTCGGCACGGTCGACGACCCGGAACTGACCCGGCGGGTCGCCTACGATCTCGGCCTGGAGCTGGCCGGCGCGGGAGTCACCGTCAACTACGCCCCGGTTGCCGACGTCAACTCCAATCCGGACAATCCGGTGATCGGGGTACGCGCGTTCGGCGACGATCCGCGCCTGGTAGCCCGGCACACGGCCGCCTGGATTCGCGGGCTGCAGGACGCCGGAGTCGCCGCCTGCGCCAAGCACTTCCCCGGACACGGTGACACCAACGTGGACTCCCACGACGCCGTGCCCCGTATCGACGCCGACCGGATCCGGCTGGACGCGGTGGAGCTGACCCCGTTCCGGGCCGCCATCGCCGCCGGCACCCGGACGATCATGACCGGACACCTGCTCGTGCCGGCGATCGACCCGGCCAACCTGGCCACCCTCAGCCGTGCGGTCCTGGTCGACCTGCTGCGGGACCGGCTCGGGTTCACCGGCGCGGTGATCACCGACGGGATCGAGATGCGGGCGGTGACCCGGCGCTTCGGTCTGGCTGGCGCGACCGTCCGGGCGCTCGCCGCCGGGGTCGACGCGGTCTGCGTGGGCGGCGAACACGCCGACGAGGAGACCGTCCGGCGACTGACCGACGCGATCGTCGACGCGGTCGTCACCGGTCGGTTGCCGGCCCAGCGGCTGGCCGAGGCGGCGGAGCGGATCCGGCAACTGGCGGCCTGGTCGGTGCGGCACCGCCAACCGCACGGCAACGGCTCCGTGCCGGACAGCAACGGGGCCACCACGCTGGTGTCCGCCGGAGCGCCGACCGGCCCGGTACGGTCCGCCATCGGGCTCACCGCCGCCCGGCGCGCGCTGCGGATACGGGCCGAGACCCAGCTGCCACTGACCCGGCCCGCGTACGTGGTGGAGTTCGCGCCGCCGCACAACATCGCCATCGGGGCCGAGACTCCGTGGGGCATCGGCCAGGCCCTGGCCGCGCTGCGGCCCGGGACGCTCACCGTCCGACTGACCGAGCGGGATCTCGACGCGTCGACGGCGGCCGGGGTGGCTGGCCGACCGGTCGAGCCGCTGGACACCGCGCTGCTCGCCGCCCGCCACCACGCCCTTGTCCTGGTGGTCCGCGACCTGCACCGGCATCGGTGGATGTCGGTGGCGGTCGACCGCGCGCTCACCGTCCGACCCGACGCCGTCGTGGTCGAGATGGGGGTACCGGTCCGGGTCACCGGTGACGTGCACCTGTCGACCTACGGGGCGAGCTGGGCGAACAGTCGGGCCGCCGCCGAGCGGCTGGCCGGTTGGCAGACGTCGGTGGCCAGGACCGGCACGCCGGGTCCGACGGTGCCTGTCCCGACCGGGCCGGACCCTACGGCGGACCGGTCAGCCGCTGATCCGCAGGATCCGGTCGTCGTCGCCGGTGGGTGAACCGCGCCCGTCCCGGTTCGAGGTGAGCACCCACAGGCTGCCGTCCGGCGCCACCGCCGCGTGCCGCAGCCGGCCGTACTCGCCACTGAGCAACGTCTCGGCGTCGGTGCCGTCCGGGGCGACCCGGTACAGCCGCTGGCCACGCAGACACGCCAGCCAGAGCCGGCCCTGGTGGTGGGCGAGACCGCTGGGGGAGGCGTCCCGGGGGGCCCAGGTGGCCACCGGATCGACGAACTCCGCCCGGTCGGCCACCCCCTCGACCTCCGGCCAGCCGTAGTTGCCGCCGGCCTCGATTGGGTTCAGTTCGTCGTGCCGGTTCTGCCCGAACTCGCTGGCGTACAGCTGCCCGGCCGGATCCCAGGCCAGTCCCTGTACGTTGCGGTGGCCGAGGCTGAACACCGGCGACCCGGCAACCGGGTTGTCCGCCGGGACGGTGCCGTCCGGTCGCAGCCGCAGGATCTTGCCGGCCAGCCCGGTCGGGTCCTGCGCGGCCCCCCGCTCGCCGGCGTCACCGGTGCCGACGTACAGCATGCCGTCCGGACCGAAAGCGATCCGGCCGCCGTTGTGGGTCGACGCCCGGGGAATCCCGGTCAGGACCGGCTCAGGGGACGTCGTCGGGCCGTCTGGCCCGAGCCGGAACCGAACGATCCGGTTGTCCTCGGCACCGGTGTAGTAGAGGTAGACCCAGCCGTCGGTGGCATGCTGCGGGGACACCGCCACGCCGAGCAGGCCGCCCTCCCCGTCCGGGACAACCCCGTCGACCCCGGTGATCTCCCGGGTGCTGCCCTGCGCGTCCACAGCCAGCAACCGCGCGGTGTCCCGCTCCGTCACCAGGGCCGTGCCGTCCGGTAGGAACGCGAGATCCCATGGTGCGGCGAGTCCGGTCGCGACGACCTCGACGTCGGCCGACGCCTCGGGCGCGTCGGAGATCGTCGGATCGCTGAACCAGCCGAGCCAGCCGCCTGCCGCCACCACCGTGGCGGCCAGCACGAGTACGCCGGCCACCGCGACCGCCGTACGCGCCAGGCCGGGCCGGCGCTGCTCAGTCACCGGCGACCAGCGCGGCGAACTCGGGATGCCGATCGATGTAGGCGGCGATGAACGGGCACTGGGGCACCACCTGCTCTCCACGGTCGCGGATCTGACTGAGCAGCCCGTGGGCGAGGGCGTCACCGGCACCTCGTCCCCGGTACGCGGGATCGATCTCGGTGTGCGTCACGGTCACCGTCGCCGGACCCGGACGGTAGCTGGCGAACCCGGCCAGGCCGTCGTCGATCAGGATCTCGAACCGGTTTCGCGCCGGATTGTCCTCCACCAGCATCGTCACGGTCGGACACCTCCTCGGTTCAGGGGCCGACTCGCCTCAAGGCCGACTCAGCCGGGGCCGACGCGGTCGGCAGGCCGGCACGGCTTCGAGCCTAACCGTCGGCCCGCCGCCTCGCCGGCTGGGTGCGGTGGCTGGCACGAGTGCTCCGGGGCGCCGTCACGAGCGCCAAGTACGCTTGGCCGGTGACCATCGCACCCCAGCTGCCATCCGCCTCCAGCGCCTCCCGATCCACCAGCCGGCGGGCCGGTACCACCTCCCGGATCGCCGCTCTGGCCGCCGGGTTGGCGTTCGGCGCGGCGTTGCTCGCCGGTTGCAGCTCCGAGGGCGCCAGCACCGACTGCGGGCTGGACGCCTGCACGGTGACCTTCTCCCGGGGAGTCGAGGCCAGTGCGAGCTTTCTCGGCATCGAGGCCCGGTTGATCGGCGCCGAGAGCGACCGGGTCACTGTCGAGGTGGCCGGCGAGCAGGTCACCCTGACCGTCGGCGAGCAGGCCACCGAGGTCGGCGGGTTCGACGTGAGCCTTGAGCGGGCCACCGATTCGGAGGTGGCGATCCGGGTCGCCCGGCAACTGGGCTGACCACCGGTCGGGCACGTTTGGTGGCGGCGCTGACCGGTCATATGGAGCGCCATGCCGAAAACCAGGGATGCCCAGCGCACCGCCCACCAGCTTGGTAACAGTCGATCCTTGAAGCTGCTCGCCAGAGCCGGCTTCCTCGGGTACGGCCTGGTGCACCTGCTGGTGGCCTGGCTGGCACTGCAGATCGCCTTCGGCCGCCCGGCCGCCGACGGCGACCAGTCCGGCGCGCTGCGTACCCTCGCCGCGCAGCCGCTCGGCGGGGTGCTGCTGATCGCCGTCGCGGTCGGGTTGGCCGCGATGGCGGTGTGGCAGGGCATCGAGGCCGCCGTCGGGCACCGTGCCGAGCAGGGCAACAAGCGGACGGTCGAACGGGTCATCTCGGTCGGGCGGACCGTGGTCTACCTGTCCTTCGCCTGGACCGCCGTCCAGGTGTTCCGCAACGCCAACGCCGACACCGCCGACCAGCAGCAGGCGATGAGCGAACGGGTGATGTCCGCCCCCGGCGGCCGGTGGCTGGTCGGGTTCGCCGGCCTGGTGGTGATCGGCATCGGTGCCGGGATGGTCGTCAACGGCGTCACCCGGCGGTTCGCCGAACACCTGCGGACCGGGGCGATGAACGCCCGGGTGCGCAAGGTCGTCTGCCGGCTGGGTACGGCCGGCTACGTCGCCAAGGGTGTCGCCTACGGCACCGCCGGGGCGCTGCTGGTGACCGCTGCCGTCCAGTTCGAGCCGGAGCAGGCCCGGGGCCTGGACGCAGCCCTGCACACCCTGCGCGAGCAGGCGTTCGGGTCTGTCCTGTTGGCACTGGTAGCGGCCGGCTTTGCCGCCTTCGGTGTCTACTGCTTCGCCCAGTCCCGCTACCGGAAAGTGTGATCTAGCACCCATGGCATGGCCCAACTTCACCCGGCATCATTGACCTTTTGTCACTATTGATGGCGATGTGGAGGGGGATCCATCCGTGCATCCGGTTGTCTGGACGGTGCTCGTCACGGTCGCGGCGGCGGTACTCGCGGTGACCGCGGTGGCGATCGGCCACCGGGTCGTCCGGCGTCTCGGCCGACGTTCCGTACTGCTCGCCGAGGTCTCGACCCACGCGCACCGGGCGACGCGGGCGGCCGCGACCGTGACGGCCATTCAGCTCGCGGTCCGTTTCTCGACCGGTTACGCGGTCGGTGAGCCGTGGCGGCGTACCACCTTGCACCTGCTGGTCCTCGCGATGATCGCGGCGTGTGCCTGGCTGGTCGGGGCGCTGCTGCTGGCCATGGAGGACACCACGCTGGCCCGGTTCCGCACCGACGTGCCGGACAACCGGCACGCCCGCCGGCTGCACACCCAGGTGGTGATGCTGCGTCGGGTCACCATCGCCGTGATCGTCATCCTCACCGTCGGGGTGATGCTGATGACCTTCCCGGCGGTACGCGGTGTCGGCGCGAGCCTGCTCGCCTCCGCCGGGGTGATCGGTGTGGTCGGCGCGCTGGCCGCGCAGAGCCTGCTGAGCAACGTCATCGCCGGGCTGCAGTTGGCCTTCAGCGACGCGGTTCGTATCGACGACGTCGTGGTGGTCGAGGGTGAGTGGGGCCGGATCGAGGAGCTGACGCTCAGCTACGTGGTGGTGCACATCTGGGACGATCGGCGGCTGATCCTGCCCACCTCCTACTTCACCACCACGCCGTTCCAGAACTGGACCCGGACCAAGGCCGCGGTGCTGGGCACCGCCGAGTTCGACCTGGACTGGTCGGTTCCGGTCCAGGCCATGCGCGAGGAACTGCGCCGACTGGTGGAGGGCACCGAGCTGTGGGACGGCCGGGTGTGTGTGCTGCAGGTGACCGACGCCACCGGCGGTACGGTCCGGCTGCGGGCCCTGGTCAGCGCCGCCGACTCGCCGAGCCTGTGGGATCTGCGGTGCCAGGTCCGCGAACACCTGGCCAGTTGGGTCCGCGAACAGCGACCGACCGCGCTGCCCCGGTGGCGGGCCGAGGTCGGCGACGGGGACAGCCTGCTGGACTGGCTGGACCTGCGGCACCGGCCGGTCACCGGCGGGCAGCGCAACGGCCGTCACCCGGCCGGACCGGTTACGTCCACCACTGGCGGCGGGCACGAGGTACCCGACGACGCCCGGCTGTTCGGTGGTGACGCCGAGGGCGACGCCCGTGCGTCGGTCTTCGTCGGACCCGAGGAATCCGCCGCCGGGGATCGCAGTCAGCAGGATTGACGAAGGTCCGGGCCGGGCATACAGCGGCGAACAGCGGGAAAGGAGGCACCATGGCCGACACTTTGCACCGGCCGCCCGCCGAGCGGTCCACCGCGGAACTCGTGCAACAGGCCGGTGAGCAGATATCGCGACTGGTGCGCGACGAGATCGCGCTCGCCCGTGCCGAACTGACCGAAAAGGGAAAGCATGCCGGACTGGGGATCGGGCTGTTCGGCGGTGGCGGGGTCATCGCGCTCTACGGCCTCGGTGTGCTGATCGGCGCCGGCGTGCTGCTGCTCGCCCAGGCCTGGCCGCCGTGGCTGGCCGCCCTGGCCGTCGCGGTGCTGCTGTTCCTGGTCGCGGGCGTGTTGGCGCTCGCCGGGCGACGGCAGGTCCGTCAGGCGGCACCGCCGGTGCCGACGGCGGCGGCGGACAGCGTACGGGCGGACGTGACGGTGGTCGGCGCGGCAATGAAGCGGGGGCGGCAGTCGTGACGTCGCACAACGGCAGGTCCGGTAACGGCACCGGCGATCTTGACCTGCTCCGGGCCGAGATCCGGCAGACCCGGGCCGAACTGGGCCAGACGGTGCAGGCGCTGGCCGC
Source organism: Solwaraspora sp. WMMA2080 (assembly GCF_027497395.1). Lineage (GTDB taxonomy): Bacteria > Actinomycetota > Actinomycetes > Mycobacteriales > Micromonosporaceae > Micromonospora_E. The sequence goes on along the minus strand of NZ_CP114910.1, from coordinate 1,730,317 downwards.
TAAGACCGACGTGAAAAGCCGGCTGCGGCTGGGGGCCGACCGCGCCCGGCTGCGGCTGCGTGATACGGCCCGACAGGCGGCGGCCACGGCGCGCCGGCCCGACCGGCGTACCGTCACGGTCCCGGCCCTGGTGGTGGCCGGCACGGTGGTGACGGTGGTACTGGTGTGGTTGACGAGGAGAGGGAGGCGCGGGTGAGCAAACCGCTCAACAAGTTGGCCTACCGGCCGGTCGGCCTGGTGCTCGGCCTGGCGGCGGGTGCCCTGGCCGGGGCGATATTCCGGCAGGTGTGGAAGCTCGCCGCCGGCGACGACGAGGCACCCAACGCCATCGACGAGGAGCGTGGTTGGGGCGAGGTGCTGGCTGCGGCCGCACTGCAGGGGGCGATCTTCTCAGTCGTCCGGGCCGCGGTGGATCGCGGCGGCGCGACCGGCGTGCGCCGGCTCACCGGCCGTTGGCCGTCGTGAGCGCCGCCGCCGCTGGTCAGAGGCGCGACGACCAGACCGGACCGGGCCCGGACGGCGACCAGATTCGGGCACGCCACGAGGGCGCGAACGGCGTCTCAGGTCACATGTCGGAGACGTTCGTCAGGTAGGCTGTGCGAAGTTTTTGCGTACGTGGTTTGCTGTCCACGCTGTTGCGAGACAGCGTGGGTTGAGAGAAGTCCTCCTTCGTCGGGGGCCACCTCAGGCGCCGCTGCTCGAAAACGGCCAACCGGCCGCACGGCGTGCTTGGCCGCCAGTTTCAGAAGGAGATACACATGGCGCAGGGAACCGTGAAGTGGTTCAACGCAGACAAGGGCTTCGGCTTCATCACCGTCGACGGCGGGGGTGCTGACGTGTTCGTCCACTTCTCGGCCATCCAGACCAGCGGCTACCGCACGCTGGAGGAGAACCAGCGGGTCGAGTTCGAGATCGCCCAGGGCCAGAAGGGTCCGCAGGCCGAGCAGGTCCGCCCGATCTGACCTCGGTCGCCGGTGCCGTCCGGCGGTCGGGCTGGCACCGACCCGCGAAGGTCGTGACGAGGGCCCCGTTGTTCCGGCCGGAACAACGGGGCCCTCGCTCGTGCGCGACCGGGCCCCTGCTCGTGCGCAGCGCCGGGCGGCGGGTCACCACCGGTGGTGCACCTGGGGCCGGATCAGGTCGTCGTAGACCTCCCGCACCGTCCGCTGGGTGGCGTCGTCCAGCGGCGCGAGCTCCGCGGCTGCCGCGTTGCCCTGCGCCTGGGCGGGGTTGCGGGCACCAGGAATCGCCACCGTCACCCCGGGCTGGTCCAGGATCCAGCGCAACGCGAACTGGGCCATGGTGGCCTGCGGCGGCACCAGTGGGGCGAGCCGACGCACGGCGGCCAACCCGGTGTGGAAATCGACTCCGGAGAACGTCTCACCGACGTCGAACGCCGAGCCGTCCCGGTTGAAGGTGCGGTGGTCGTCGGCGGCGAACCGGGTGTTCTCGTCGTACCGGCCGGAGAGCAGGCCACTGGCCAGCGGCACCCGGGCGATGATCCCGACCCCGGCGGCGGCAGCGGCCGGCAGCACCCGCTCCAGCGGCTTGAGCCGCAACGCGTTGAGGATGATCTGCACGCTGGCCACGCCCGGCCGGGCGATCGCGGCCAGCGCCTCGTCGACCGTCTCCACGCTCACGCCGTACGCGGCGATTCGCTGCTCGGCGACGAGGGCGTCCAGCGCGTCGTAGACCGCGTCGGTGCGCAGCACCTCGGTCGGCGGACAGTGCAACTGGACCAGGTCGAGGCGGTCGACGCCGAGGTTCGCCCGGGACCGGTCGGTCCAGGCCCGGAAGTTGTCCAGCACGTACGCGGACGGGTGCTGCGCCACCCGGCGTCCCATCTTGGTGGCGACGAACAGATCGTCGCCGGCCGACTCCCGCAGGAACCGGCCGATGATCCGTTCGCTGCGCCCGTCGCCGTACACGTCGGCGGTGTCCAGGAAGGTGGTGCCGGCTTCGACGGCGGCGCGCAGCGTTGCCTCCGCCTCGTCCTCGCTGACCGTCCCCCAGTCGGCGCCGAGTTGCCAGGCACCCAGACCGATCGCCCCTACCGTGCGGCCGAGCCGCGGAAACGTACGCTTGTCCACCGGGCGAGCCTAGACGACCGCCCGAGCGGTACGCTCGGCGCAGCCGGGCCCCCGTCGGGGATGTCCGTTTTCCCGAGGAGGTCGAACGCCACGGTGAGCCAGCAACCGTCGTCTCCGCCCGTGCTGTCGGAGTCTCAGTCCGTGCTGTCGGACTTCATCGCCGGGCTGCCGAAGGTCGAGCTGCATGTGCACCATGTCGGGTCGGCGTCGCCGCGGATCGTCGCCGAGCTGGCCCAGCGGCACGAGGGGCGGTCCCCGGTCCCCGCCGACGAGGCCGCGTTGGCCGACTACTTCGTGTTCCGCGACTTCGCACACTTCGTCGAGATCTACCTGAGCGTCGTCGATCTGATCCGCGACGACGAGGACGTCTGGGTGCTCACCCATGAGGTGGCCCGCGAGTTGGCCGCCCAGCAGGTCCGGTACGCCGAGCTGACGGTGACGCCGTACTCGCACGTGCGGCGTGGCATTCCCGCGCCCGCGTTGTGCACGGCGATCGAGGACGCCCGGCGACGGGCCCGCGCCGACTTCGGCATCGAGCTGCGCTGGTGTTTCGACATACCGGGGGAGGCGGGGCTGCCGGCGGCCGAGGAGACGCTGCGGATCTGCCTCGACGAGGCCCCGGACGGTCTGATCAGTTTCGGTCTGGGTGGGCCGGAGATCGGCGTCCCCCGGCCCCAGTTCAAGCCGTACTTCGACCAGGCCCGGGCGGCCGGGCTGCATTCGGTGCCGCACGCCGGCGAGACCACCGGTCCGGAGACGGTCTGGGACGCGCTGCGCGAGCTGGGCGCCGAACGGATCGGCCACGGCACGTCCAGCGTGCGGGACCCGGAGCTGGTGGCGTTCCTGGCGGAGCGGCGGATTCCGCTGGAGGTGTGCCCGACGTCCAATCTGCGCACCGGCGCGGTGCCGCAGCTGTCCGCGCACCCGCTCGCCGACATGGTCGCCGCCGGCCTGCTGGTGACGATCAACTCCGACGACCCGCCGATGTTCGGCACCAGCCTCAACCAGGAGTACGCGGTGGCCGCGTCCCTGTTGCGGGCCGGCCCGCAACAGCTCGCCGGCCTGGCCCGCGACGCGGTGACCGCCTCGTTCCTGTCCGCCGCCGAGAAGCGGCGGCTGCGGGACGAGATCGACGGCTATCTGGCGGCGCAGGTCGCGTAGCTCGGGTCCTGCCAGCAGGCGAGGACCGCGACCACCAGCGCGCCGATCACCGTCATCCAACGCAGCACCTGCCGTGTGGTGATCGGCCTGGCTTCGTCCTGGTCGACGGTGGGTGATCCGGCTGGCGGTGGCTCAGCGGCCGGCGGCGGCGCAGCGGCTGACGGTGACACGTCGACCTGCCTCTGTCCAGGGTGGGCGCGCGGCGGGACATCGATGTTGGGGACCGGGCCCCGCCGCGCGCAAGCGTCCCTGGACTGGGGATTTGGGACGGTACTGCGGGTGAGTCGTCCAGGAAACGCCGATGGGTTCGGAACAGATGCTGCCATCCGGCGCAGGGCCTGCGGAACGACGTTAAGCCAGACCTAAGGAATACTTGTGCCGGCGAAGACCCGGCCGTGATCTGCCGGTCAGCGCGGCGCCGGCCGGCGACGGGTCCGGCCCCGGCCCCGCTCCCGCTCCCGCTCCCGGTCGCGTTCCCGGGCCAGCCGGCCGACCAGCCCGAACCGGCTCATCGGGCGGGGTGGGGCGGCCTCGGCGTCGGCGAGCAGCATCACCACGCTCGCCCCGCCGAGCCGGGCCCGGTCCAGGCTGACCGACCCGTTCGCCTGCAACGCCACCCGACGGGCGATGTCCAGGCCGAGCCCGGTGGAGCCCTGGTCGCTGGCGCCGCGCCGCAGTGCCCGGTCCGGGTTGGCGATACCCGGCCCGGCGTCGTCGACCCGGATCGCCACGTACCCGTCCCGGCGGGACACCGCCACCTCGAACGCGGTGCCCTGCGGCGTGTAGCGGAACACGTTGCCGAGCACCGCGTCGAGCGCGGCCGCCAGCTCGGCCCGGGGCACCGGCACCGGGGTCCGCAGCTGCGCGCCGATCACGTTGTACGGCCGGTTCTGGTCGCCGGCCAGCGCCGACCAGAAGACCATCCGGTCGCGGACCACCTCGGCGACGTCGCAGCTGCCCTGGCCGACCTCCTGGGTGACCGTCTTGCGGGTCGTGTTGATCAGAACGTCGACCTCACCCTCCAGGGTGACGATCGCCTGACGGATCCGGCGGATCGTCCGCCGCCGGTCCAGCTCGGCCTCGCTGAACGAGCCGACGCTGGTGTCGTCGGAGTCGAGCGCGTCGGCGTCCAGCCGCAGTACGGTCAGCGGGGTGCGTAGCCGGTGGGACAGGTCGGCGACGAGTTCACGTTCGTCGGTGCGGGAGGTGACCAGCCGGTCCGCCATCCGGTTGAACGCGTACCCGGCCTCGGCCAGCTCGCGCGGCCCGTCAGGCTGGATGCGTACCGCTAGATCCCCGTCACCGACCGCCATCGCCGCGTCGACCAGCCCTTTCGTCGCGGCGACGGCGCGCGCGGCGATCCGGTCCACGACGATGACCGAGCAGACGACCAGACCTGCGGCGATGCCGACCAGCAGCAGCCAGGTGCCGGCCGCACCCCGGTTGAGCTCGCCGTCGGCGACGAAGACCTCGACGACGGTGACCGCCTCACCGACCGTGACCGGCTCCAGGTGCAGCACCCCGCCGTCGGTGGCCACCACCGTCGGCCCGGTGCCGGCGGCGGCGTCGGTGACCTGCTGGCTGGTCGCGCGTACGGTGCCGACCGGGTCGAGTCCGTGCACCACCGGCTGCCGGTCGGTGCTCTCGCCGAGACCGGCCACGGCCCGGCGGACCCCTTCCGGGTCGTTGCTGACCGCCAACGCGCCGCGCACCACGGCGGCACGCCGGGCCGCGTCGGCCAGTGCCTGCTCGCGGGTCTCCCGCTGCAGCTGCAGGCCGAGCGGGATGAGGAAGGCCAACGCGATGATCGATGCCATGCCGGCCCCGAGGTAGGCCAGCGCCAACCTCAGTCCGGTACCACCAGCCGGAAGCCGACCCCCCGCACGGTGCGCAGGTAGCGCGGCTTCGCTGCGGATTCGCCCATTTTGCGGCGAAGCCAGTAAAGATGCACGTCGATGGTCTGGTCCTCGCCGACCGACGGCTGCCGCCATACCTCCTCCAACAGCTCCCGGCGGGACACTACCCGACCTGGGCGGGCGGCCAGATAGGCCAGCAGGTCGAACTCCTTGCGGGTCAGCGCCAGGGCCTCGCCGTCCAGCGTGGCGCTGCGTTCGCCGACGTCGACCCGCAGCCCACCGACCTGGTGCACGGCGGGCGGCACCGACCGGCTCGCCCGGCCGGCCCGGCGCAGCACCGTGGTGATCCGGGCGTCCAGGTGCGCGCCGGTGAACGGCTTGACCATGTAGTCGTCGGCCCCGGCCCGCAGCAGCCGGACGATCGCCTGCTCGTCGTCGCGGGCGGTGGCGATGATGATCGGCACGTCGGTGATGCCGCGCAGCATCCGCAACGCGTCCGACCCGTCCAGGTCCGGCAGGCCCAGGTCGAGAACCACCAGGTCGGGGGTTTCCGCGGCGACCCGGCGTAGCGCGTCCAGGGCGGTGCCGACCGCATGGACCGCGTGCCCGCGGTCGGCCAGCGAGCGCAACATGGCGCCGCGCACAACGTGGTCGTCTTCGACCAGGAGCACCGTAGCCACCTCACGACCGTACTGCCCCTGGCAAGTCGGCGGTGACCGCGGTCACCGCGCACGGCGGCGCAGTCCGACGTACGTCGCGGTCCCGTCGACGACGATCGCTGGGTCGGTCGCCGCCGACGATGGCTCAGGGCAGCCGCAACACCCAGCGGTACGCCTGCACCATCCCGGTGTCGAAGCCGGCCGCCGACCCCCACAGGAAGATCCGGAACCGCCGGTACATCGGCTCCCCCCAGCGCTGCACCACCTCGTCCCGGGCCGCGTCCAGCCGCCGGGCCCATTCCCGGCAGGTCAGGTAGTAGTTGTGCCGGTCATCGGCGATGCTGCACAGCTCGAACGGGGAACGGGCCACGTGCCGCAGGTACTGGTGCAGCAGCAGCGGCGCGGACCGGCCCGGATAGATGTAGCGCTTCATGAACGCCGACGCGACGTGCTTGCGCCGCATCGCCAGCGCGTCGAGGTAGACCCGCCCGCCGGGCCTGAGCAGCTCCGCGTACTTGCGCAGGCTGCGGCGGTAGTCCGGCAGGTGCTCGGTCACCCCCATGTTGACGATCGCGTCGTAGCGACGCTCGTCGGTGAAGCCGAAGATGTGCTGCCGCACCACCCGTACGTCGAGCTGCTCCCGATCGAACAGGTCGACGAGGTAGCGCTCCGACTCCCGCGACAGGGTCGTGGTGGTCACCTCGATGCCCTGCCGGGCCGCGTGTTCGGCGAACGCACCCCAGCCGCCGCCCACCTCCAGCACCCGGTCACCCGGCTTGACCCCGATCGCCTCCAGCGCCAGGTCCATCTTGCGGGTCATCGCGTCCTCGAGCGGCTCGTCGTCGGCGGCGAACACGCCCTCCGTGTAACAGCGGTGCCGGGTGTCGAGGAAGGTCAGGAAGAACTCCGACTCCGAGTCGTAGTGGTGGGAGATCGCCCGTCGGTCGTCCTCCCGCCGGCCGCGCAGCAGCCCGGTGAACACGCCGGAGAACCGGGCCACCGGATGCAGGTCGGTGAAGAACGCCCGCATCCGCAGCGCGGCGGACAGGTCACCCTCCACGTCCAGCCAGCCCTGCAGGTACGCCACGGCGACCGCGAACTGGTCCAACGCGGCCAGCGCCCGGGCACCACGGGGGTGACGTACGGCGATGGTGAACTGCGGGTCGCCCGGGCCGAAGCGGTGCTCCGTCCCGGCGACGTCCAGCACGGCGAACGGCACCGGCCGCCGGCTGGCGAAAAATGAGTCGTATCGGCGCCGCAGAGCGCCGACCATGTCGGTGGCAGCCACGGCGTCAATCTAACGCCGGAACCGGGTCGACGTCAGGGCGTTGCAACAGGACCGACACCCGGTGACGCCGACGTGGGGCGATAGCATCATGGCCGGCCGGGCCCGCCCCGGCCACCGGAGCGTCGTCGCCGACCCTGCCGGACCACCGAGCCACCGAGCCACCGAGCCACCGTACGCACCGATTCATCGACCGTGAGGAGCCCGTCGTGTCCGCAAGCGCAGCCAGTCCCCAGGCCGAACCCGTCGTGGTCCCGGCCGGGACCACGGCCGCGGACGCGATCGCCGCCGCCGGTCTGCCGGTGAACGGCCCGAAGGCGATCGTCGTGGTCCGCGACCCCGACGGCACCCTGCGTGACCTGGACTGGTCACCGGAGGCCGAGACCGGGGTCGAGCCGGTCGCCCTGGACTCCCCGGACGGGCTCGCGGTACTGCGCCACTCCACCGCGCACGTGCTCGCCCAGGCGGTGCAGGACCTGTTCCCGGAGGCCAAACTGGGTATCGGCCCGCCGATCACCAACGGCTTCTACTACGACTTCGACGTCGCCCGGCCATTCCAGCCCGAGGACCTCGACAAGCTGGAAAAGCGGATGCAGGAGATCATCAAATCCGGGCAGCGGTTCCGGCGGCGGCGGTTCGCCGACCTCGACGCCGCCCGGGCGGAGCTCGCCGACGAGCCGTACAAGCTGGAGCTGGTCGACGTCAAGGGCACCGCCGACTTCGACGCCAGCGAGGTGATGGAGGTCGGCGGCGGCGAGCTGACCATCTACGACAACCTCGACCCGACCTCGGGCAAGACCTGCTGGTCGGACCTGTGCCGGGGCCCGCACCTGCCGTCCACCCGGCTGATCGGCGCGGTCAAGCTGATGCGCAGCGCGGCGGCGTACTGGCGGGGATCCGAGCGCAACCCGCAGCTGCAGCGGATCTACGGCACGGCCTGGCCGACCCGCGACGCGCTCAAGGCGTACCTGAAGCTGCTCGACGAGGCCGCCCGCCGCGATCACCGCAAGCTCGGCGCGGACCTCGACCTGTTCAGCTTCCCGGACGAGATCGGCTCCGGGCTGGCGGTGTTCCACCCCAAGGGCGGCATCATCCGTCGGGAGCTGGAGGACTACTCGCGCCGTCGGCACGAGCAGGCCGGGTACGAGTTCGTCTACTCCCCGCACATCAGCAAGTCCCAGCTGTTCGAGACCTCGGGGCACCTGCCGTACTACTCCGACACCATGTTCCCGCCGGCGGAGATGGAAGGCGCGCAGTACTACCTCAAGGCGATGAACTGCCCGATGCACAACCTGATTTTCCGGTCGCGGGGGCGGTCGTACCGGGAGCTGCCGCTGCGGCTGTTCGAGTTCGGCACCGTCTACCGGTACGAGAAGTCCGGCGTGGTGCACGGCCTGACCCGGGTGCGCGGGTTGACCATGGACGACTCGCACATCTACTGCACCCGGGAGCAGATGCCCGGTGAGCTGCGCTCGCTGCTCGCCTTCGTGCTCGACCTGCTGCGGGACTACGGCCTCGACGACTTCTACCTGGAGCTGTCCACCCGCGACGACTCGGACAAGTTCATCGGCGACCCGGCCGAGTGGGCCGACGCCACCGAGACCCTGCGGCAGGCGGCCATCGACTCGGGGCTGGAGCTGGTGCCCGACCCGGGCGGCGCGGCCTTCTATGGCCCGAAGATCTCGGTGCAGGCCCGTGACGCGATCGGCCGGACCTGGCAGATGTCCACCATCCAGCTGGACTTCAACCAGCCGAAGCGGTTCGGCCTGGAGTACCAGGCCGCCGACGGCACCCGGCAGCAGCCGATGATGATTCACCGGGCGTTGTTCGGGTCGATCGAGCGGTTCTTCGGCATCCTCACCGAGCACTACGCCGGCGCGTTCCCGGCCTGGCTGGCCCCGGTGCAGGTGACCGGCATCCCGATCCGCACCGATCACGGTGACTACCTGGCCGAGTTCGTCGCCATGCTGCGCGCCGAGGGCATCCGGGCCGAGGTGGACTTCTCCGACGACCGGATGCAGAAGAAGATCCGCACCGCCCAGCAGCAGAAGGTGCCGTTCATGGCGATCGCCGGCGATGCCGACGTGTCGGCCGGGACCGTTTCGTTCCGCTACCGCGACGGTTCACAGCGTAACGGAGTGCCGCTGGCTCAGGCGGTGGCCCACGTCGTCGACGTGGTGCGGTCCCGGACCAACGTCAACCCGACCGCGACCGTTCCCGACAGTCAGTCGGGGTCCGACGGTCAGCAGGGGCCCGCCGGGCAGTGAGCCGGGTCGCCGTCGGGTGAGTCCGGCCGGCCGAGCCCGTACGATCATGGGGTGACTGGCACGACCGGACAACCGGGCCCGGATGGCCTGGAACGACTCTGGACACCGCACCGGATGGCGTACATCTCCGGTGCGGACCGGCCCGACGGTGGCTACGACTCGCCGACCGGCTGCCCGTTCTGCCTGGCCCCCGGTCGGCCGGCCGAGCAGAGTCTGGTGGTGGCCCGGGGCGAACGGGTCTTCGCCGTGCTCAACCTCTACCCGTACAACCCCGGTCACCTGTTGATCTGCCCGTACCGGCACGTCGCGGACTACCCGGAGTTGGACCGGGCCGAGACCGCCGAGCTGGCCGAGTTCACCCAGACCGCGATGCGGGTGATCCGCGCCGTGAGCAGCGCGCACGGCTTCAACATCGGGATGAACCAGGGTGGGGTGGCCGGTGCCGGCATCGCCGCCCACCTGCATCAGCACGTGGTGCCCCGGTGGGGCGGGGACGCGAACTTCATGCCGGTGATCGGCCGTACCAAGGTGCTGCCGCAGCTGCTCGCCGACACCCGCGACCTGTTCAGCGGGGCGTGGCCGGCGACCTGACAGGGGTGTCCCCGTTAGCGAAAACTAGTTGTCGAAAACTTGATTTCGGTATCTGGTTTTCGTAGTGTCGGTAGGGGCGAGGAGGTGACGGTGTCGGAGACGCAGGCCAGACCGCGTCGCAGCCGGCTCTCGGCGGAGCGCGAGCAGGAGCTGCTGACGGTCGCACTGGCGATGGTGCGCGAGCGCGGCTACGACGCGGTCACCATCGACGACATCGCGGCTGCGGCAAAGGCCAGCACCGCTACGTTGTACCGGCGCTGGGAGAGCAAGTCGATGCTGGTCATTCGGGCTCTGCAGGCGCAGAAGCCCGCTCCGGCGATCGAAATCGACACCGGCTCCCTCCGCGGCGACCTGCTGGCACTGGCGACGATAGCCAGCGACGCGGCCCGAATCAGGGACTCGCATGACGCGGCCATGACGGGTCTGGCCCGGGACGTGTTGCTCAATCCCGAGCTGATGCTCGCCCTCCGCGAGCTCATGATCGAGCCGCAGATCCAGGCGATGCGTCGGATGCTTCAGCGACACGTCGACGCCGGGCGGATCGGCCCGGACAACCCGGTCCTCGATCTGGTGGACCAGATCCTCCTCGGGCCGTTGCTGGCCGGCCAGCTCTACCTCGGTCACCGGCCCGGCCTGGCCGCCCGAATCGTCGATGAGGTCCTGTTGCCGCTGCTGAGCGCGACGCGCGGCTGAGTCAGCTCCCGCGCCGTCTGGCCCAGGTCATCCGACGAGCTCGTTGCCTGTCCCGAGCGATCACGGTCCGTGATCGTTGGTTCGCGCTGTCAAGTTTGGGGAATCTCGATGTCAACAAACCGTATCCTGGTCACCGGTGGCACCGGCTTCGTCGCCTCGTACGTGATCCGAGGTGCCCTGGCCCGCAACTTCCAGGTCCGGACAACCGTACGCTCGCCGGCCCGGACCCCCGAGCTACGCCGCACCGTCGGCGACGACTCCATCGAGGTGGTGACCGCCGACCTCACCGAGGACGCCGGCTGGGACGCCGCCGCACAGGGCTGTCGCTACATCCTGCACATCGCCTCCCCGTTCCCCGGAATCCGACCGGCCAACGAGAACGATCTGGTCTTGCCGGCCCGCGACGGCACGCTCAGAGTGTTGCGGGCCGCCCGCGACGCAGGAGTACATCGAGTGGTGATGACGTCGTCGTTTGGGGCGGTCGGCTATGGCCAGCAACCGCCGGACCGTCCCTTCACCGAACAGGACTGGACGGATCCCGACGCGCCGGGTATCGACCCGTACATCAAGTCCAAGACCGTCGCCGAGCGGGCGGCATGGGACTTCGTCGAGGGTACCGACGGAGGTGTGGAGTTGGTGGTCCTCAACCCCACCGGAATCTTCGGGCCGGTCCTCAGCAGCGACCATCCCCCCTCGGTAGGCATCATCCAGGCGATGCTGTCCGGCCGGATGCCGCGCGTTCCCGACCTGTGGGTGTCCCCGGTCGATGTGCGGGACCTCGCAGACCTGCAGATGGCCGCCATGCTGACGCCGGAAGCCGCCGGGCACCGCTACCTCGCCGCCAGCGGCGCCCTGCTGTCGTTGCGGGATATCGCCGCGATCCTGCGCCGCCGGCTCGGCGCGGACGCAGCGAAGGTCTCCATCCGAGCGATGCCATCGACGCTGGTGCGGATTCTGGCCCCGTTCGTCCCGCAGCTGCGGGCAATGGTCGGCAACCTGGGGGTGCGTCGCCCGGTCTGCACCGACGCCGCCCGCGAAACCTTCGGCTGGACACCGCGGCCGGCAGAGGACACTGTCGTCGACACCGGACGCAGTCTCGTTCACAGCAGTCGGACCGGAGGCTGAGGGTCAACTGGACGATACGCGTTCGTAGCGGGCGAACGCCCGCCGGAACGTGCCGGCACCTCCGGTGATCGAGCGCAGCTGCACCGCGTACCGCAGCAGTTCGGTCGCCGGCACCTCGGCGCGGATGACCGTCCGGTCGCCGGATTCGTCATCGCCGGTGGTGCCGAGCACCCGGGCGCGTCGGCCGGCCAGGTCGCCGAGCACCGACCCGACCGCACCGGTCGGCACCCGCACCATGATCGCATCGACCGGTTCCAGCAGCGTCGGTCGGCCGGTGGTGGCTGCGTCCCGCAGGGCCAGCGCCCCGGCGGTCTGGAACGCCGCGTCCGACGAGTCGACCGGATGTGCCTTGCCGTCCACCAGGGTCACCCGCAGGTCGACCACCGGATGTCCGCTGACCACGCCCCGGTCCATCTGGGCCCGCACGCCTTTCTCCACCGATGGGATGTAGTTGTGCGGCACCGCCCCGCCGACCACCCGGTCGACGAACTCGAAGCCGCTGCCCTCCGGAAGCGGCTCCACCTCGATCTCGCACACCGCGTATTGTCCGTGCCCGCCGGACTGCTTCACGTGTCGTCCGTGCCCCCGGGCCGGCGCGGTGAACGTCTCCCGCAGCGGCACCCGGACCGGCTCGACGTCCACCTCGACGCCGCCGGAGCGCAGCCGGTCCAACAACACGTCGGCGTGCGCCTCGCCCATGCACCAGAGCACCAGTTGGCGGGTCTCGGCATTGCGTTCCAGCCGCAGCGTCGGATCACCGGCGACCAGCCGGCCCAGGTTGCGGGCCATCGCGTCCTCATCCGACCGGGTACGGGCGACGACCGCCACCGGCAGCAGGGGTTCGGGCATCTCCCACGGCTCGACCAGCAGCGGATCCGTGGCCGCCGAGATGGTGTCACCGGTCTCCGCGCTGCCCGACTTGGTCAACGCGCAGATGTCCCCGGCGACGCAGACCTCGACCTCCCGCAGCTGCGCACCCAGCGGGCTGTAGATGTGCGCCACCCGTTCGTCGGCGTCGTGGTCCGGGTGGCCCCGCTGGCTGAGGCTGTGCCCGGCCACGTGCACCGTACGGTCGGTGCGCAGCGTGCCGGAGAAGACCCGGACCAGCGACACCCGGCCGACGTGCCGGTCGGCGGTGGTCCGGACCACCTCGGCGACCAGCGGGCCGGCCGGGTCGCAGCCCAGCGGCGGCCGGGGCGTGCCGTCCAGCCCGGTCACCGCCGGCAGAGTGTGCTCGGGCGGTGCCGGGAAGGCAGCGGTCAACAGCCACAGCAGGGCGTCGAGCCCGACCCCGGTGTGGGCGCAGACCGGCAGCACCGGATGGAAGTGGCCCCGGGCCACCGCCGTCTCCAGATCGTCGACCAGCATCTTCGGGTCGAGCTGCTCGCCGGCGAGGTACCGGTCGAACAGGGTCTCGTCCTCGCTTTCGGCGATGATCCCCTCGATCAGTTCGTCGCGTGCCTCGGCGATCGCCGGCAGGTGCTCCGGGTCCGGCTCCCGCACCTGCGGGGGATGGCCGGTCGAGTAGTCCAGCACCTGCCGGGCGAGCAGATCCAGCAGCCCGGCGATGCCCACCCCGTCGTCGGCGAGCATCGGCAGGTGCAGCGGCAGCACGTTGTCGCCGAAGACCCGTTGACACAGCGCGACGGTTTCGTCGACGTCGGCGCGCGGATGGTCGAGACGGGTGAGCGCCACCGCCCGGGGCATGCCGACCGCCGCGCACTCCTCCCACAGCGCGGCGGTGGCCGCGTCCATCCCGTCCGCCGCGCAGACCACGAACAGCGCGGCGTCGGCGGCGCGTAGCCCGGCCCGCAGTTCGCCGACGAAGTCCGCGTACCCCGGGGTGTCCAACAGGTTGACCTTGATGTCGCGGTGGAACAGTGGCGCGCAGGTCAACGCGACGGAGCGTAGCTGGCGTACCGCGGCCGGATCGTGGTCGCAGACCGTCGTGCCGTCCGGGACCTGCCCCGCCCGGCTGATCGTCCCGGTGGCGGCCAGCAACGCCTCGATCAATGTGGTCTTGCCGGCACCGGAGTGCCCGACCAGCACCACATTGCGGATCCGTTCGGGATCGGTGACCACCGCAACGGACCCGGCGGGCCCCCTGTCGTGGTTCTTCTGCGCCATGACTGCGCACCTCCTGGCTGCCTGACTGGGTGGGGCGACCGCGCTGCGGACCAGGCCGGGCTCCGGTCCGGACCGGAACGGCCGGCCGGGGACCGCAGAGGATGACCGCGGGGTGAATCCGCGGCGACATCTTCAGGCGGGCGGGACCTGCTCGGTAACGTGAACCGGGCCCGGGTGAGCTCGCTCACGTTCACGTGTCGATCCCACACCCGCGACGCGCCGTACACAAGTCCGGCGCGCGAGGTGACCGCCACCGGTTCACGTTCGTGGCCACCGTGCCGACCCTTTCCGTCGACCGTTATCGTGGGACCGCCATGGCGAAGATCTTCAGAGTGTCCGTCCGCGCGGGCATCACCCGGGTGATCGAGCCGGTAGCCCGCGGACTGCTCGGCGCAGGGATCTCGCCGAACGCGGTCACGGTCGCCGGCACCGTCGGTGTGCTCGTCGGGGCGATCGGCTTCGGCGCCCGTGGCCACCTGATCACCGGTCTGGTGATCGTCACGCTGTCCGCCCTGACCGACGTGCTGGACGGCACGATGGCCCGGCTGCGCGGCGGGTCGAGCACCTTCGGCGCATTCCTCGACTCGAGCATGGACCGGATCGCCGATGGGGCGATCTTCGGCTCGGTGGCGTACTGGCTCGCGGTCAGCGGCAACCGGGCGGGTGCGGTCGCGGCGCTGATCTGCCTGGTCGCCGGTGGCATCGTGTCCTACGTGAAGGCGCGCGCCGAAGGGCTCGGGATGACCTGCAACGTCGGCGTCGCCGAACGGGCCGAGCGGCTGATCCTGGTCGGCGTCGGCGGCCTGCTCAGCGGCCTCGGTGTCAGCTGGGGGCTGCCGGCCGCGCTCTGGCTGCTCGCCGCGCTGTCGCTGGTGACGGTCTGGCAGCGGATCGCCCACGTGCACCAGCAGACCACCGCTGCGGCGGGTCCCCGGCAGACGGCGCAGGGCGTGGACGCGTGACCCCGGTCGAGCTGGGCTACGCGGCGGCCTGGCGGCTGATCCGGACGCTGCCCCGGCCGGCCGCCGCCGCCCTGTTCCGCGTCGGCGCCGACCGGGCGCACCGGCGCGGCGCGGCGTCGGTCCGCCGGCTCGCCGCCAACCTGCGCCGGGTGGTCGGCCCGGATCTGCCGGCGGCCGAGTTCGACCGGCTCACCCGGGACGCGGTGCGTTCGTACGCCCGGTACTGGATGGAGATGTTCCGGCTGCCGTCACTCAGTCGACAGCAGCGGCTCGCCGGTTTCCACCTGGCCGGTGCGCAGATGCTCGCCGCCAACGTGGCCGCCGGGCGCGGCTCGGTGGTGGCGTTGCCGCACGCCGGCAACTGGGACGCGGCGGGTGCCTGGGTGGCGGCCAACGACTGGCCGCTGACCACGGTCGCCGAACGACTGCGACCGGAAGGCGTATACAACCGGTTCGTCGCCGTCCGGCAACGTCTCGGCATGGAGATCGTCCCGGCCTCTGGCGGTCCCCGGCCACCGTTCGACGTCCTGATTGACCGGCTCGCCGCCGGCCACGTCGTGCCGCTGCTGGCCGACCGTGACCTGTCCGCCCGGGGCGTCGAGGTCAGTTTTTTCGGCGGCCGGACCCGGATGCCGGCCGGTCCGGCGCTGCTCGCGCTGCGTACCGGTGCCCCGCTCTACGTCACCACCATGTGGTTCGAACCGGACCGCGCACACGGCGCGTTGGACGGGCCGGTGCCGCTTCCCGACCCGTCGGTCGGCCCGCTGGACGTGCGGGTCCGCCTGCTGACCCAGCAGATCGCCGACCGGCTGGCGGTCGGTATCGCCCGCCACCCGCAGGACTGGCACATGATGCAGCGGCTGTGGCTGGACGAGCGGCCCGACCCCGACCCCGACCGGGACCGGTCGGGCAGCTCGGCCACCGGGCCGGGATGAGCGGGGGCCACCGTGCGGATCGGCATCGTGTGCCCGTACTCCTTCGACGTCCCCGGAGGGGTGCAGAACCACGTCGTCGACCTCGCTGAGGCGCTGATCGATCTCGGCCACGAGGTGAGCGTGCTGGCACCGGCGGACGAGGACGCCGCGCTGCCGCCGTACGTGGTGGCCGCCGGCCGCTCGGTGCCGGTGCCGTACAACGGCTCGGTGGCCCGGGTGAGTTTCGGCCCGGTGGTCACCGCCCGGGTCCGGCGCTGGCTCAACCGTGGCCAGTTCGACGTACTGCACGTGCACGAGCCGTTCGCGCTCAGCGTCAGCCTGCTCGCGGTGCTCTGCGCCCGGGGTCCGGTGGTGGCCACCTTCCACACCGCGATGACCAGGTCCCGGGCGCTGGCCGCCGCGCAGGGCATGCTGCAGCTGGTGCTGGAGAAGATCACCGCCCGGATCGCGGTGTCGGCGCTGGCCCGCAGGGTGCAGGTCGAACACCTCGACGGCGGCGCGGTGGAGATCCCCAACGGGGTGGCGGTGGCGAAGTACGCCAACGCCGAGCCGCTGCCCGGCTGGCCGGGTGACTGCGGTCCGGGCACCGGCGGCACGCTCGGCTTCCTCGGCCGGTTCACCGAGCCGCGCAAGGGCTTCGGTCTGCTCCGTGAGGCGTTCGTCGCGCTGGCCCCGGACCGCCCGGGCCTGCGGCTGCTGGTGGCCGGTCCGGGCCGGCCCGACGACCTGTACGCCGCCGTCCCGGCCGGGCTGCGCGACCGGGTGACCTTCCTCGGGCTGGTGTCGGAGCCGGACAAGGCCCGGATGCTGCGCAGCGTGCACCTCTACGTCGCGCCGAACATCGGCGGTGAGTCGTTCGGCATGATCCTCACCGAGGCGATGGCCGCCGGCGCGGCGGTGGTCGCCAGTGACCTGGACGCGTTCCGCCGGGTGCTCGACGACGGCCGGGCCGGGGAACTGTTCCCCACCGGTGACCCGGTGGCGCTGCGCCGGGCCGTCGCCCGGCTGCTGGACGACGCGCCGCGCCGGGAAGCGCTCGCCGGCCACGCCCGGCAGGTGGTGGCGACCTTCGACTGGCCCGCGGTGGCCCGCCAGGTGCTGGAGGTGTACGCCGCCGCGATCGAAGCCACCGATGGGCGGGTGCTCTATCAGGAGTGGGCGGAGCCACCATGATCGGGTCCACGGGGCCTACGCCGGCGGCACTACGATGCCGGGAATGCGGTGGGTGGTCGGTGTGAGCGTCGCGGTCGTCCTGCTGTCGGCGTACCTCACCTGGACCGCGGCCCGGGTGGACCGGCTGCACGTCCGGGTGGCGGCGGCCGCCCGGGCGCTCGACGCGCACCTGCTGCGCCGGGCGGCGGCCGCCGCGGTGCTCGCCGAGGAGCAGTACGCGGTGGAGCTGTACGCGGCGGCCCGGATCGCGTTGGACGCCGCGTCGCCGGAGGAGCGTGAGGCCGCCGAGAACGACCTCACCCGGCAGTTGCGGGCGACGGCGCTGACCAGCCCGGATCCGGCGACCGAGGCGGTGGTGGTGGCCAGCCGCCGGCTGGTGCTGGCCCGTCAACTGCACACCGACCTGGTCCGCGACGCGTTGCTGGCCCGCCGGCGGCCGCTGGTGCGGCTGCTGCGCTTCGGCCGCCGGCACGACGAACCCCGCTACTTCGACATCGACGATCCGACCCTTACCCGGGTGGTGGACCCGACCCGCCGATGATCGCGCCGACCCGCCCGTGACCTGGGCTCCTTGTCAGTGATCTGGGCCACAGTGCAGGCCACCGGGTTGTCGATTGGCTGTCGGTGGACCCCGCCGGCGGGCGTAGCATCCCAGTCGTACCCCCTGTCGCGCACTTCGCCGAGGAGCCGATCCGCCGTGTCCGAGACCCCCGCTGCTCAGGCCGCCGCCCCGGGTGCCGTCGCGCCCGCCTCCGTCACCGGTACCGCCCGGGTCAAGCGCGGCATGGCCGAGATGCTCAAGGGCGGCGTGATCATGGACGTGGTCACGCCCGAGCAGGCGAAGATCGCCGAGGACGCCGGGGCAGTCGCGGTGATGGCCCTGGAACGGGTGCCCGCCGACATCCGTGCCCAGGGCGGTGTGTCCCGGATGAGCGACCCAGACATGATCGACGGCATCATCGAAGCGGTCTCCATCCCGGTGATGGCCAAGGCCCGGATCGGACACTTCGTCGAGGCCCAGGTGCTGCAGGCGCTCGGCGTGGACTATGTCGACGAGTCCGAGGTCCTCACCCCGGCCGACTTCGCCAACCACATCGACAAGTGGGCGTTCACCGTGCCGTTCGTCTGTGGGGCGACCAACCTCGGTGAGGCGCTGCGCCGGATCACCGAGGGCGCCGCGATGATCCGTTCCAAGGGCGAGGCCGGCACCGGCGACGTCTCCAACGCCACCACCCACATGCGGCGCATCGGCGCCGAGATCCGCCGGCTGACCTCCCTGTCACCCGACGAGCTCTACGTCGCGGCGAAGGAGCTGCAGGCCCCGTACGACCTGGTCCGGGAGGTCGCCGAGATTGGGAAGCTGCCGGTGGTGCTGTTCACCGCCGGCGGTATCGCCACCCCGGCGGACGCGGCGATGATGATGCAGCTCGGCGCCGAGGGGGTCTTCGTCGGCTCCGGCATCTTCAAGTCCGGCAACCCTGCCCAGCGGGCGGCGGCGATCGTCAAGGCCACCACCTTCCATGACGACCCGGACGTGCTCGCGAAGGTCTCCCGTGGGCTCGGCGAGGCGATGGTCGGCATCAACGTCGACGACATCCCGGTGCCGCACCGTCTCGCTGAGCGCGGCTGGTGACCGGCGCGGCCCAGTCGGCTCCCGACGCGCGGGTGCGGGTCGGCGTACTGGCGCTGCAGGGCGACGTCCGCGAGCACCTGCGGGCGCTGACCGAATGCGGTGCCACCGCCCGCCCGGTCCGTCGCCCCGAGGAGCTGGAGCAGGTCGACGCCTTGGTGGTGCCCGGCGGCGAGTCGACCACGATCAGCAAACTGGCGGTCGAGTTCGACCTGCTGGAGCCGATCCGCAAGCGGATCGCCGCCGGCATGCCGGTGTACGGGTCCTGCGCCGGCATGATCATGCTGGCCGACGAGATCCTCGACGGCCGGCCCGACCAGCTGTCCTTCGCCGGCATCTCGATGGCGGTGCGGCGCAACGCGTTCGGCCGGCAGGTGGATTCCTTCGAGGCGCCGGTGGTCATCGACGGTGTCGACGGCCCGCCGTTCCACGCGGTTTTCATCCGCGCGCCGTGGGTCGAACGGGTCGGCGAGGACGTCGAGGTGCTGGGCCGGGTAGCCGCCGGAGCGGCCACAGGTAGGATTGTCGCGGTTCGGCAGGGCAATCTGCTCGCCACGGCCTTCCACCCAGAGCTGACCGGCGACGGTCGGGTGCACCGACTGTTCGTGGAGATGGCCGTCGCGGCAGGCTGACCCCGCAGGTGGGAAGCGACGGAGGTGCACATGTCCGGCCACTCCAAGTGGGCGACGACCAAGCACAAGAAGGCGGTCATCGACGCCAAACGCGGCAAGATGTTCGCCAAACTGATCAAGAACGTCGAGGTCGCCGCCCGGACCGGCGGGGGTGACCCGGCCGGCAACCCCACCCTGTACGACGCCATCCAGAAGGCGAAGAAGAGCTCCGTACCCAACGACAACATCGACCGCGCGGTCAAGCGCGGCTCCGGCCTGGAGGCCGGCGGCGCCGACTGGCAGACGATCATGTACGAGGGGTACGGGCCGAACGGTGTCGCCCTGCTCGTCGAGTGCCTGACCGACAACCGCAACCGGGCGGCGACCGAGGTGCGTACCGCGCTGACCCGTAACGGCGGTTCGCTGGCCGACGCCGGCTCGGTGTCGTACCTGTTCTCCCGCAAGGGCGTGGTGATCGTGCCCAAGGGCGAGCACTCCGAGGACGACGTCATGCTCGCGGTGCTCGACGCCGGTGCCGAGGAGGTCAACGACCTTGGCGAGGCCTTCGAGGTGGTCAGCGAGCCAGGTGACCTGGTCGCGGTGCGCACCGCGTTGGTCGACGCCGGCATCGACTACGAGTCCGCCGAGTCGTCCCTGGTGCCGAGCATGAACGTGCCGCTGGACGAGGACGGTGCCCGGCGGATCTTCAAGCTGATCGACGTCCTGGAGGACTGCGACGACGTGCAGAACGTCTACGCGAACTTCGACGTCTCCGACGAGATCATGGCCGCCGTCGGCTGACCGGCCAGGGCTGTTGATGCTGCCTACTGTCCGCTGGTCAGCAGCGGAAAGCCCCGGATCCCGTTGAGATGGGGCCGGGGCTTGTCGTCTGTCCGTACGCGGATTCAGCTGTGCGTCTTCGCCACCTCGACGAATCGGGACCAGACGGCCGGGTGGAAGGTCAGGGTGCCGCCATCGCGGTCCTTGGTGTCCCGGACGTGGACGCGGCCGGGAAGATTGTCGGCGACCTCGACACAGTTGCTGCTGCCGTTGCTGCGGGTCGACTTGCGCCAGCTCGGCGTGGTCACGTCCATGTATCCACTGCTTTCATGATCAGGTCGAGGCTCTGGTCCTGCGGCAGAGCATACTCCCGGATCGCTTCCCACTGATGTTCCAGCAGGTCCACCCCGGCAGGGTCCTCCACCACATCGCCAGCACCGGGCGCATCTCTCACCCCGACGGTCCGCCCAGGTCTGCAGAGTCCTCGGTGGCCGCCCGGTCCCCGGAGCTGTCCCGGGCGGTCCACGACGCGAACTCGACCGCCCGCACCCACATCCCGAACCGGACCACCGGTGAGTGCCACCGGTGCGGCGGCGTACCCGGACCCTGCCGGCCGTTCCTGCGGGCGGTCGCCATCCTGGATCGGTGGGACCCCAGTAGTGCCCGGCGGATCCGAGCCGTACTGCATCTCTCCGGGTTGATGACCGCCGGCTACCCGCACGACGACCAGGACGAGTCCGCCGAGTCGTACGGGGCGTCGGACGATGCCTGACGACGAAGCTCTGGTGTGCCCCGGTGATCTGGTGGCGCTGCGGCAGTGTGACCACGTGGACGCCGATCGCCCGGTCCGGCTCCGGGTTGAGGAGGTATGGCCGTCCCCGGAGTGGTTCTCGTGGGTGACGCTCTACGGTCGGGAGGTCAGCGACGACCCACGGCGGCACGGCAGCATCACCAGCGTGCGGGCGTACCGCGACGCGTTGCGCCAGCCCGGGGCGGTCACCAGGACGCCCGCCCCGGTGTGCGCCTACTGCCGTGAGCGACTCGCGGCGGGCAGTCCCATCATTTCCTCTGCCCCTCCTCGGGACCCAAGGCTTCCGGGTCCCAGCTGAACGCCCCCGGGGCCTAGCACTTGTTGAGCCTGATGCCACAGGTGCATCTTGATGCACCTGTGGCATCAAGCCGTCGGAGCACTGTTGGGTCCCGAGAGCCGGCACGGGCACAACGTGCACCTGCCGGCCGAGCGGAGAACCATCCCCTAGGAGATGTCCATGGCCGCGACGCACCTGCATCTTGATGAGGACCTGTTGACGGAAGCCGCTGCCGCGTTGGGCACGACCACGGAGCGGGAGACGGTGACCGACGCTCTCCGGCAGGTGGTGAGAGTAAGCCGCGAACGGCGGCGACGAGCACTGGCTGACCTGCAGGAGATCGCCGCCTCCGGTGGCTTCCACCTCGACCGCCTCGATGGACTCGACCGGTGAGACCAACTGGTCGAGACCGGAGTCTTGCGCTGCACGCCCTCGCTGCTGGGCTACGCGATCGTGGCCACGGCTGTCTGCCGCTCGGTGCCGCGCGGTTTGACAACGTCTCCTAGCGTCACGGGGACGTCAAAGATCACCTGAGCCGGCGGCTCTCCACTGTCGTGGTTCGGGTGCGCAGATCCAGTCGCAACAGAGCCGGAAACGAGGACACGATGGCCAACAGGAAACTCGGTACCGCAGTTGCCCAGATCGCCGTGCTCGGCGTACTCGGGCTCATCGCCACAGGCTGTTCATCGACGGAGGGGACGCCGTCGTCGAGCGTCGAGGAAACAGCGGCGCCGTCGCAGGCCGACGAACCGGCCGACGGCGCCGATGCCGGCGGTGACACCAGCACCGCGGCGGATCCACTCCCGTTCACCGAGGAACTCAACGGCCGCAGGCTCACCATCGAATCGTTCGGCACCTCCGCCGCCGGCTCCCCACTGTGGGAGGTCGGCGAGGGCAACGAGGTGCTGTACCTCCAGGTGAAGATCGAGAACGTCGACGCCGAACCCTGGGAGTCGAACGTCGTGCAGTTCTTCCTCCTCGACGAGTCGGACGAGACCTACGCGCCGTCCTTCTACGACGCCGAGGTCGGGGAAGCTCCGGACGCGGTCACCCTCGCCCCCGGTGATTCGGTCGAGGGGTACGTCCCGTTCGAGGTCCCCGCCGGCACCACCGGTCTGCGTCTGGAGTACGCGGTCGACCTGAGCCAGAACGCGGTCATCGACGTACAGCTGAACTGACGTACCGGCCGGGTGGCTCCGGTACGCGTGTCGGCTGTCCCGGCCCGCCGCTGGTTGGCTAGGGTGTCGAACACACGTACGTGTGGCGGCGGTGTCGGCTGGGGGAGGATCGGCGGTGCGGGTGCTCGGGGTCGACCCTGGCCTGACCAGGTGCGGGGTCGGCGTGGTGGAGGGCGTGCCGGGTCGGCCGTGCCGGCTGGTCGCGTACCACGTGGTGCAGACCGACCCGGCCGACGACCTGCCGGACCGACTGCTGCACCTCGATGAGCGGCTGACCGCCCTGGTCGCCGAGCACCAGCCGCGCAGCGTGGCGGTCGAGCGGGTGTTCAGCCAGCACAACGTGCGTACCGTGATGGGCACCGCGCAGGCCAGCGCGGTGGCCGTGCTGGCCGGCGCGCGGGCCGGGCTGCCGGTGCGGACCTATACCCCGAGTGAGGTGAAGGCGGCGGTGACCGGTTCCGGCCAGGCCGACAAGGCCCAGGTGACCGCGATGGTCACCC
Source organism: Solwaraspora sp. WMMA2080 (assembly GCF_027497395.1). Lineage (GTDB taxonomy): Bacteria > Actinomycetota > Actinomycetes > Mycobacteriales > Micromonosporaceae > Micromonospora_E. The sequence continues at coordinate 1,707,606 of NZ_CP114910.1, read as the reverse complement.
GGCTGCTGCGGCTGGACCGCCCGCCGCGCCCGGCGGACGCCGCCGACGCGCTCGCCCTGGCGATCTGCCACATCTGGCGAGGTGGTACGCATGACCGGCTGGCCGCCGCGCAGCGGGCGGCGCGGAGCGGAGGTGCCTGATGATCGCGAGTCTGCGCGGGGTGGTGCTGGCGGTCGCGCCGGACAGCGCGGTGATCGAGGTCGGCGGGGTCGGCCTGGCGGTGCACTGCGCCCCGGGCACCCTGGCCAACCTGCGGCCCGGCGGTTCGGCCCGGCTGGCCACCAGCCTGGTGGTGCGCGAGGACTCGCTCACCCTGTACGGCTTCGCCGACGACGACGAGAAGCAGCTGTTCGAGCTGCTGCAGACGGCCAGCGGGGTCGGGCCCCGGCTGGCGCAGGCGGTGCTGTCGGTGCTCACCCCGGACGCGGTACGTAAGGCGATCGCGAACGCCGACACGGCGGCGCTCACCCGGGTGCCGGGGATCGGCAAGAAGGGCGCCGAGCGGCTGGTGCTGGAGTTGCGGGACCGGATCGGGCCGGTGGCGGTGGGTGCCGACGGCGCGGCCGGGGTGACCGCCGGGGCGTGGCCGGAGCAGGTCCGGCAGGCGCTGGTCGGGCTGGGCTGGACCGCCGGGCAGGCCGACCAGGCGGTGGCCGCCGTGGCGGAGAGCCTGGACGGCCCGCCGCCGCCGGTCCCGGTGCTGCTCAAGCAGGCGATCAGGCTGTTGGGTAAGAGCCGGTGAGTGGCGACGTCGAGGGCCTGGTGTCGGCGTACGCCAGCGACGCCGAACGCGACGCGGAGGTCAGCGTCCGGCCGCGCCGGCTGGCCGAGTTCATCGCCCAGCACCGGGTCCGCGACCAGCTGGACCTGCTGCTGCGGGGCGCGATGGGCCGGGGCGCGCCGCCGGACCACATTCTGCTCAGCGGCCCGCCGGGGCTGGGCAAGACGACGCTGGCCAACATCGTCGCCGCCGAGCTGGGTTCGGGTATCCGGGTGACCAGCGGGCCGGCGATCGAGCGCTCCGGTGACCTGGCGGCGATCCTGACCAGCCTGGCCGAGGGCGACGTGCTGTTCATCGACGAGATCCACCGGATCGCTCGGCCGGCCGAGGAACTGCTCTACAGCGCGATGGAGGACTTCCGGGTCGACGTGGTGGTCGGCAAGGGGCCGGGCGCGACGGCGATTCCGCTGGACGTGGAGCCGTTCACCCTGGTCGGTGCGACCACCCGGGCCGGTCTGCTGACCGGGCCGATGCGGGACCGGTTCGGGTTCGTCGCGCATCTGGACTTCTACGAGTCGACCGAGCTGGAGGTGCTGCTGACCCGGTCAGCGGGGATTCTCGCGGTGCCGATCACGCCGGACGGGGCGGCGGAGATCGCCGGCCGGTCCCGGGGGACTCCGCGGATCGCCAACCGGCTGCTGCGCCGGGTCCGCGACTACGCCGAGGTGCGGGCGGCCGGGGTGGTCGACCGGGATACCGCCCGGGCGGCGTTGGCCGTGTACGACGTCGACGAGCTGGGTCTGGACCGGCTGGACCGGTCGGTGCTGACCGCGTTGATCGGCTCGTTCGGTGGCGGCCCGGTCGGGTTGTCCACCCTGGCGGTGGCGGTGGGGGAGCAGCCGGACACGGTCGAGGAGGTCTGCGAGCCGTTCCTGGTGCGGGCGGGGCTGCTGGCCCGTACCCCCCGGGGGCGGGTGGCGACCGAGGCGACCTGGCGGCATTTCGGCCGGGTGCCGCCGCCGGGAACGCTCGGCGGTCCGGCCGTGCCGGGTGTTCAGTCCCGGGCCGGTACGGCCGGCGGCATGGTGTCCAATATGCCTGATTTATTCTCAGATGAGGCTTAAACTATCTCGTGATCTGAACGTGATCCGTGCCGATCACAGAGTTCACAGTCACAGCGACTAGACTCGCCGCGGTCTGTACGGCACGTGAGATCCCGCCTCCGCAGAGCGTAACGGCGTCGCGAGTGGCTGACGAAAGGTTGTTGTTGTGTTCTTGGCGCAAGAGGGCGCGGGCGGCGCCAGCTTTATGCCCATCCTGATGATCGGCCTGCTCTTTGTCGTCATGTACTTCATGATGATCCGGCCGCAGCAGAAGCGGCGCCGCGAAGCCGAGCAGATGCAGTCGTCGATCAGCACCGGCGACGAGGTCGTCACCATCGGCGGCCTGTACGGCACCGTGTCCAGCATGGACGACGAGACGGTGATGCTCGAGGTCTCGCCCGGAGTGCACGAGCGCTACGCCCGACCGGCGATCGCCCGGGTGGTGCCTAAGACCGACGTCAGCGCGACGACCGAGTCCGCCCCGGCGGACGAGGTGCCGACCAAGGACTGAGCCACCCCGGGTCGCCAGACCCGAGTTACATCGATGATACTGATCGTTGTGTTGCCGGTCACGACCGCTCGACCTGACGGTCGCGGCTGGTACGACGACCATCCCACCGCCGCTCGCACCAGTGGCACCAACCGCTGCCGCCCGGGGCACCAGCGGCCGAACCGCGCAGGGAGACAGGACCGCCGTGGCACCACCTCAGGGACAGATGCGCCCCGGGCGGCAACTCGCCGCACTCGGGCTTATCTTCGCCGTCCTCTACCTCATGGTGTTCTTCGCCGGAGCCAGCGGCAGCTGGCAGGACCGGCTGGAGCCCAAACTCGGCCTGGACCTGATCGGTGGTACCCGGGTCACCCTGGAGGCCACCACCGAGGACGGCAGCGCGCCACCGGCCGCATCGCTCGACCGGGCCCGCGACATCATCGAGAACCGGGTGAACAGCCTCGGCGTCTCCGAGGCGGAGGTGGTCACCGAGGGCGACCGGAACATCGTCGTCTCGCTGCCCGGCCAGAACCGCGACCTGACCGAGATCGGTAACGCGGCCGAGCTGCGGTTCCGCAAGGTACTCAAGGCCACCGACGGCGGTGAGCCGATCCAGCCACAGGCGTCCCCCACGCCGAGTGAAGGTGCCGGCGAGGAGGGTGCCGACGCGTCGCCGTCACCCGGTGCCTCGCCCGACGCCGAGGCGTCTCCTGGCGCGGAGCCGTCGCCGCAGGCGGAGGCCGAGCAGAGCCCGGCCGCTGGTGGCGAGGGCGGCATGGCCCAGCCGGACCCGACCGACTCGGCCAGCCCCGATGCCAGTGTCAGCCCCAGCCCGCAGGCAAGCCCGAGCGCGTCCCCGACGCCCGCCGCCGACACCGACGGGCCGGTCGACCTCGCACAGGTCCAGGCAAAGGTCGGCGAGGCGGCCTGGGCGGCGGCGACCGGCCTGCAGGCCCCGGCCGACTTCAGCGCAGACCCGACGCTGGCCGACACCCTGGCCCCGTTCGGCGAACTGACCCCGGCGGAGATCCGGGTGCTGCCGGCCGGCGTGCAGTACAACGTGCCGTACGTGACCTGTGACAAGCTCCTGCTGCGCCAGGCTGGTTCGATCCGCGACGAGTCCCAGCAGGTCGTCGCCTGCGAGGGCCTGGTCAAGTACCTGCTGGACGAGGCGAAGGTGGTCGGCACCGACGTCAGCGACGCCAGCGGCGTGCTGGACCAGACCACCAGCCAGTGGGTGGTCAGCCTCAACTTCACCGGCTCCGGCCAGCGCGCCTGGACCGAGCTGACCCGCGAGGCGTTCAACAACACCGACCAGGAGTGCGAGGCGAGCGCGCTCGGCCAGGACGGTAAGTGCCGGGTCGCGGTGGTCCTCGACAACGAGGTGATCTCCTCACCGGAGATCCAGGGCGTGCTCACCGGCGACTCGCAGATCACCGGCGACTTCACCAGCGCCACCGCCAACGAACTGGCCAGCAACCTGCGCTACGGTGCGCTGCCGCTGACCTTCGAGCAGCAGGAGGCGCAGAGCATCTCCGCCACGCTCGGAACCGAGCACCTGCGCGCTGGCCTGCTCGCCGCCGGCATCGGCATGCTGCTGGTCGCGGTCTACTCGTTCTTCTACTACCGGTTGCTCGGCATCGTGATCTTCCTCAGCCTGATCCTGTCGGCGCTGCTGGTCTTCGGCGCGATGGTGGTGCTCGGCCGGCAGATCGGCTTCACCCTGACCCTCGCCGGAATCGCCGGTCTGATCGTCTCGCTGGGTGTGGCGGCCGACTCGTTCGTGCTCTACTTCGAACGCCTCAAGGACGAGATACGTGAGGGTCGAAGTCCACGCAGCGCCGTACCCCGGGCCTGGCTGCGCGCCCGGCGGACGATCATCTCGGCGAACGCCATCACCCTGATGGCGGCGGTCGTGCTCTACATCGTGTCGGTGGGCACCGTGAAGGGCTTCGCCTTCGCTCTCGGCCTGGCGACCGTGCTCGACCTGGTCGTGGTGTTCCTGTTCCGGCACCCGATCATGTCGATGCTGGCCCGGACCAAGGCGTTCCTGTCTCCCCGGGTCAGCGGCCTCGGCCGCGCGGTGAAGACCGAGGACGAGACCCCGATTCGCAACCCGCGCGTCAAGGAGGCCTGACATGAGCGGTTTCGCTGGACGCCTCTACCGGGGTGAGGCCAACCTCCCGATCGTCAAGCGGCGTAACACCTGGTTCGTGATCGCCGCGGTGGTCGTCGTCCTGTCGATCGCAAGCTTCTCGATCCGGGGCTTCAACCTCGGCATCGACTTCCGGGGCGGCAACGAATTCCAGGTGCCGGCGAGCGTCGGCACCCTGCTGCAGGCCGAGGACGCCCTCGACGCCGAGCTCGCCGAGTTGGACACCGAGGAGCCGCTCGAGGTGGTCTCCGGCCAGGAGGTCGGCGGCACCACCTACCTGTTCCGCACCGCCGAGCTCACCTCCGAGCAGACCGAAGCCTTCAAGCAGGGTCTCGCCGAGCGGCTCGACATCGAGCAAGCGGCGATCAGCGACAGCCGGGTCAGCGGTGCCTGGGGTAGCCAGGTCACCCAGCGGGCGCTGCTCGGCCTGCTGGTCTTCATGGTGCTGGTCACCATCTACCTGGTGCTGCGGTTCGAGTACCGGATGGCGATCGCGGCGGTCGCCGGCCTGGTGCTCGACCTGCTGCTGACCGCCGGCATCTACTCGGCCTCCGGCTTCGAGGTCACCCCGTCGACGATCATCGGCTTCCTGACCATTCTCGGCTTCGCCCTCTACGACGTCGTGGTGGTCTTCGACAAGATCCAGGAGAACACCCGGGGCGTCACCGGCGGCAGCAGCCAGACCTACGGCGAGGCCGCCAACCTCGCGGTCAACCAGACCCTGATGCGGTCGATCAACACGTCGATCGTCGCGTTGCTGCCGGTCGGTGGGCTGCTGTTCATCGGTGCCGGGCTGCTCGGCGCCGGAACCCTCAAGGACCTCGGTCTGGTGCTGTTCGTCGGTATGGGCGCGGCCTTCTTCGCGTCGATCTTCTTCTCCTCGCCACTGGTGACGGTGCTCAAGGAGCAGGAGCCGAAGTACAAGCTGCACACCCAGCGGGTGCAGGCCAAGCGGTCCTCCCTGGCGGAGCGGGACAAGGCACCGAAGCGGTCGCGTACCAGCGCCGGTGCCTCGACCACAACGTCGGCCGACGAGCCCGCCGAGACCGAGCCCGCCGCGGACGCCGCTCTGGCCGGCACCGCGCCGAAGGCCGGTGCCCGACCGGCCGGCAAGCGTCAGTCCGGCGGCGGTCGTGGCGGCCGACCCGGCGGTGGGGGCCGCAAGCGCCCCAGCGGCGCGAAGCGTCGCTGACGATTTCCCTCGGTGGTGTTCCGGCGGCGACACGCCGCCGGAACACCACCGGTCTCACCCGGCACGGAAAGGGCGGAAGGTGACGGAGACCGAGGCAGTGATCGTCGGGGACAGCGGTGCCGAGACGGCCGCGTTGGTGGCCAGTCGGGTGATCGACGTACCGGACTTCCCCAAACCCGGCATCGTATTCAAGGACCTGATGCCGCTGTTCGCCGACGGGCCGGCGTTCCGGGAGATCACCGACCGGATCATCGCCCACCACGGAGCGGACTCCTTCGACGTGGTCGCCGGCATCGAGGCGCGTGGGTTCGTGCTGGCGGCGGCGATCGCGTACGCCACCGGCACCGGGGTGGTCCCGGTCCGCAAGGCCGGCAAGCTGCCCCGGGCATCGTTCTCCGCCTCGTACGCGTTGGAGTACGGCGAGGCGGTCCTGGAGGTGCATCAGGACGCCTTCACGGTCGGTCAGCGGGTCCTGGTGGTCGACGACGTGCTGGCCACCGGCGGAACCGCCGCCGCCACGCTGGACCTGGTCGACCGGGCCGGGGGAACGGTGATCGGCTTCACCGTCCTGCTGGAGCTGGGATTCCTCGCCGGGCGGGACCGGCTCGCGCCCCGGTCGGTGCACGCCATGTGGCGGGTGTGAGCCGGCCGACGGGCAGCTCGGCCGCCGGGCGCAGCACCGGCCGGACGGGTAATATTGCGGTCCCTGTCAGTCAGGGGCGCTGTCTCCTGGCTAGCGCGGTAGCAGCTCAGCCCGATACGGTCGGCTGAGTTCCGGCAGAGGTGAGGGAGGCCGGTGTCCCCCGACGTCGTCGCTCCTTCCATGGAGGGCACTGTGCATCCGACTGGCGAGGTCAACCCCACTGGGGGCGTGACCAACGGCGAGGCACCCGGTTCTGCCGTCAATCCGGGCGGCCCCGACGTCGCCGGTGACCGCAGCGCGGCACCCCCGGCGGCGAACGGTGCGACAGCTGCGGCGGCGAACGGTGCGGGCGACCACGCCGGCGCGGGCGCGGCCGGCACTGGTTTCGCGTTCAACGGTGCGCCGACCGGGCGTCGGGTACGGGCCCGGCTGGCCCGGTTCAACGCGCCCTGGCAGGCGCCGCACATCCCCGAGGTGCTGGAACCGCTGATCGCCACCCACCAGCAGAGCCACCCGAAGGCCGACCCACGGGTGCTGCAGCGGGCCTTCGAGATGGCCTCCAAGTGGCACTCCGGGCAGTACCGCAAGTCCGGCGATCCGTACATCACGCATCCGTTGGCGGTTGCCACCATCCTCGCCAATCTCGGCATGGACACCACGACGCTGGTCGCCGCGCTGCTGCACGACACGATCGAGGACACTGATTACACCCTCGACGAGATGCGCGCCGACTTCGGTGGTGAGGTGGCGCTGCTGGTCGACGGGGTCACCAAGCTCGACCGGGTCAAGCTGGGCGACGCGGCCAAGGCCGAGACCATCCGCAAGATGGTGGTGGCGATGGCGAAGGACCCCCGGGTCCTGGTGATCAAGCTCGCCGACCGGCTGCACAACATGCGGACGCTGACCTTCCTGCCCAAGGCGAAGCAGGAGCAGAAGGCCAAGGAGACCCTGGAGATCCTGGCGCCGCTGGCCCACCGGCTCGGTATGAACACCGTCAAGTGGGAGCTGGAGGATCTGGCATTCGGCACGCTGTTCCCGAAACGGTACGAGGAGATCAACCGGCTGATCGGGGAACACCAGCCGCAGCGCGACACCCAGCTGCGCAAGGTGACCCAGAAGGTGCAGGTCGACCTGCGCGCCGCGAAGGTCAGGGCGGAGGTCACCGGCCGGCCGAAGCACCTCTACTCGATCTACCAGAAGATGATTGTCCGGGGGCGGGACTTCAACGACATCTACGACCTGGTCGGCGTACGCATCCTGGTCGACACGGTCCGCGACTGCTACGCGGCGCTCGGCGTGATCCACGCGAACTGGCAGCCGGTCCCCGGCCGGTTCAAGGACTACATCGCGATGCCGAAGTTCAACATGTACCAGTCGCTGCACACCACGGTGATCGGGCCCACCGGCAAGCCGGTGGAGATGCAGATCCGCACCTACGCGATGCACCGTACCGCCGAGTTCGGCATCGCCGCGCACTGGAAGTACAAGGAGCAGAAGGGCGCCACCGTCGTCGGCCCGCCGGCGCACATCGACGAGATGACCTGGCTGCGGCAACTGCTCGACTGGCAGCGGGAGGCGAGCGATCCGAGCGAGTTCCTCGACGCGCTGCGCTTCGACCTGTCCAGCCAGGAGGTTTACGTCTTCACCCCCAAGGGCGACGTGATCCCGCTGCCCACCAGTTCCACCCCGGTCGACTTCGCCTACGCCGTGCACACCGAGGTGGGGCACAAGTGCATCGGGGCGCGGGTCAACGGCAAGCTGGTGCCATTGGAATCGACGCTGTCCAACGGCGACGTCATCGAGATCTTCACCTCCAAGTCGGCGACCGCCGGCCCGACCCAGGACTGGCTGGGCTTCGTCAAGAGCCCTCGGGCCCGCACCAAGATCCGGCAGTACTTCAACAAGGAACGCCGCGAGGAGGCAATCGAGACGGGCAAGGACGCGATCGCCAAGGCGATGCGCAAGCAGGGCATGCCGTTGCAGCGGATGCTCACCACGGACTCGCTGATGGCGATCGCCCGCGACCTGCACCTGGCCGACGTCGCCGCGCTGTACGCGGCGGTCGGCGACAGCCAGGTGTCCGCGCAGTCGGTGGTGCAGCGGCTGATGGTCAGCCTCGGCGGCGAGGAAGGGGCCGCCGAGGACCTGGCCGAGTCGGCCGTCGCAACCCGCCCGCCCCGGGCACGGCACAACGGCGCCGACCCCGGCGTGGTGGTACGCGGGGTCACCGACGTCTGGATCAAACTGGCCCGCTGCTGTACCCCGGTCCCGCCGGACACGGTGTTCGGCTTCGTCACCCGGTCCGGCGGCGTCAGCGTGCACCGCGACGACTGCTTCAATGCGGCCGAGCTCAAGGCGCAACAGGAACGGCTGGTCGAGGTCACCTGGAAGTTGACCTCGGCGTCGACGTTCCTCGTCGCCATCCAGGTTGAGGCGCTCGACCGGCACAAGCTGCTGGCTGACGTGACCAGGGTGCTCTCCGAGGAGCGGGTGAACATTCTCTCGGCGACCGTGACCACCACCCGGGACCGGGTGGCGGTCAGCCGCTTCTCGTTCGAGATGGCCGACCCGAAGCACCTTGGCCATCTGCTCAACGCGGTCCGCAAGGTCGACGGCGTCTTCGACGCCTACCGGGTCACCTCCGGCACCTGACAAGAAGGCGCCAGGGCATCGGGTAATGCCCTGGCGCACTGGTACCGGCTCAGCGGGCTCGGCGGCGTTGCCGGCCGCCGAGCCCGGTGGACTACTGCGGCTCGCTCACCGTCAACGAGTTGATCAGAATGTCGTTGTTGGGGTGGCCGCCGCCGGGGGACGGCTCGAACGCACCGTCGTGACCGGCCTCGGTGGCCTCCTGGATGACGTCGAGGCCCTCGACGACCCGGCCGAGCACGGTGTAGTCCGGGCTGAGCTCGACGTCCTGGTAGATGAAGAAGAACTGGCTGCCATTGGTGTCCGGGCCGCTGTTGGCCATCGCCACGACCCCGGCGGGGTAGGCGGGCCGGTCGTCGACCGGCAGGTTCTCGTTGGCGAACTGGTAGCTCGGCCCGCCGGTGCCGTCGGTGTCCCGGTAGCCTTCGCCGCTGGCGCTCGGGTCACCGCACTGCAGCATGCCGGGGAACATCCGGTGGCATTTGGTGTTGTCCCAGAATCCCTGGCCGGCCAGGTGACTGAAGCTGGCCGCCGTGCACGGCACCTCGGCCAGGTCCATCTCCACCTGGATCTCACCGAAGCTGGTGTCCAGGGTCATCACCTGGCTGCCGCTGTCCGGCGGCGTGGTGGTCGGCGGAACGCCGACGTCCACGGTCGTCTCACGGCGCTGCTCGACGGGGATCTCGTTCCACACGCAGGTCACGCCGGCGTCGCCGCCGTCGGCCTGGGGCGTGGTTTCGGTCTCGTCGTCCCCGAGGCTGGCGACCAGCCACACCGTGCCCGCGGCCACGAGCAGCAGGGCGACGCCGGCACCGATGCTGGCCTGCAACTGGCGGCGCTTGCGGGCCGCCTCGGCGCGCTGGGCCATCTCCTTTTCGAGGCGGGCCCGAGCCGCGGCACGCTGCCGCTCCCTGGTCGACGTCACGGTGGATCCTCCTGGATTCGGGTTGTCTGGGTCAGGTCAGGACTGGCCGGCGGTGCCGTCGGTGCCCTCCGCGTCCGGCTCGGTGGCCGACGGGTCGGTGGTGGCCGGTGCCGAGGCACTCGGGTCGGTCGACGGGGTCGCCTCGGTCTCGTCGGCCCCGATCGGCTCGCCGACGGTCAGGCTCTGGATGACCACGTCGGTCTCCGGCTTCACCGGTGCGCCGGCGGCGTTGTTCACCAGTGCGAGAGCGCCGATCGCCTCGACCGTGTCCATCCCCGAGGTCACCTTCCCGATGATCGGGTACGAGGGGAACTCGGTGGTGTAGTCCTCGAAGAAGATCTTGAACTGGCTCCCGTTGGTGCCCTGCGGCACGCCGACCGCAGCGACCGTGCCGGCCGGGTAGAGCGGCGGATGGTCGGCCAGCGCCTCCGTCGGGTCGGCCGACGGGTCCAGCTGCGGCGAGACCGGCACGTTCTCGCTGAAGTACGAGTACGTCGGCCCGCCCTGTCCGGTGCCGCTCGGGTCGCCGCACAGGATCGCGCCCTCGTCGGTGATCTCGTGGCAGGTCGTGTCGTCGAAGAAGTTGCGGCTGGCCAGGTGGGCGAAGTTGGCGGCGGCGCATGGCGCGGCGGCGAGGTCGAGCTCGACGGTGATCGGCTCGCCCTGGTTGGTGGTGATCGTCATCGGCTGGACCCCCTGGTTCGGCGGGTCGGTGGTTTCCGGCATGCCGACGTCGGTGAGGTTGCTGTTGGCGGCCGGGTCCTGCGGGGTCCAGGTGCAGATGCCCGCAGCCTCCGGGGTCTCCGGCTCGCCGTCGAAGGCGCCGAGCGCCCAGGCCGAGCCGCCGGCGATGAGCAGCAGCGCGAGGCCGGCGCCCACGCCGGCGCGGATCCGCCGCTTGCGCCGGGCCGCGGCGGCACGCCGGGCCATCTGCCGGTCAAGCTTCGCCCGCGCCAACTTGCGCTGCCGGTCCCTACTGGAGGCCACCCGCGCTCCCCTTTCCTGATCATCCCTGCGCCGTGCGGCGGGTCGGTACGTGTCCTGCGGAGGGCGTGCCGGACCCGGGCGCCTTTGCGGTGCGCCACGCCACACGCCCGCAAGAGTGTACGGGTATCGGCTGGGAAATTGTTGTACGAGGTCCGCTCTGTATCCAATTGGAGATCATCGCTGCCGTCGCGGACTGGGTGGGGCCGGCAGGTGTGCCACGGCGGCCCCGCGTGTCGCGGCGGCTAGGCTCGACCCGGAGACGATTCCGGCGGCCCGCGCGGGCCGGCCGACGGAGAGGAGAGGCGTGCTCATCACCGGCTTCCCGGCGCAGGCGTTCGGCACCAACTGCTACGTGGTGGCCGCCGGGCCGGGCGAGCAGTGCGTCGTCGTCGACCCCGGCATCGGGGTGCTCGACGACCTGGACCAGGTGCTGGCCGAGCACCGGCTGCATCCGGCGGCGGTGCTGCTCACCCACGGCCATCTCGACCACACCTTCTCGGTCGCGCCGGTCTGCGGCACGCGTGGCATCACCGCGTACGTGCATCCGGGTGACCGGGAGATGCTGGCCGACCCGGCGAAAGGCCTGTCGACGGACCTGGCGGCGATGTTCGGCGGCCGGCTGCCGTACAGCGAACCGGACGACGTCGCCGAGCTGACCGACGGCGCCACGCTGACGCTGGCCGGGTTGGAGATCAGCGTCGACCATGCCCCTGGCCACACCGGCGGTTCGGTGCTGTTCCGGCTGCCCGGCGCAGACTCGCCCTGGGAGGCCGAGCAGGTCTGTCTCTCCGGCGACGTGCTGTTCGCCGGTTCGATCGGCCGCACCGACCTGCCCGGTGGCAGCATGGCGACGATGATGACCAGCCTGCGGGACAAGGTGCTGCCGTTGGCCGACGACACCGTGGTGCTGCCCGGCCACGGTCCGGCCACCACCATCGGCCGGGAGCGTGTGAGCAACCCCTATCTGCACGAGGCCGCCGGCAGCGGCAACGCCGTGCCGGCCCGCCGTACCGGACTGTGACGACGAGGATGTACCGATGAGCAAGCCCAGGCCGATCTCCGGCTTCCCGGAGTGGTCGCCCCCGCAGCGGATGATCGAGCAGTACGTCATCGACCGGCTGCGGCACACCTTCGAGCTGTACGGCTTCGCCCCGCTGGAGACCCGCGCGGTGGAGCCGCTGGACCAGCTGCTGCGCAAGGGGGAGACCTCCAAGGAGGTCTACCTGCTGCGCCGGTTGCAGGCCGAGCCGGGTGCCGAGGTCGGTGACGACGCCCTCGGGCTGCACTTCGATCTGACCGTGCCGTTCGCCCGCTACGTGCTGGAGAACGCCGGCAAGCTGCAGTTCCCGTTCCGCCGCTACCAGATCCAGAAGGTGTGGCGGGGGGAGCGGCCGCAGGAGGGCCGCTACCGGGAGTTCCTGCAGGCCGACATCGACATCGTTGACCGCGACGAGCTGGCCCCGCACCACGAGGCGGAGCTGCCGCTGGTCATCGGGGACGCGCTGGCGAGTCTGCCGATCCCGCCGGTGCGGATCCAGGTCAACAACCGCAAGGTCTGCGAAGGCTTCTACCGGGGGATCGGGTTGACCGATCCGGATGCGGCGCTGCGGGCGATCGACAAGCTGGACAAGGTCGGCCCGCAGCGGGTGGCCGAGCTGCTGGCCGAGACGGCCGGTGCCAGCGACAGCCAGGCCAAGGCCTGCCTGTCGCTGGCGGAGATCTCGGCGCCGGACGCCTCGGTCGCCGACGCGGTGCGTGGTCTCGGCGTTGAGCACCCGCTGCTCGACGAAGGGCTCACCGAGCTTGTGGCGGTGCTGGAGACGGCCGCCGCGCACTCGCCCGGCCTGTGCGTGGCAGACCTGCGGATCGCCCGGGGTCTGGACTACTACACCGGTACGGTCTACGAGACCCAGCTACAGGGGTACGAGCGGTTCGGCTCGATCTGCTCGGGTGGCCGCTACGACGATCTCGCCTCGGCCGGCGCGGACCGCTTCCCGGGCGTCGGGATCTCGATCGGGGTGTCCCGGCTGCTGGGGCTGCTGTTCGGCGCCGACGCGTTGGCGATCTCCCGGCCGGTGCCGACCTGCGTGCTGGTGGCGTTGCCGGCCGAGTCTGGCCGGCCGGCTGGCAACCGGGTGGCCGACGCGCTGCGTCGGCGGGGGATCGCCACCGAGGTGTCACCGTCGGCTGCCAAGTTCGGCAAGCAGATCCGGTACGCGCAGCGCCGCGACATCCCGTACGTCTGGTTCCTCGGGGTCGACGGTGAGTCGGACAGTGTCAAGGACATCCGCTCGGGGGATCAGGTGCCGGCGGCCGCGGACGCCTGGTCACCGCCGTCGGCGGACCTCCAGCCGACGGTGACCGGCTGACAGTGACGCGGCCGATGGCGACTTGCCTGGTCGACATAGCGGACATACGGCGGCGATTGCCGCAAAGATCATCCGGGAAAGTGGCGGTGCGGCCCGACATAACCTACGGTTGCGTAAGTTACGCTGTCGTAGGTTACCCCGGTAGGGAGAACGTCGTTGACCGTCGCCGCCACCACCCCGATGTCCCAGACCGCGCTGCTCGTCGAGCTCGAACCGGTGGTCGCCGAGAACCTTGACCGGCACCTCGGCCTGGCCAAGGAGTGGTTCCCGCACGAGTACGTGCCGTGGAGCGACGGGCGGACCTTCGACGGCCTGCTCGGCGGCGAACCGTGGTCGCCGGAGGACTCGCAGATCCCGGACGTCGCCCGTACCGCGCTGATCGTCAACCTGCTCACCGAGGACAACCTGCCCTCGTACCACCGCGAGATCGCCACCCTGTTCGGTCGCGACGGTGCCTGGGGCACCTGGGTGCACCGGTGGACCGCCGAGGAGGGCCGGCACGGCACCGCCATCCGGGACTACCTGACCGTCACCCGGGCGGTCGATCCGGTCGCGCTGGAGCGGGCCCGGATGGTGCACATGTCCAACGGGTACGCCAACCAGCACGACGACGAGGTGCTGCACTCGCTGGCGTACGTGTCGTTCCAGGAGCTGGCTACCCGGATCTCGCACCGCAACACCGGTCGGGCCACCGGTGACCCGCTCTGCGAGCGGTTGCTGGCCCGGGTCGCCGCTGACGAGAACCTGCACATGATGTTCTACCGAAACCTGCTCGGCGCGGCGTTCGAGCTGGCGCCGAGTCAGGCGATGCGGGCGGTGGCCGACGTGGTCGCCGACTTCCAGATGCCGGGCGTGGGCATCGAGGGCTTCGCCCGCAAGTCGGTGGCGATCGCCATGGCCGGCATCTACGACCTGCGTCAGCACCGCGACGAGGTGCTCGCGCCGGTGCTGCGCCAGTGGGACATCTGGAATGTCACCGGGCTGGACGCCGACGGCGAGTCGGCCCGTGACCAGATCGCCGCGCAGATGACTCAACTGGACACCGCCGCGTCCCGGTTCGAGGCCCGGCGGGAGGAGCGGCGCGCCCGCGGCCGGTAAGTGCCGTCGCGGCGCTTCAGGAACGATGAGTGCGGGTCCCGTGGCTGGTCGGCCACGGGACCTTCGTCGTATGTGGTCCGTCCACCGTGTCCGTCCGATCTAGCGACCGCACAGCCGTTCAGGTTCGTTGTGAGACGGGCTTAACGCGTTGGAAATCGATGGGTCGAGATTCGTGAAACCCGGCGTACCTACGTTTCGTGGCACCACGACTTCGGCTGAAGGGGAGTTGGATGCCACGACGCTTCCGGGGCGGCCTCGCCGCACTCTGTATACTGTCGACATTGGTTGCCGCGACCGCCTGTGCGGAGGACCCCACGTCCTCGGCCGGTGGCGGCGGTGACTCCGACACCATCAAGGTCGGTATCCTGCACTCGCTGAGCGGCACCATGGCGATCAGTGAGGTCACCGTACGCGACGCAGAGTTGCTCGCGATCGAGGAGATCAACGCCGCCGGTGGCGTGCTGGGCAAGCAGATCGAACCCGTCGTCGAGGACGGTGCCTCGGACTGGCCCACCTTCGCCGAGAAGGCGCAGAAGCTCATATCCCAGGACAAGGTCGCCACCGTCTTCGGTGGCTGGACGTCGGCCAGCCGCAAGGCGATGCTGCCGGTCTTCGAGCGCAACAAGGCGCTGTTGTGGTACCCGGTGCAGTACGAAGGGCTGGAGAGCTCGGAGTACATCTTCTACACCGGTGCCACCACCAACCAGCAGATCGTCCCGGCCCTGGACTACCTCGCCGAGCAGGGGCACAAGACGGTCTTCCTGGTCGGCAGCGACTACGTCTTCCCGCGTACCGCTAACAAGATCATCACCGCGTACGCCGAGGCCAACGGCATGCAGATCGTCGGCGAGGAGTACACGCCGCTGGGCCACACCGAGTACAGCACCGTGGTCAACAAGCTGCAGCAGGCCCAGCCCGACGCGGTGTTCAACACCCTCAACGGCGACAGCAACGTCGCCTTCTTCAAGCAGTTGACCAGCGTCGGAGTCACCGCCGAGACGATGCCGACCGTGTCGGTCAGCGTCGCCGAGGAGGAGGTCGTCGGCATCGGCCCGGACAACGTCGCCGGCCACCTGGTGGCCTGGAACTACTACCAGACCACCGAAGGCGAGCGGAACACCGCCTTCGTCGAGGCCTTCAAGGCCGAGTACGGGGCGGAGAAGGTCACCTCCGACCCGATGGAGGCCGGCTACAACGCGGTCTACCTGTGGGCGGCGGCGGTCGAAGCGGCCGGCAGCACCGACGTCGAGGCGGTCAAGGAGGCCGCCGGCGGGATCAGCATCGAGGCACCGGAGGGCACGGTCACCATCGACGGCGACAACCAGCACGTCTACAAGACGGCCCGGATCGGCGTGGTGCAGCCCGACGGCCAGATCCAGGAGGTGTGGAACTCCGGCGAACCGATCAAGCCGGACCCGTACCTGACCGGCTACGACTGGGCCGAAGGCCTGTCGTAACAGGCTAGTAACAAGCGGAGGGAGGTGCCCGCCATGGCGGTACTCAACCAACTGGTCATCGGCGCGAGCATCGGAGCGGTGCTGCTCCTGATCGCGCTGGGACTGACGTTCACCTTCGGACAGATGGGCGTCATCAACATGGCCCACGGGGAGTTCATCCTGGCGGGCGCCTACACCGCGTACATGATGCAGGGGCTGGTCGGGGCGCAGGCCGTCCCGGCCGCCCTGCCGGTCGCGTTCCTCATCGCCGGCACCATGGGTCTGATCCTGGAACGCCTGGTGATCCGGCGGTTCTACGGCCGGCCGCTGGACACCCTGCTGCTCACCTTCGGCGTCAGCCTGATCCTGCAGCAACTGGCCCGGGACATCTTCGGCGCGCCCAACGTGCAGGTCACCGCACCCGGCTGGCTCACCGGCGGGCTTGACGTGGCCGGCGTACAGCTGCCGTACAACCGGATCTTCATCATGGCACTCGCGGTCGGCTGCGTGGTGGCGATCTCGCTCTACCTCAGCAAACTGTCGTACGGCCGGCGGATGCGGGCGGTGATGCAGAACCGCGAGCTGGCCGCGGTGACCGGGGTGGCCACCCAGCGGGTCGACCAGCTCACCTTCTTCATCGGCTCCGGCCTGGCCGGTGTCGCCGGGGTGGCGCTGACCCTGATCGGCCCGGTCGGGCCGTCGCTGGGCACCTACTACATCGTGGACGCGTTCCTCGTCGTCGTCGCCGGGGGACTCGGACAGCTGCGCGGGGCGGTGATCGCGGCGGTCGCCCTCGGCGCGATCAACAGCTTCGTCGAATTCTGGACCGATGCGAGCCTGGCCAAGGTGGTGGTCTTCGCAGTGATCGTGGCCTTCCTCCAGTTCCGTCCGCAGGGCATGTTCGTCCTCCGTTCCCGGGCGCTGACATGAACGCCGCCCGGACGACCACCCCCGCCAACGGGGCCCGGCCGGCCACCCGCTGGCCCGGACCGGTCGGTTTCGTCGCCGTCGGAGTGCTGCTGCTGGTGGCACCGCTGGTGCTCAGCCCGTTCCGGCTCGACCTGCTCGCCAAGTACCTCTGCTACGCGATCGTCGCGGTCGGCATCTACCTGGCCTGGGGGCGCGGCGGCATGCTGACCCTCGGCCAGGGCGTGTTCTTCGGCCTCGGCGGCTACGCGATGGGCATGCACCTCAAACTCGCCGACGCCGGCGAGGGCAACCTGCCCGACTTCATGGTGTGGAGCGGGGTGGAGACCCTACCGGCCATCTGGGGGCCGTTCCGCAGCCCGGCGTTCGCCCTGGTCATGGTGGTCGTGCTGCCCACCGTGGTGGCGCTGATCCTGGGCACCCTGGTGTTTCGCCAACGGGTGCGCGGTGCCTACTTCGCCGTACTGTCCCAGGCCCTGGCCGCCGCGTTCGTGATCCTGCTGGTCGGCCAGCAGGGCCTCACCGGCGGCACCAACGGCCTGACCAACGTGCAGTTCTTCTTCGGCCTCGACCTGTACGACCCGACGCAGAAACGGATCGTCTACTACGTCGCGGTCGGCGCGCTCGCCCTGGTCTTCCTCGCCGCCTGGCAGCTCACCCACAGCCGGTTCGGCAAGCTGCTGGTCGCCATCCGCGACGGTGAGGACCGGGTCCGCTTCCTCGGCTACGACCCGGCCGTGGTGAAGACCATCGTGTACGCGCTGTCGGCGGCCATGGCCGGGATCGCCGGCGCGCTGTTCGTGCCGGTGGTCGGCATCCTCGGCCCGGCCGACCTCGGCGTCGTACCGTCCATCGAGATGCTGGTCGCGGTCGCCATCGGCGGGCGGTTCTCGCTGGTCGGTGCGGTCGGCGGGGCGATCCTGTTCAACTACGGCAGTACGGTGCTCAGCGAACAGTGGCCGTCCGGCTGGCTCTACCTGCTCGGCGGCCTGTTCATCGCGGTGATGATGTGGGCGCCGCGCGGCCTCGCCGGGCTGCTCGCCGACGGCTGGGCGGCGGTGCGGCACCGGGTCGGGGGTGCGAAACCATGAGCGGCAAGCTGGAGGTACGCGGCCTCGACGTCGTCTTCGACGGCTTCCGGGCGATCAGCGGCCTCGACCTGACCGTCGAGCCGGGGGAGCTGCGCTTCCTGATCGGCCCCAACGGTGCCGGCAAGACCACCCTGATCGACGTGGTCACCGGCCGGACCCGGCCGGCGTCCGGCTCGGTGCGGTTCAACGGCCAGGAGCTGGTCGGCCGCCGTGAGCACCGGATCGTCCGGCTCGGCATCGGCCGGACCTTCCAGACGTCGGTGGTGTTCGAGCAACTCACCGTGCTGGAGAACCTCGACCTGGCGGCCAGCTTCCGCCGGCGGATGGTCGGCCTGCTGCGCCGCCGGCGCGGTGTCTCCGACCAGGTATCCCGGGCGCTGGACACCACCGGTCTTGCCGACCTGGCGTACCGGCCGGCCGGGGTGCTCTCCCACGGGCAGCGGCAGTGGCTCGAGATCGGCATGCTGATCGTGCAGCAGCCCAGTCTGCTGCTGCTCGACGAGCCGGTGGCCGGGATGAGCCGCAGCGAGCGGGACCGCACCGGTGAGCTGCTGCGCGAGGTCGCCAAGGACCACACGGTGATGGTGATCGAACACGACATGGAGTTCCTGCGCCGGTTCGCCAGCACCGTCACCGTGCTGCACGAGGGCCGACTGCTCTGCGAGGGCACCGTTGCTCAGGTGCAGGCCGACCCGCGCGTGCAGCAGGTCTACCTGGGGCGCTCCGGTGAGGAGGGTGCCGAACCCGCCGTACCGTCGGCTGTTTCCGTCCCGTCGACCGCTGCCGGACCGTCAGCCGCTGAGGAGGCGTCGTCGTGAGTGCCATGTTGACCGTCGAGTCGCTCGACGTCGCGTACGGCCGGGCCCAGGTGCTGTTCGGGGTCGACCTGCAGGCCCCGGCCGGGTCGCTGGTCTGCGTGATGGGCCGCAACGGGGTCGGCAAGACCACCCTGCTGAAGGCGATCACCGGGGTGCTGCCGGTGCGGTCCGGCCGGGTGACCTTCGACGGCCGCGACATCACCAGGCTGCGTACCCACGAACGGGTGCGGCTCGGGCTCGGCTACGTCCCGCAGGGCCACGAGACGTTCCCACAGCTGACCGTCGCCGAGAACCTGCAGGTGGCGGTCGAGGCGGCCCGGACCGACAAGGTCGCGGTCGACGAGGCGCTGGACCTGTTCCCGGCGCTGCGCGGGCTGCTGCGCCGCCGGGCCGGGTTCCTCTCCGGTGGCCAGCAGCAGCAGTTGGCGATCGCCCGTGCCCTGGTCACCCGGCCGAAGATGCTGCTGCTCGACGAACCGACCGAAGGCATCCAGCCGTCGATCATCATCGAGATCGAGGAGGCGATCGAACGGCTGCACACCGAGGCCGGGCTGGCGATCCTACTGGTCGAGCAGTACCTCGAACTGGCGCTGCGGCTGGCCGACCGGTTCGTCATCCTCGACGCCGGCGAGGTGGTCCGGGCCGGCGACAAGGCGGACCTGCGCGACGAGTCGGTCCGCCAACTGCTGTCGGTGTGACCCGGCCGGCACCGGTCGGCCGGACCTGTCGTCAGCTGGTCGGTGGCAGCTCGAACAGCAGGCAGGACGAGGTGGCGTGGGCGGTCAGCCGGCCGGCGGCGTCGGTCAGCTTCGCCTCGGCGTACGCGGTGCGCCGACCGCGCTGCACCACGGTGCCCTCGCAGCGCAGCGTGCCCGAGGCGAGCGTCACCGGGCGCAGGAACTTCACGTTCAGGTCGATCGAGGTGTAGCTCGTCCCGGCCGGCAGCACCGAGTGCACCGCGCAGCCGGCCGCGGTGTCCAGCAACGTCGAGATGATGCCACCGTGCACCGTGCCCAGGGCGTTGTAGTGGAACTCCTGCGGGGTCAGCACGGTGACCACCCGGCCGTGCTCGGGCTCCAAGCCTTCGAGGCCCAGCATCACCATCACCGGCGGGGCGGGAATCTCACCGGAGGCCATCGCCTGCAGTTGGCCCAGCCCGTCGAGGCCGTTCAACGCCGCCAACCGCACCGTGGCGGGGTCGGTCCACGAGAAGGTGCGGCTGCGCTGCGCCGCGTCCGGCGCCGGCTGCTGAGTCTGTGTCATGGACGCAGCCTGGCAGTCGGTTGCTAGGTCTGTCAACAAGACCTAGCCTGGTCGGGGTGAGACCTACCGCGCTCGACTGGTCCATCGACAACTGCACCATCGCCCGCACCATGGAGATCATCGGCGAGCGGTGGACCGTCGTCGTGCTCCGCGAGGTCTTCAACGGCGTACGCCGGTTCGACCAGATGCGCGAGCGCACCGGCGTGCCCCGCCAGGTGCTGACCAACCGGCTCACCATGCTGGTCGACCAGGGCCTGCTGCGCCGGCACCCGTACCAGGAACCGGGGGAGCGGCAACGCTACGAGTACCGGCTCACCGGTAAGGGCCTCGACCTGTGGCCGGTGCTGGTCGCCCTGCTGCAGTGGGGCGACCGGTACTGCGTCGACCCGGACGGCTCCCCGCTCGCCGTCGCGCACCGCGACTGCGGGGCCGAGGTCGGCGTCACGATGCGCTGCGCCGCCGGCCACGACGTCGCCGACACCCGCGACGTACTTCCCCGCCCCGGCCCCGGTGCCCGCCGCCGCGAACCGACCGGCTGAAGTCCTACGCTGCGGGCGTGCACATTTCGCTCACCGCCATCGTCGTCGACGACTACGACCCGGCCATCGACTTCTTCACCACCGTCCTCGGCTTCGATCTGGTCGAGGACTCCCCGTCGCCGACCAACGACGGTCGCCCCAAGCGGTGGGTGGTGGTGCGGCCGCCCGGTGCCGAGACCGGCATCCTGCTGGCCCGCGCCGACGGCGACGCCCAGCGGGCGGCGGTTGGCAACCAGACGGCCGGTCGGGTCGGCTTCTTCCTCCGGGTGGACGACTTCGAGGCCGCGTACCAGCGGATGGTGGACCACGATGTGCGGTTCGTAACCGCGCCGCGCACCGAACCGTACGGCCGGGTGGTGGTCTTCGTCGACATCGCCGGCAACCGGTGGGACCTGATCGGCCCTGCCTGAGCCCGAGCCGTCGAACCCGGCCGACGTCAGTCGGCGGTCACCGTCAGCCGCCGGACCCGGTGGCGGCGTGCCGCTGGTGGTAGGCGCGGACCCGGTCCTCCACCTCGGCCCGCAGCGTCAGGAACTCCGGCAGCCGTTTCACGGCCAGGTCCCGGGGCACGCCGTCGCGGTCCGGCGGCAGCTGCACCGGCAGGTCGGCGGCGACCCGGCCCGGGTCGCTGGCCAGCACCACCACCCGTTGGCCGAGGAAGACCGCCTCCTCGACGTCGTGGGTCACCATCACCACCGTGGTGCCGGTGTCGGCCCACACCCGGCGGACCAACAACTGCATGTCCTCCTTGGTCTGCACATCGAGGGCACCGAACGGCTCGTCGAGCAGCAGCACTCGCGGTTCGCAGGCCAGCGCCCGGGCGATCGCCACCCGCTGACGCTGCCCGCCGGAGAGCTGCTTCGGCAGCGCGTGCCGCAGCCCGGTCAACCCGGTCTCGGCCAGGTACCAGGCGACCCGCCGGGCCCGTTCGGCCCGACTGACCGGCAGCAGCTCCAGCCCGAACGCGACGTTGCGTTCCACCGTCCGCCACGGATACACGGCACCGCTCTGCAGCACCAGCCCCCGGTCCGGACCCGGCCCGGTGACCGGCGCACCGTCGAGCAGCACGGTGCCCCGGCTCGGCGTGGACAGCCCGGCGATCAGCGACAGCAGGGTGGACTTGCCCGACCCGGATGCGCCGACCAGGCAGACGAACTCGCCTCGGCGTACCGCCAGATCCACGCCGTCGAGCGCGCGCAGCGACCCGCCCCCGGCGGTCCGGAAGTCCTTGCCGACGCCGTCGAGCCGCACCAGCGGTGCGTCGGCGGCCGGCACCGCGCCCGCGTCTGTGCCGGCGGCTTCGGTCGCGGTCATACCGCCCACCTCCCGACCCGGTCGCGGGTGGTCCGCAACGCCAGATCGATCGCCACCCCGATCAGGGCGATCACGATCAGTACGGCGAAGATGTTGTCGAGCTGGTTGAACCGCTGCGACCGGACGATCCGGTAGCCCAGCCCGGACTGGGCGTTGATCAGCTCGGCGACCACTACGAAGTTCCAGGCGGCCGCCGCGTTCACCCGGATAGAGTCGATCATGCCGGGCAGCGAATGCGGCACGATCACCTTGCGCAGCACCTCGAACCGTCGGGCACCGAGGGTGTACGACACGTCGATCAGCCCGGCCGGCACGGTCCGAACAACGTTGGCGGTCATCAGCGTGTTGAAGAAGACCGTCGCGATGAAGATCAACGCCACCTTGGACGGCTCACCCAACCCCAACCAGATGATCAGCAACGGGATGAACGCGCTGGCCGGCAGGTAGCGCAGCAGGCCGATCATCGGTTCCAACGCCGCCCGGCCGGCCTGGAAGCTGCCCATCAGCAGGCCGAGCGGCACCGACACCGCCACCGCCAGGCCGAAACCGCGCAACACCCGGCCGACGGTCGCGGCGGTGTCGGTCCACAGTTGACCTGTCCGGGCCATCTCCACCCCGGCCGCCACCGACTCCAGCGGCGACGGCAGGAAGTCCGGCCGCCCGTCGACCAGCACGCTGCCGATCTGCCAGGCGGCCAGCGGCACCACGATCGAGGCGACCGTCAACGTCCACCGGCCGGCCGCCGGGATCGGCGTACGGATGGCCAGCAGCGCCGGCACCGGGCGGGCCGGACGCCGCCGCGGCAGCGGCCCCCACGACGCCCGGTCCGCGTCCGCATCGCTGGTCGCGGTCCCGTGGGTGTCGTCCGGGCCGCCGTTCGCGGTCGCCTGGGCCGGGGCGACGGTCACGGCGACACCGCCCCCACGAACTGTCCGTCGAGCAGCCCGTCCAGCGGCGGTGCCTCGTCGACCAGACCGGTCTCCACCAGGAACTCGGCGATCGAGCGGGCCTGGAAGTCCAGGTTGGCCGGGGTGTCGCCCGGCTCGAACGCCGCCTGGTTGTCGGCCAGGTCGAAGATCGTCGTCCCGGCGTCGTACGTGCGGTAGTCCTCGACGCTGACCCCGGCCTGCGCCGCCATGATCTCGACCGCCTCGTCCGGGTTGTCGGCGATCCAGTCCAGGGTGTCGAACCAGGTGTCCACCACCGCCTGGACCTGCTCCGGATGGTCGGCCACGAACTCCGAGTCGAACACCAGATGGTCCGGGATCGCCCCGGGGAAGTCCGCCGATGTGACGATCGCGGTGCTGCCCTCGCGGCCCAGCGCGGTCGTGGTGAACGGGGCGAACGCCCCGACCGCGTCGACCTGCCCGGCCAGGAACGCGGCGGCGGCCGCGTCGGTCAGCAACGGACTGATCTCGACGTCGTCGGCGCTCAGCCCGGCCTCGGCCAACGCCAACAACAGCAGGTAGTGGTCGACCGTACCCTCCTCGATCGCGATCCGCTTACCGGCCAGGTCGGCCACCGAGTCGATCCCCGGCGCGGCGATGATCTGGTCGTTGCCGGTCGAGTTGTCGTTGACCAGCACCACGGTCTGCGCCGCGCCGCCGCTGACCGACGACAGCGTGTCGTTGAGGGTCTGGCTGTTGGCGTCCAGGTTGCCGGTGGCCAGCGCGGTCAGGCTGTCGGTGTAACTGTCGAAGTAGGTCAACTCGACGTCGACCCCGTTCTCCTCGAACAGACCCTGTTCCTCGGCGACCTGCCAGGGGAACCAGCCCGGCCAGGCGCTGAACCCCAGCCGTACGGTGGTCGAGCCGTCGCCGTCGTCGGCGGAACCGTCATCACCGCCGCAGCCGGCGGCGCTCACCAGCAGCGTCGTCGCGCAGGCGGCGGCGATCAGCCTCCGGGTGGTGGAACGGCGGGAAAATTTGGGGGTACGTCGCATCTCTATGTCCTCCTGCGGAAGGGAAACTACGGGGGATCGGCGCCGCGTCGGCTCAGCGCTCAGTGGCTCGATGGCGCGGCAGGTGCCCGGCGCGGACCAGACAGCCGAGGGTGTCGCAGATGACCCGGGTGGCGATCAGCGAGGTGATCTCGGCGTTGTCGTACGGCGGCGAGCACTCCACCACCTCGATGCCCGCCAACGGCCGTTCGGCGATCAGCTGGATGAACTTGAGGACTTCGCGGGGCAGGAAGCCGCCCGGTTCGGGCCAGCCGGTGCCGGGCACGAACGCGGCGTCCAGGCAGTCCACGTCGAACGACAGCCAGACCGCCTCGGCGCCGTCCCAGGCGACTTCGAGGGCCTTCTCGGCGGCGGCCTCGATGCCCATCTCGACGCAGTCGGTGACCGTCATGATCGTGGTGCCGCGTTCCCGGCCGACCTTGACCCCGGGGCGGGGCGCCTGCCAGCCGCCGATGCCGATCTGCACCAGGTTCTTCGGCGGCACGTTCGGGATGTCGGTGGCGTGGAACCACGGGGTGGTGTGCATCCGCTCGTCGAGGTCGGTCTCCTGGGTGTCGACGTGCCGGTCGAAGTGGATGATGCCCAGGTTGCCGTCGAGGTGTTCGGCGACCCCGCGCACCGTCGGGTAGCCGATCGAGTGGTCCCCGCCGAGCACCACCGGGAAGGCCCCGGAGGAGTAGACGTGGCTGACCGCCTTGGAGATCTGGTCGAAGGTCTTCTCGATGTTCGCCGGGATGGTGAAGACGTCACCGAGGTCGGCGATCGTGATCGACTCGCGCAGGTCGACGCCGAGTTCGAACGAGTACGGCCCGTACAGCGCGGAGATCTTGCGGATACCCTGCGGCCCGAACCGGGTTCCCGAGCGGTACGTCGTGCCACCGTCGAACGGCGCGCCGAGCACCGCCACGTCGTACTCGCCGCAGCGGCGCACGTCCTCGACGTACGGTGCCTTCAGGAAGGTGTTGATCCCGGCGAAGTGCGGCAGCTCGCCACGGGAGAACGTCGGGATCCGCTTGTCGACGATCGAATCGGCACCGGGCAGGCCGTACTCCAGGCCCCGGGCGATCTCCTCTTCCCACTTGGTGGTGGGCAGTTCGGCCTCGCGGGCGACCGCGTACGCTGCCTCCGGGCCGTAGTTGCCGTGCAGCTCGGGTTGGTCGCTGGGCTGCTGGTCGCGGTGCTGGTGATTGTGGTGATGATGGTGGTGCAAGCCCACGGGGCACCTCCGAATGAGGGCCTGGCTGAGGCACAGCCAGACATCCGGCTGCCTCCCGGGCTTTTGTCCCGCCGTGGAACGCCGCCCGCCACGCTGGCGGCCCGACGCCTGCACCTCTCGGACCTGTCCCGTCCCCGGCTGCCCGTGCCTGGCTGCCCGGCGGCGGCGGAACCCTAGGTGCGCCTCACCGTTGGTGAGTCACCCCGGAGTAGACGCCGCTGTGGTTTCGGTCACTTTGCCGACCCGTTGCCGTCGGGTATCGGCTGCGCCCGGGCGGCCAGGTCGGACCAGACCCGCTCGTACGCAACGACGTGCGCCGGCTGGTCGAGGTGCATCGTCCCGGTCAGGGTGTCGAGCCGGACCAGCCCCGACCCGGCCGGCCGCCGTCCGGGGACCGTCGTGGCGGCGGCGAAGCGCAGCAGGGTGAACGGGTTGGTCATGCCGGCGTGCGCGCCGCCGGACAGCGGCAGGACCCGTACCGAGATCCCCGGCCTGATCGCGAGCGCCCGCAGGTGGTCGAGTTGCGCCCGCGCCGTCGCGTCGTTGCCGACGGTACGCCGCAGCGCCCCCTCGCCGACGATCGCCTGCACCGCCGGCGGATGCGGGTGGGTCAGCAGGTGCCGCTGCCGCGCCGCCAGCTGGTCGAGGCGGGCGGCGATGTCGTCGTCGCTGCGCAGACCGGCCGGGCAGCGCAGCAGCGCCTCGGCGTACCCCGGGGTCTGCAGCAGGTCCGGCAGCGTCGCCTGGCCGTAGCAGCGGATGAGCGTCGCGGACTGTTCGAACACCGGGTACGGGTCGGCGTCGATCGGCAGTCCGGCCAGCCCGTCGTGCCACCAGCGCCCGCCGCTGGGGCGGTCGATCTCCGCCGCGAGGGCGAGCAGCCGTTCCCGGGTCTCGTCGTCGGCCCGGTACAGCCGGCACATCGCTGACATGTCCGCTTCGGTCCAGCGCACCCGCGGGTCGCCGGCCTCGATTCGCCAGAGCGTGCTGTTGCCGCGTCGCAGCTTGTCGGCGGCGACGTCCTGGGACAGCCCGGCCTCGTACCGCAACGCCGCCAGGCACCGTCCCACCTGCCGCCGCAGCAGGGCCGTCCCGCCGGCCTGCGCGTTGATGCCCGCCGTCCGGGCGGCTCTCCCGTTGTACGCCCCGGCCCGTCGGCCGTCACCCCTGCCAGTCATACCCAACAGGGTGAAACAATTACGGGCAACCGTCAAGTGCGGTTGCCTGCAGCCTAACTTGCGAGAGTGTGGACATCGACCTGGTCGGCAGCGCTGAGATAGCCGAGATGCTGGGCCAGCCAGGCGGCCCGCTGTCCCGTCAACGCACGTACACCATCACCAGGTCTCGAACCTTCCCGCTGCCGGTTGCGAAGCTCAAACAGGGTGAGGTTTGGCTTCGCGCCGATGTCGAGCGGTGGATTCAGGAGAACCGGCCGCCCCGGGTCAGCTGAGCCGCGTACCGTCGTGATCCCGCGGTGGCCATAATGTGGGAAGCTGCTCCCGAATTGCGAGACAGCCGGTCTATCGTCGGAGCATGTCAGCTGTATACACGCACGGTCATCACGAGTCGGTGCTGCGCTCCCACCGCTGGCGTACCGCCGAGAACTCGGCCGCGTACCTGCTGCCGCACCTGCGGCCCGGCCAGGCGTTGCTCGACATCGGCGCCGGTCCCGGCACCATCACCATGGACCTCGCCGCGCTCGTCGCTCCCGGCCGGGTCACCGCCACCGAGGTCACCGACGAAGCGCTCGCCCTGTCCCGCGCCGAGGCGCAGGCCCGGGGCGTCACGACTGTCGACTTCACCACGGCCGACGTACACGATCTGCCCTTCCCCGACGACGCGTTCGACGTGGTCCACGCCCACCAGGTCCTCCAGCACGTCGGCGACCCGGTCCGCGCGCTCGCCGAGATGCGCCGCGTCTGCCGGCCCGGGGGAGTGGTCGCGGCCCGCGACAGTGACTACGACCGTTTCGCCTGGCACCCCGCCGTACCCGAGCTCGACGAATGGCTCGCGCTCTACCAGGCGACCGCCCGCGCCAACGGCGGCGAACCGGACGCCGGTCGCCGCCTGCTCTCCTGGGCGCGGGCCGCCGGGTTCGGTGACGTCACGCCCGGCGCCTCCGCCTGGTGCTACGCCACCGACGAGGACCGCCGCTGGTGGGGGACCATGTGGTCGGAGCGCATCGTCGCCTCCGAGATGGCCCGGCAGATCCTCGCCGCCGGCACCGCCACCCCCGCCGACCTGCAGCGCCTCTCCGCCGGCTGGCTCCGCTGGGCCGACGCGCCCGACGGCTGGTTCGCCATCCTGCACGGCGAGATCCTCTGCCGTCCCTGACCCGGACGCCAGATCGATCACCGTGGATTATCGGCGTGGTGCGTGACAAGCTGATCCGCATGGAGCTCGACGTCCGTCGGATGACCCTGCGCCTGTTGACGGTGTTCCGGAGTTCACAGCACTCCTACGACTCGACGGACACCTGCCTCGTCGCCGTCGTCCACGACGGCGTCACCGGCCTGGGTGAGGGCACACCGGCCTGGGCGCACGGCGAAACCGTCGAGCAGGTCGTCGCGGCGGTCGCCGAACACGGCAGAGACGTCCTCGGCCCGGACCTGTCCGATCCGGACCGGGTCCTGGACCGGGTGGCCGACTGGGACGGACCGGTCGGCGCGCGGATGGCACTCGACGGCGCGGTGCACGACTGGGTGGGCCGGTCCGCCGGCGTGCCGACATGGCAGTTGTACGGCGTACCGCGCATCCTGCCCGAGCCGACCGGGTACACGATCGGGCTCGGCAGCGTCGCGCAGACCCTGGAACTGGTCGCGAACGCGCCGCCGGTCGGCGCGTTCAAGATCAAGGTGCGCGGCGCCGAGGACCTCGACCGGCTGGCCGCCGTCCGCGCGGTCACCGACCTGCCGGTGCGGATCGACCCCAACGAGGCGTGGGACCTGCGGACCGCGCAGGAACTGACCCCGGCCCTGCGTGCCCTCGACATCCAGCTCGTCGAGCAGCCGTTCCCGAGAGACGCGGTCGAGGCGTACCGCCGCTACCGTGAGCTGCCCGACCGGCTGCCGGTCTTCCTGGACGAAGGCTGCACCGACGTGGACAGTGTCCGGGCGGCCGCCGGCCTGGCCGACGGGGTGGTGGTCAAGTTGGCCAAGTCCGGCGGGGTCCGGGCCACCCGACGGGTGATGGAGGCCGCCCGCCAGGCGGGCCTGTCGGTGATGCTCAGCTGCAACTGCGAGTCGGAGCTAGCGCTGAGCCAGGCCGCCCTACTGGCCCCGCTGGCCGAGCGCATCGACATCGACAGCCAGTTCCTCCTGCGCGACCCCCCGTTCCGGGGGCTGGGCCTCGACCAGGGGCGGATCGTTCTCGGCGACGCCCCAGGGCTGGGCGTGCTGCCGTCCGACCAGCATGCCTTCGGCGGCGTCGACCCGTCGACCGGGGTCGGTGTCCGATCCGACGGCGGGCCGGCCGACTGATGGCCGCACCGGCCACCCCCCGCGCGGCTGCGGGCAACCGCCCCTGGTCGGCGTTGCGCAGGGGTTCCTTCACCCGGGCCCAGTGGGCCGTGCTGATCGGCGGATTCCTGGTCAACGTCGGCTCGTTCTCGATCTATCCGTACCTGGCCGTGCTGCTGCGGGAACGCATGGGCGTGGGCATGGCGCAGGTCGGGGTGGTGCTCGGGGCGGCGACCCTGGTGCAGTTCGCCAGCGCCCCGGCGACCGCTGCGGTGGCCGAGCGGGTCGGTCTCAAGCGGGCCCTGGTGGCGGCCCTCACGCTGTACAGCCTCGGCGGGGCGGCGTTCCTCGCGGGACAGCGGTTCCCGGTGCTGACCGTCGCCGGCCTGTTGCTCATCTCCGGCGGCGGATCACTGTACTCGCCGGCGTACCGCAGCTATCTGGTGCACGAGGTGGGCGACGAGCAGCGGCCCCGGCTGGTGTCGGCAGGCAACGCCGCAGGCAACCTCGGTATAGCGGTGGGGCCGGTGGTGGGGGCGTTGTTCGTGCACCGGCCGACCGTGATGTTCGCGGCCGTGACGACGGTGTACGCCGGTGTGGCGCTCGGTCACGTCTTTCTCCGCCGGGAGCGGCAGGTCGCCGACGCGCCACCGGTGGAGCCGTTCCGGCGGATGCTGCACGGGGTGGCGGTGCTGCCGTTCGTCGTCACCGCCGTGTCGTTCTACGTGCACATGCAGTTCTACCAGTACCTCTCCAGTTACGCCCAGGGCCGGATGGCGACCCTGTTGTTCGGGGCGGCGATGATGGGCTATTCGCTCGGCCTGGTGGTGGTGCAGCCCCTGGTCGCCGAGCGGGTGGGGAGGATGAGCTACCCGGCGGCGATGGCCATCGGATTCGGTGCCCTGGCGACCGGGATGGCCGCGTTCGCGGTTGGCAACGGTCCGGCGGTGGTCTGCGGGGTCGCCGCGATCAGCGCCGGCAGCGCCGTGTTGTTCCTCAAGAACGACCTCGAAGCGTTGGCGGGGTCGAGAAGGTCGGCGACGGTGGCCTTCGGCCAGCAACGGCTCGCGGTGGGGGTCGGTTCGTTCCTCAGTGGCGTCGCCGGGGGCAGCGTGTACGGGGCGTTCGAACAAGTCGGGTTCCTACCCGGCTTCTGGCTGGTCGTCGCCGCCCAGTGTGTCATCCTTCCGGTGCTGGTGCTCACTGTCGGGCGATGGCTGGGACGCCGCGTACCGCAGCAGGGTTCCTAGCTGCGCTCATCCGGCCGTCGCGGGCCGGTCTGTTGCGGGCCGGTCTGTTCCTGGGCCGCCGGTGACGGCGGCGGGGTGCAGGTCCTGGCCGGCTGACGGCGGATGGGCGCGTCGCGCCCACGGCAAGGTCGACCAGGGCGGGGCCAGCTCGTCGAGAGAGGCAATCTCCACCGGCTCCAACGTCTCCATGTCGAGGGCTTCGCGGTGGCGGGCGAAGACCTTGTCGACGTACCGATGGCCGGTGTCGGCTCCGATCAGCAGATGCACCCGTTCCGGGTGACGGCGGGCCTCCCACCGCGCTGCGAGGTACGCCGCACCGGTGGAGAGGCCGGCGAAGACCGCATGAGACCGCATCAGCGCGATGGTGCCGGCCATGGCGTGGCGAAAGCCGATCCAGTGCACCTGGTCGTACAGTTCGTGGTGGACGTTGTCGAAAGGGATGGCGCTGCCGATCCCGGCGATGATCGCGTCCGGATCCGGAAACCGTTCACTGCCGAAGCTGACGCTGCCGAACGGTTGGACACCTACGAGCCGGGTCGACGGGTCGTGGGCGCGGATCGGCAGAATCAGTCCGGCGCTGGACGCACCGGTGCCGACGCTGGCGACGAGGGTCAGCGGGACCTGCGGTACGGCGGCCCGGACGAGTGTCGCCAGTTCGGCATAGCCGAGTCGGTGCACCGGGTCGTGGTACTGGCGCATCCAGTGCATGCCGGGGTTGGCGCGCAGGAGCTCCCGTATCCGCGCCACGCGTCGGTGCTGGTCCAGTCGCAGATCGCTCTCGACGGGCATCTGGTGCACGGTGGCGCCGAGGATCTCCAACTGCGACCGGATGGTCGGGGTCACCGTGGTCGAGGCGACGATGTGGCAGCGCAGTCCGTACCGGTGACAGGCCATGGCCAGCGCGAGGGCGTAAATTCCGCTGGAGCTGTCGACGAGGGTGTCGCCGGGGCGGACGGTCCCCGCCGCCAGCAGGGCCCGTACCGCGCCGAGGGCGGCGTAGACCTTCAGGGTCTCGAACCGGGCCAGGATCATGGTGTCCGACAGGCGGATGAGGCTCGGTGTCTTGATGGCGTCTGTGACGTGCAGGTGTACCGGCGGCGGGGGCGTCGACGGGCCCGTGGACGGCATGGGCTGATCGCTCCTCTGATGTTCATCACATTGTCGTTGGAGAATGTGCCTGCTCGGTGTCGAGGCGTTCCGTTGACATGTTGGTCGCTCCGAGTGGTGGATTGGTTCCTGTTGTCGTGCGAATCAGGACGCTGGTAGTCGAGCGCTGGACAATGTCCGACATCGATATAATGATCCAGGATTCATTTGCTTCACCCTGATGTGGAGGTAATCAGTTTTCTTCGGTCGGCGGGGAACTTCCGCACGTCGTTGAGCGACCTGCAAGGCGTCAGTCGTCGCATGAGTTCGGAGCTGCCGATGGAGTGGTTTGCAGACGACGGGTTCTGGGTGGACTTCGCCGGCGCGTTGTTCGCCCCGCACCGTCAGCAGGAGGCCCGGAACTGGGTGGCGACCTCGCCGCTGCTGGAGGTCGCAGCCGGGACCAGAGTGCTGGACCTCGGCTGCGGTCCAGGTACCTACGCCGTGCCGCTCGCCGCACGCGGTGCCCTGGTCACCGGGGTGGACCTGAGCGCGACCATGCTGGACCGAGCCGACCTCGCCGGCGAGCAGGCCGGAGTGACGCTACGTCTGGTCCGCGCCGACATGCGGGAGTTCGTCGAGCGGGACAGCTACGACCTGATCATCAGCATGTACACCTCGTTCGGGTATTTCACCGACCCGGCCCAGAACCAGCTCGTACTGCGCAACGCCTGGCAGAGCCTGGTGCCAGGCGGGCGACTTTTGCTGGATCTGTTCAGCAAGGAGATCTTCGCCCGGTGGGCGGGCACCCCGAAGGTCGTCGAGGTGAGCGGCGGACATCTGGTCATGCGGGACACCATCCTGGACGACTGGACCCGGTTTCGTAGCGACTGGACCCTGATCCGGGGCGACACCGCCCGGCACGCGTACTTCGAACAGTTCGTCTACAGCGCCGCCGAGATCCGCACCATGCTGGACACCGCCGGATTCACCGGCATCACCTGCTTCGGCGGCTTCGCCGGTGAACCGTACGACAATCACGCGCAGCGGCTGATCGTGCAGGCGAGCCGTCCTGCGCAGGCGAGCCGTCCCCGGCAGGCCGAGGAGGCGGGGGCGTGACCATCGTGTCGCTGGAGGCGTTGACGTTCGGCCTCGCCCGGCTGCGCGACGCCGCCGCCGAGTCCGGGCACCGGCTGTGCCTGCTCACCGGGGACCGGTCGATCTACGCGTACGAACTCGACCGGCTCGGACCCGACGACGTGACGGTGATCGACGTCGACACCACCGACGTGGCCGCCTGCGCCGCCGTGCTCGACCGGCTGCCCGACCTCGCCGGGCTGGTCAACTCCACCGACACGTGGATGCTGCCCGGTGCGACGCTGGCGGCCCGGTACGGCCTGGCCACGCTCGGCCCGCAGGTAGCCCACACTCTGCGGGACAAGGCACAGGTCCGTACCCTGCTGCACCGGGCCGGACTCAGCCGCGCCGACGCGCTCCGCGTGGAGCCCACCGGCGAGGCGGTCGCCGGGGCGGTCGCGGCGATCGGCTACCCGGTGATAGTGAAGGACTCGGCGGGCACATCGTCCCGGTCGGTGTGGCTGATCCGCGACGACGCCGAACGCGACCGGACCGCCCGCGAGGTCGCCGAAGCCACCCTGCTGGGTCGACACCTGGTGGTCGAACCGTACTTCCCGGGCCCGGTGTACAGCGCCGAGACCGTCAGCTGGCGTGGGCACACCAGACTGCTCGGGATCGCTGTGCACATTCACACCCCCGAACCTGTCCGCCGGGAGGAGGCCGTCGCCTTTCCGGTCGCGTTCCCGCCGGCCGAGTCGGACCGGCTGGCGACCTGGATAGGGGAGGTCCTCGCTGCGGTCGGGTTCACCGACGGCGTGGCACACACCGAGTTCGCCCAGACCCCGGCCGGCCCGGAGGTCGTGGAGATCAACGGTCGGATCGCCGGCGCGGTCATCGGGGAGATGATGTGCCGGTCGCTCGGAGTGAACGTGTACGCCGCGGTGACCGACATCGCGCTCGGCCGCCGGCCCCGGCTGCTCGACGCCCCACTGAGCGCCGACCGTGGCTACGGCATGACGTTCCTGCATCCACCGGCGCCGGGCCGACTCGCCGGCTGGCGCGGACCCGAGCGGCTACCGCTGTTCCCCGGCGGCCCGGAGTTCTTTCCGACCGCCCAGGTCGGTGACCGGATCGTCCACCTCGCCGACCAACGCGGCTGCACCGCCCTGGTGATGGCCGAGGGGCACACCGCCGAGATCGGCCTCTACCACTCGCTGGCCGCCGCCGGCACCGTCACCCACGACATGCGACCGCTGCACTGAAGCCTCGGACAGGAGCCTCATGACCACGTACGGACCGGAGACCTACGGTGAGCGCAACGCCGACGTCTACGACGAGTGGCACGCCGACCTCGACCCGACCGATGCCGTCGACTGCCTGGCCGACCTGATCGGGCACGGGCCGGCCGGGCCGGTCCTCGAACTGGCGGTCGGCACCGGCCGGGTCACCGTTCCGTTGGCGGGTCGCGGGATCGATCTGCGGGGCATCGACGCCTCCGAGGCGATGGTGGCCCGGATGCGGGCCAAGCCAGGCGGCGACCGGATTCCCGTCACCATCGGCGACATGGCCGACGTCGATCCCGGCACCGACGACCGGTTCGCCACGGTGTTCGTCGTCTTCACCACCTTCTTCTTCCTGATGACCCAGGAGGACCAGGTACGGTGCTTCGCCAACGTCGCCCGGCGGCTGCTGCCCGGCGGGCTGTTCGTGCTGGAGTGTCTGGTACCCGACCTCGCCCGCTACCAGCGGCAGCAGAGCGTCGACGCCCACCGCGTCGACCACGACCACGTCCGCCTGGTCGCGGTCCGCCACGACCCCGTCGACCAGCGTTTCGACGGACAGCACATCCTGATCAGCAACGACGGCATGCGGCTTGCCCCGGTGTCGATGCGCTACGCCTGGCCGTCCGAACTCGACCTGATGGCCCGCCTCGCCGGCCTGCGCCGTCGACACCGGTGGGGTGGCTGGCGTCGGGAGCCCTACCTCGGCACCGGCACCCACGTCACCGTCTACGACAAGCCGGCCGGGCCGGACGCGTGACGTCGGGACCGGTCGGTGACGCCGAGGTCGATGGCGGGGGTCGCCGCGAGCAACGCCCGGGTGTACGGGTGGCGCGGGTCGCCGGTGACCTGCCCGGTCGGTCCCTGCTCGACGATGCGGCCGTGCCGCATGACCGCGACGCGGTTGGCAAGTTGCCGGACGACGGCGAGGTCGTGGGAGATGAACAGGCAGGCCAGGCCGAGCCGGTCGCGCAGATCGCACAGCAGGTTGAGGATCTTCGCCTGCACCGATACGTCGAGCGCGGTGACGGGTTCGTCGCACACCAGCAGGCGTGGTCCCAGCGCCAGCGCGCGGGCGATCGCCACCCGTTGCTGCTGACCGCCGGACAGCTGCCGGGGCCGGCGTCCGCCGACCGCAGGACCGAGCCCGACGAGGTCGAGCAGCTCGTCCACCCGTGCGGCGCGGGACCGGCCGTTGCCGACCCGGTGGATGTGCAGTGGCTCGGCGAGGGCCTGGCGCACCGTCTGAGCGGGGCTGAGGGTCAGGTACGGGTCCTGGAACACCATCTGGACCTGTCGCCGGTGTGCCCGCAGCGCGCGACCGCGCAGGGCATGGACGTCGGCGCCGTCGAACCGCACCGATCCGACCCGGGGCCGGTGCAGTCCGGTGACCACGCGGGCGAGGGTCGTCTTGCCGCAGCCCGATTCGCCGACGAGCCCGACGATCTCGCTGGCGGCGACCCGGAGCGTGACGTCCTCGACCACACTCTGCCGGCCCCGGCCGTGCCGCCGGGGGTGGTCGGCGGTGAGCTGTTCGATCTCCAGCATCGGTCAGCCTCCGTCCAGGTCGCCGAGTGCCAGAAGGGGCGGCGACGCTCCGGCCGCACGGGTACGGGGGCACGCCGAGCGGTGCGCCTGGACCGGTCCCACCGGCAGCAGTACCGGCTGGTCATGGCCGCATCCGGCTACGGCGATCGGACACCGGGGAGCGAACGCGCAACCTGACGTGTCGTCCGGCCCGGCACCGGAGCGTCCCGGCATGGTGCGGAACCGGGTGCCCGGTGCCGCACCGGGACGCGGCACGGCGTCGAGCAGACCCCGGGTGTACGGATGGTCGGGGTGACGCACCACGGTGTCGAGCGGCCCGTACTCCACGATCCGGCCGGCGTACATCACGGCCACGGCGTCGGCCAGCCGGGTGACCACCGCCAGGTCGTGACTGACGACGACCATGGCCATGCGCAACTCGTCGCGGAGCTGCCCGAGCAGGTCGAGCAGCCGTGCCTGGACGGTGACGTCGAGCGCGGAGGTCGGTTCGTCGGCGACGAGCAGCTCCGGCTCACCCGCGATCGCGACGGCGATCTGGACCCGTTGCCGCATCCCGCCGGAGAGCTGGTGGGGATACTGGCCGGCGACCGTCGCCGGGTCGGGCAGACCGGCGAGGCGCAGCAGCTCCTCGCTGATCCGGCGGACCGCAGCCCGCCGACCTCGGCTGCCCGCGTTGCGGACCGCCTCGTCGACGTGCGCACCGATGCTGCGCAGTGGATCGAACACGGCGAGACTGTCCTGGAAGACCACCCCGACTTGGCGGCCGTTGACGTGGCGGCGATGGCGAAATGTGAGTCCGATGAGTTCACGTGCCGTGGATCCGGTCCGCAGCCGCGCGGAACCGGCGACGAGCGCGCCCGGGTCCAGCAGGCCGAACGGCGCCAACGCCGAGGTGGTCTTGCCGCTGCCGGACTCGCCGACGATCGCCAGCGTCTCGCCGCGGCGTACCGCGTAGGAGACGTCGGCGACGGCGCGTCGGATGCCGCCGTCGCGTGGATAGGCGACGGACAGGTCGCGCACCCGCAGCAGTACGTCGTCGTCGGCAGCGGCCCTCGACGTGACGGTGGCCGTGGTCTCCGTGCTGCCGGTTGCGGGCACCCCGGGCCCCGGCCGCCTGGGTCGCGGCACCCGCAGCCGGGCCGGAAGTATCCAACGCAGCACCGACGGGCGCTCGTCGCCGACCGCCAGCCGTTCGCCGAGCAGGTTGCTCGCGAACACGACGGCGGTGATCGCGATTCCGGGCGGGTAGGCCAGCCACCAGGCCGAGGCCAGGTAGGGCCGGCCTTCGATGAGCATCTGGCCCCACTCCGCCTGCGGTGGTGGGAT
The DNA here is from genome assembly GCF_027497395.1 of Solwaraspora sp. WMMA2080. Lineage (GTDB taxonomy): Bacteria > Actinomycetota > Actinomycetes > Mycobacteriales > Micromonosporaceae > Micromonospora_E. The sequence continues at coordinate 1,671,685 of NZ_CP114910.1, read as the reverse complement.
GCCGAGGCCGAGAAAGCTCAGCGTGGCGACGCCGAGGACGATGGAGCCGACGTCGGTGCTGGCATAGACCAGGCACGGGGCGAGGGCGCTCGGAAGCAGATGACGGCCGATGACGCGCACCGGGCCGGCGCCGAGCAGCCGCAGCGCGTCCAGGTGCGGACTGGCCCGCAGACCCGCGACGCGGGCGCGGGCGATCCGCGCGTACGGGGCCCACGTCCACAGCGACATCGCGACGACGAGATTCTCCACACCGGGGCCACGTACGCCGATGACCGCCAGCGCCACCAGCATTCCCGGTAGCGAGACCGCCATGTCGATGACCCGGGCGACGATTCGGTCGACCCAGCCACCCAGGTATCCGGCGACAGCGCCGGCGAGCACCCCGATGGTCACCGAGACCAGCAGGACCGCCGCCGTGACGACGAGTGAGATTCGCGCACCGTGCAGGAGCCGGCTGAGCTGGTCACGGCCCAGCTGGTCGGTGCCGAGCAGATGGGCCGCCGACGGCGGCAGCAGACTGGCCGACAGATCGTTGGCCGCCGGGTCGGCCGGCGCCAGCACCGGTGCGAGCAGCCCCACGATCGCGAACCCGGCCAACGGCAGGCCGACCAGCGCCGTCCGTACCGGGGCGGGCATCGTCCACTTTCCATGTCCGGCCGTCATCCGACCCCCGACCGGGCCCGGGGATCGACGAGGACCTGCACGACGTCGGCGAGCCGGTTGGCCAGGATGAAACCTCCGCCGAGCACGAGCGCGCTGGCCTGCAGGGCCGGCACGTCACGGGCGGCGGCGGCGTGGACGAAGTACGCCCCGAGACCGGGCCAGCCGAAGATTTGCTCCACCACGACCGTGCCAACCAGCAGACCGCCGATGATCACCCCGGTTACGGACAGGATCGGCCCGGCCGCGTTCGGCAGACCGTCGCGGAGCACGATCGACATCGGCCCGCTGCCCCGGGCCAGCGCCGCCAGGACGTACGGCCGGTCGATCGCTTCCCGTAACGTGACCGCCACCACCCGGCTGAGCACTCCGGCCGCCGGCAGCCCGAGCACCGCCATCGGCATCACCCAGGTGGCGGGACCGGCCATGCCTGACGTCGGCACCAGTTGCCACCGTAGAGCCAGCAGCAGAACCAGGAGGTAGCTCAGCCAGAACGCCGGCACCGACGTCGCCAGCAGCGCCCCGATCCGCAGTACCCCACGCAGCGGCCCCCGCCCGGCCACCGCCCCGGCGACGCCGACGGTCATCCCCACCACCACGGCCACCACGACCGATCCCGCCACCAGCCCCGCCGTCACGGCCAGCCGGTCGGCGACCTCGGGGCCGATCGGCAGGTTCGTCCGCAGCGACAGTCCGAAGTCGCCGGTGGCGGCGTCGGCCAGCCACCGCACGTACCGCACCGGGGCGGGAGCGTCCAGCCCAAGTTCGGAGCGGACGGCCTCGACCTGCTCCGGAGTCGCCGGCCGGCCGGCCCGGGTGGCCGCCAGCACCGCGGCGGGATCGCCGCGGGCCAGCAGCACCAGCGCGAACGTTCCGGCCGACAGCGCGAGCAGCACGCCGACGGTGTCGACGGTCCACCGTACGAGGTGGCCGCCGACGGTCCGTGGCCGCAGGGACACGCTCACCCGACGGTGACCCCGGTCAGTTCGAGATCTACGTCGGTGGGCGGCACCGCGAAGCCGTTCACCCCGTCGCGCACCGCCCACAGTCGGGGCCGGTACACCAACGGGACGAACCCGGTATCAGCGGCCACCGCCTCGTAGAGGTCCTGGTAGGCCTCGGAACGTTCAGCGGGGTCGGTGGCGAACAACGCCTTGTCGACCAGGTCCTCGGTGGTCGGCGTCACCCACAGCGGCGCTCGGGCCCCGTCGGTGAACAGGGACACGATCGAGCTGGACGGGTCGTACGGGGCGCCGAGGGTTTCGAAGAAGGTCAGGTCGTACCTGCCCTCGGCCCGCTCGTCGTAGTAGGCGGCGGCGTCGACCGGGACCAGTTCCACGCCGATCCCCACCTCCTGCAGAGCGGAGGCGATCGCGGCGGCCATGGTGCGCGGATCGAGCTGCCCCTCGGCCGGTGCGGCCGGGATGAGCAGCCGCAACGACAGCGGCTCGCCGTCGCGGGTCCGGATCTCCCCTTCGCGGAGGTAGCCTGCGGTGTCTAGCACCCGCCCTGCGGCGGCCCGGTCGAAGCCGACCGGCAGATCGGTACCGGAGTCCGGCACGCTCGGCGGGAACACCCGACGGGCCGGTTCCGCTTGGCCCAGGAACAACGCCGTCGCTAGCGCCTCGGTGTCGATCGCCCGGCCGACGGCCTCTCGGACCGCCCGGTCGCCGGCGGGGCCGTCGGGGTTGAACCCGAGCAGGATCGAGACGTCCGCCGCGCCGGTGATCAGCCGTACGCCGGCGCGATCGCGCAAGGACTGCGCCTCCACCGGCGTGATCGGGGCCAGGTAGGCGCCGCCGATCAGATCGATCTCGCCGTTGGTGAGTGCGTCGACGCGGGCCTGCGAATCCGGGATTACCTTGAACTCGAGCCGTTCCAGACTGGGCTTCGGCCCCCAGTAGTCGTCGTTGCGCTCCAGCACGGTGCCGGTGGCGCCGTTGGACACCAGCTTCCACGCCCCGGTGCCCACCGGGTCCTGGAAGGTGCCGTCGGCGCCGGCGGACTCCGGGCTGAGCAGCCGGACAGGACGGACGATCGACAACTCCTGCAGCAGCGGTTCGTACGGTTCGGACAGGGTGAGCACGACTGTGTCCGGATCCGGGGCGTCCACAGCGGAGACGACCTGCGAGGCCCGGAAGAACGAGAAGCGTTCGTTGCCCACCCACCGGTCGAAGTTCCACTTGACGGCCATGGCGTCGACCGGCGTCCCGTCGGTGAAGTGCACGTCGTCGCGTAGGTCGAAACTCACTTGCCGTCCGTCCGGTGCCACCGTCCAGGACTCGGCCAGGCCCGGCTCCAGTTGCCCGTCCTCGCCGTAGCTGACCAGTGGCTCGTAGATGGCGTCGAGGAGCAGGAAGTTGCCGGTGAACGCGTGCGGGTCCAGTGCGCCCGACTCGGTGCCCAACCCGATCCGCAATGTCGTCGAGGTGGCGCCACCACCGGAGTCAGCGCTGCAGGCTGTGGTGAGTCCGATCGACGCGGCGAGGACGGCGGCAAGCATGCGGGGTCGCGGCACGGAGCGCTCCAGATAGACGTCAGTCAATAATGTGTCCCGGGGTCCGATAGGAGTAGTCGGTGCAACGGCGTCGCTGGTTCCCGGCACAACCGTTTCGATGTCGCGGACCGGCGGCGCGCCGGACCCGGGTCGCCGGGTTCTACGGTCGCGGGCGGAGTGACGAGCTGGCTCTACGGGCGCGGGCCGGGGGTGACGAGCCGGCGTACGGCGGTGGTCACGCTGGCCCGGCGCGCGGCCACCGACGTCGGCGCCGGATCGTCGTAGGCCCGGGCGACGGCGAGAACGACGGCGAGCAGTTCGGCGGGCGGGAGCGTGTCGTCGACCAGGCCGGCGGCCTGGGCCTCGGCCAGGGCGGCCAGTTTCCGTCGGGTCGTGTGGTGGTTCTGCTCCATCCGGGCGAGCTCGCCGGGCCGTTCGAGGGTGTGCCACTGCAGCAGTCGGAGCAGGTCCGGGTGCGTGACGCCGAAGTCGAACATCGCGGTGGCGTAGCCGGGTATGTCGTCTGCGTCGAAGGGCACCGCTTCCATGAAGCGCTCCAGGTGGGTGGCGAGGGTGGTGTCGAAGAGCCGTTCCTTGCTGCCGAAGTACGCGTAGATCAGCTGCTTGTTGGCGCCGGCGCGCTCGGCTACCCGGTCGACCCGGGCGCCGGCCAGGCCGTGGGCGGCGAACTCGACGGTGGCGGCGTCAAGGATCCGGTGCTTGGTGGCGGTGGAGTCGCGGACCATGCCGCCAGCCTACCCAAAACCAACTGGTTGGTTGACAACTGCGCGGGTAGCGCCGATGATGTAACTATCTAGTTGGTTACCAAGGGAGAGATCATGAGCGACAAGGTCGCCGTCGTCACCGGCGCCTCCTCCGGCATCGGCGAGGCCACCGCCCGCAAGCTGCGCGCCATGGGCTACCACGTCTACGCCGTCGCCCGCCGGCTCGACCGGATCACCCCGTTGGCCGACGTCGGCATCCGGCCCGTGCGGGCCGACATCACCGACGACGCCGCGCTGGTCGACCTCGTCAAACAGGTACTGGCCGAATCCGGGCGGGTCGACGTGCTGGTCAACAACGCCGGGTACGGTTCGTTCGGCGCGGTCGAGGACGTGCCCTTGGACGAGGCCCGCCGCCAGTTCGACGTCAACGTGTTCGGCCTGGCCCGGCTGACGCAACTCGTGCTGCCGCAGATGCGCCGGCAGGGCAGTGGACGCATCGTCAACATCTCGTCAATCGGTGGGAAGATCCACGAGCCGCTCGGCGGCTGGTACCACGCCACCAAGTTCGCCGTCGAAGGACTCAGCGACTCGATGCGGATGGAGCTCGCCCCACTCGGCATCGACGTGGTCGTCATCCAGCCCGGTGCGATCGCCACCGAGTGGCCCGCCATCGCCGGCCAGCATCTCCTCGACACCTCGGGTCGCGGCCCGTACGCCGACCAGGCGGCACTTGGCGCGGCCATCCTCGCGGTCGAGGACGGCCCGGCGTCGCCGCCCTCGGTGGTCGCCGACGCCGTCGCCAGAGCGGTGCGCGCCCGCCGGCCACGGACCCGCTACCCCGTCGGCCGGGCCGCCAGGGTGATCCTGGCGGCCCGGCGGATTCTGCCCGACCGTGTCTTCGACCGCTTCGTCCGTACCATGCTGCGCACCCTCGCCCGTGTCGTCGCCAGGCGCGACCCCGGCCAGGGTCGGCTCATCGGAAATCGCGCATGAAACGCGCAACGTCAAGGAACACTGTCGACGCAGCCGGTGCCACGATCACCGGATGAGTTTCGTTGTGCCCGTTGACCGCTGGACCCTGGCCCGTACGGCGTTGAGTGTCCTCACCGACCGATTCCAATCACTGCTGACAGTCGACAGTCAGCCGAAGGCGATGGCGACCCGCGACTGGACGGTGTCGGACACCGCCGCGCACGTGGTGAGCATCGCGATGCTGTACGTCACCCTCGTCGAGGGTGACGAGCCGCCGCTGCAGATCCCCGACATCCGCGCGGCCCTGTCCGCCGCGAACGTCGACACCGTCGCCGACGTCAACGACCATGTGCTGCGGCACTTCACCGAACGCGACCCGGCTCGCCTCGCCGAACTGCTCGGCGAGGCGACCGACGCGATTCTCGCGGCGACCGCCCAGCTGCCGCCGGAAAGGACCGTCCAGTGGCTGGGCGACGCGCGGGTGCCGATCGCCGGCATGGTGGCACACCTGGTCAACGAGCTGCTGGTGCACGGCTGGGACATCGCCCGGGTGTTGCGCCGCCCCTGGTCGATGCCCGACGACTACGCGTCGCTGTACTTCGACCAGTTCTTTCTCGGGATGCTGCACCACGACTACGGCGTCCTGCTGGACACCTCGCGGGCAATGCCGAAACGGCCGATCGCGGTGCAGTTCCGTTCTGCGTACACCCCGACCGCGACCGTCGTGCTCGGTGACGGACGGATCCGGCTCGCCCCACCGGACGACCCGGTCGACGTCCGGCTGCGGTTCCGTCCGGCCCGGTTCAACCTGATGCTGTTCGGTCGGACCGGCACCGCCGTCGCCGCTCTGCGTCGCGACGTCGTCGTCGGAGGGCCGCGGCCGTGGCGCCTGCCCGCCTTCCTACGTGTCGTTCACATGCCGAACGCACGCTACGCTCCCGCCGCACCGTAGGTTGGGCCGCGCCGGGCGGGAAGTGCCGACGGGGTGTGGCAGCATCGCCCGGGTGACCGGCAGTGCGAGGCAGGAGCAGCACCTGGGCGACCTGGCGCGGCTGCGCCGGGTGCGCGACCGGATCGACCGGGAGTACGCCCGGCCACTCGACGTCGAGGCCCTGGCCCGTGGCGTGCACATGTCGGCCGGGCACCTCAGCCGCGAGTTTCGGCGCGCCTACGGCGAGTCGCCGTACGCGTACCTGATGACCCGGCGCATCGAACGCGCGATGGCGCTGCTGCGCCGGGGTGACCTGAGCATCACCGACGTCTGTTTCGCGGTCGGCTGCGCGTCGCTGGGCACCTTCAGCACCCGGTTCACCGAACTGGTCGGCGTCCCGCCCAGCGTCTACCGGCGCCGGGCCGGCTCCGCCCGCCCGGAGATGCCCGCCTGCCTGGCAAAACAGGTAACCAGACCGATCAGGAATCGAGAAGCGCGGGTTCCGGCGGCGCAACTAGCGTGACCGGCATGGACATCACGATTCACTCCAGCTTCCTGCCGCACGCCGACGCCGACGCCGCGCTGGCCTTCTGGCGCGACCTGCTCGGCTTCGAGCTGCGCCTGGACGTCGGCTACGACGGGATGCGCTGGCTCACCGTCGGCCCGGTCGACCAGCCCGGCACCGCGATCGTGCTGCACCCGCCGGGTGTCGACCCCGGCATCACCGACGACGAGCGCCGTACGATCACCGAGATGATGGCCAAGGGCACCTACGCCGGCATCCTGTTGGCCACCAGCGACCTCGACGGGGTCTTCGAGCGGCTGCAGGCCGGCGACGCGGACATCGTCCAGGAGCCGACCGAGCAGCCGTACGGGGTCCGCGACTGTGCCGTGCGTGACCCCGCCGGCAACCTGATCCGCATCCAGCAGACTCGATAGGTAGGGATTCTCGATGAGCAGGGCCACCGCCTCGGGGGAGCGGCCGTCCACCCCGCACCCCGCCGACAGTCACGACCTGATCCGGGTGCACGGCGCGCGGGTCAACAACCTCAAGGACGTCAGCGTCGAGATCCCGAAACGCCGGCTGACGGTGTTCACCGGGGTCTCCGGTTCGGGCAAGAGCTCGCTGGTGTTCGGCACGGTCGCGGCCGAGTCGCAGCGCCTGATCAACGAGACGTACAGCGCCTTCGTGCAGGGGTTCATGCCGACGCTGGCCCGGCCCGAGGTCGACGTGCTCGATGGGCTGACCACGGCGATCATCGTCGACCAGGAGCGGATGGGCGGCGATCCGCGGTCCACGGTCGGCACCGCCACCGACGCCAACGCGATGCTGCGGATCCTGTTCAGCCGGCTCGGGCAGCCGTACGTCGGCCCGCCCAACGCGTTCTCCTTCAACCTGGCGTCGGTGCGGGCCAGCGGGGCGATAACCGTCGAACGCGGCGCCAGCAAGACCACGAAGCAGACCTTCACCCGGCTGGGCGGCATGTGCCCGCGCTGCGAGGGTCGGGGGTCGGTCACCGACTTCGACCTGACCGCGCTGTACGACGACAGCAAGTCGCTCAACGAGGGCGCGCTGACCATCCCCGGCTACAGCGTCGACGGCTGGTACGGGCGAATCTTCAGCGGCTGCGGTTTCTTCGACCCGGACAAGCCGATCCGCAGGTTCACCAAGTCGCAGCTGCACGACCTGCTGTACAAGGAGCCGACCCGGATCAAGGTCGACAACGTCAACGTGACGTACGAGGGTCTGATCCCGCGGATCCAGAAGTCGTTCCTGGCCAAGGACGTCGACGCGATGCAGCCGCACATCCGGGCGTTCGTGCAGCGGGCGATCACCTTCACCACCTGCCCGGACTGCGCCGGCACCCGGCTGAACGAGGCGGCCCGGTCGTCGAAGATCAACGGGATCAACATCGCCGACGCGTGCGCGATGCAGATCAGTGACCTCGCCGAGTGGGTCCAGGCGCTGGCCGAGCCGTCGGTCGCACCGCTGCTGACCGCGCTGCGGCACACCCTCGACTCGTTCGTGGAGATCGGCCTCGGCTACCTCTCGCTGGACCGCCCGGCGGGCACCCTGTCCGGCGGTGAGGCGCAGCGCACCAAGATGATCCGGCATCTCGGGTCGTCGTTGACCGACGTCACCTACGTCTTCGACGAGCCGACCATCGGGCTGCACCCGCACGACATCGCCCGGATGAACAACCTGCTGCTGCGGCTGCGGGACAAGGGCAATACGGTGCTGGTCGTCGAGCACAAGCCGGAGACGATCGCGATCGCCGACCACGTCGTCGACCTCGGCCCCGGTGCCGGCACCGCCGGCGGCGAGGTGATGTTCGAAGGCACCGTGGACGGGCTGCGGGCCAGCGTCACCGTCACCGGCCGCCACCTCGACGACCGGGCCAACCTGAAGAAGTCGGTCCGCGAGCCCACCGGCGCGCTGGAGATCCGTGGCGCGAACGCCAACAATCTGCGCGACGTCGACGTCGACATCCCGCTCGGTGTGCTGGTCGTGGTGACCGGGGTCGCCGGCTCCGGCAAGAGTTCGCTGCTGCACGGGTCGATCCCGGCCGACGCGGGGGCGGTGTCGATCGACCAGACCGGTATCCGAGGCTCTCGGCGCAGCAACCCGGCGACGTACACCGGGCTGCTCGACCCGATCCGCAAGGCGTTCGCGAAGGCCAACGGGGTCAAGCCGGCGCTGTTCAGCGCCAACTCCGAGGGCGCCTGCCCGACCTGCAACGGTGCCGGGGTCATCTACACCGACCTGGCGATGATGGCCGGCGTCGCCACCGTCTGCGAGGACTGCCAGGGCCGGCGGTTCCAGGCGGCGGTGCTGGAGTACCAGCTCGGCGGCCGGGACATCAGCGAGGTGCTGGCGATGTCGGTGGCCGAGGCCGAGGAGTTCTTCGCGTCCGGCGACGCCCGCACCCCGGCCGCGCACGCCGTCCTGCGTCGGCTCGCCGACGTCGGGCTCGGCTACCTCACCCTCGGCCAGCCGCTCACCACCCTGTCCGGCGGCGAGCGGCAGCGGCTGAAACTGGCCACCCACATGGCGGAGAAGGGCGGCGTCTACGTTCTCGACGAGCCGACCACCGGCCTGCACCTGGCCGACGTCGAGCAGTTGCTCGGCCTGCTCGACCGGCTGGTCGACGCCGGGAAGTCGGTGATCGTCATCGAGCACCACCAGGCGGTCATGGCACACGCCGACTGGATCATCGATCTGGGGCCGGGTGCCGGTCACGACGGTGGTCGGATCGTCTTCGAGGGCACCCCGGCCGACCTGGTCGCGGCCCGTTCGACGCTGACCGGTGAGCACCTCGCCGCCTACGTCGGCGGCTGAGCCCCGGCCCGGTCCGGTTCGGCTCGGTCGGGTTCGGCCCGGTCGAGTTCGGCGCGGACGCCGCGGGCGGTCGGGCCGGTCGCGGTGACCAGCACCGCCGGCCCGCCGGCCAGCGGCAGCCGGGCCGCGCCGGGGCCGAGCGGGCCGGCCGCCGGGGGCCCACCGGCTGCCCACTCCGGCCGGACCACCAGCACCGAACCGGTCGCCTTCGCCCCGGCGAGCACCGCCGGCCCGGCCCAGCCGTCGGCGCGCGGCCCCACCGCCAGGTCGGTACGCAGCACCGTGCGGCCCGCGTACCGGACGGTGGTGTCGATCCGGGCGTCGCCGGACGGCTCACCGTCGCGCCCGCAGACCAGCTCCTCCCGCCACACCACGGCCGCGCCGTCGGCCAGCTCCACCACCGACCGGGACAGGTGGTGGCAGCCGGCGGCGGCGATCAACGGCTCCGGCAGCCAGCGCAGCTCGCCGCCGGTCGCAACCCGGACCAGCATCTGCAGCGTCGACCGGCGGCCGTCAGGTCCGGGCAACGCCAGCGACGCCGCGACGGTACGCAGACACACTCGCGCCCCCGGCCCGACCTCGACGTCCAGCCGCAGGTCGTCGCCGCCGAGCGGGCCGGCCGCCGCGCCGACCAGGTGCACCTGGACTTCGCCGCCGTCGGCGGCCGCTGCCGGGCCGGTGCGGCGCAGCACCAGCGGCGGCTCGCCGCGCAGGCAGACCAGCCGGGTCCGCCCGGCGGCGTCGACCTCGGCGACCAGCCGGGCGTGGGCCCGCATCAGCCGGCGACCTCCGCCGGTGTCTGGGCGCGGGCCCGGAGCAACCCCCGAATCCAGTCGGCCACCGGCGTCGCCGTGCGGTCCTGCACCAGCGACAGGAACACCGTCGGCAGCTCGCCCCGGCGGGCGGCGGCGTCGCGCTCCATCACCGACAGGTCGGCGTTGACCAGCGGCGCCAGGTCCGTCTTGTTGATCACCAGCAGGTCGGCGGTGCTCACCCCCGGCCCGCCCTTACGCGGCACCTTGTCGCCGCCGGCCACGTCGACCACGAAGATCTGCTGGTCGACCAGGCCCCGGCTGAACGTGGCGGTCAGGTTGTCCCCGCCACTTTCCACCAGCACCAGATCGAGGGTGCCCAACTGGTCGGACAGGTCCTCGATGGCGTCAAGGTTGGCGGAGATGTCGTCGCGGATCGCGGTGTGCGGGCAGCAGCCGGTCTCCACCGCCCGGACCCGCTCCGCCGGCAGGACGCCGTTGCGCAGCAGGAAGTCGGCGTCCTCGGTGGTGTAGATGTCGTTGGTGACCACGGCCAGCCGCAACTCGTCGGCGAGCGCCCGGCACAGCGCGGCGACCAGCGCGGTCTTGCCGGAGCCGACCGGCCCGCCGATGCCGATCCGCAGCGCGGGGGAGCCGTCCGGCAGCCGGGGCGGGTGCGGGTCGACCCCCGGATCGGGGTGGGTGTGCGGTACCTCCCCGTCGGTGTGCGCGTGCGGTTCGGCGGACCCGCCGTGGACGTGGGTGTGTGGTTCAGGACGCAAAGAGACGCACCTCCCAGGTGGCGTGGTGTTCGGCGTCGACCTCCGGGATCGGGGCCGAGCCGGCGGGCAGGTCGTCGACCGGCCGGTCGGCCAGGGCGGCCGCCCCGGCGGCGACCGCGTCGATGTCCGGCGCGAGCCGGGCCAGCAGGCCGTGCACCGCGTACGGGTCGAGGCCGAGCAGCCGCACGGCGGCGCTGGCCGGTCCGGTGACGGCGGTGTATGCGGCGGCCAGCGCCGCATCGGCCGGGCCGAGGCCGGCGGCGGCGGCGACCACGCCGAGCGCGACCGGCTGGTGGCGGTCCCGGGGGCCGCCCGCCGGCAGCGCCCAGATGCCCCGTCCGGCGCGCAGCAACGCCCGGCCCTGTGCCCGCGACGCGCGGCGCAGCGCGGGCGACGGGGTGCGGGCGTCGATACCGTCGTCGAGCGCGTCCAGCCGGCCGGCGGCTCCGGTCGCGGTGGCACCGTGGGCTGCCGCTGCGCTGGCCGTGGCAGCCGCAGCGAACGCGGCGGCGGTACGCCCACCGGTGGTGAGCCGGCCGGTCAGGTACGCCGCCACGCCGGCCAGGTCACGGACCCGGCCGGCGACGACGGCCGCCTCCAGCCCGCTGGAGTGGGCATGCCCGCCGGCCGGCAACCGGCCATCGGCCAGCACCAGCAGCGTGGCGAGCCCGCTCATCGGCGGGTCCGGGCGTGACACATCGTCATCATCGCCGGCGGTCAGAACAGGAAGTAGCGCTGCGCCATCGGCAGCTCCACCGCCGGAGCCGGCTCGATCGTCTCCCCGTCGATGCGTACCGTGAACGTGTCCGCGTCGATCTCGATCCGGGGGGTGGCGTCGTTCAGCGGCATGTCGGCCTTGCCCCGCCGCCGGGTGTCGGCGACCGGGGCGAGCCGGCGACGGATCCCGAGCCGGTCACCGAGCAGCGCGTCGATCGCAGCCGGCGCGACGAACGCCAGGCTGGTGGCGGCCGGCACGGTGCCGTACGCGCCGAACATGGGCCTCGGCAGCATCGGCTGCGGGGTCGGGATGGACGCGTTCGCGTCGCCCATCTGCGCCCAGGCGATCATGCCGCCCTTGATCACCAGATGCGGCCGTACGCCGAAGAACGCCGGATCCCACAGCACCAGGTCGGCCAGCTTGCCCGGCTCGACCGAGCCGACCTCGCCCTCGATGCCGTGCGCGACCGCCGGGCAGATCGTGTACTTGGCCACGTACCGTCGGGCCCGCATGTTGTCGGCCGGCCCGTCGCCGGGCAGCGCGCCACGGCGCGCCTTCATCACGTGCGCGGTCTGCCAGGTCCGCAGGATCACCTCGCCGACGCGCCCCATCGCCTGCGAGTCGGAGCCGATCATCGAGATGGCGCCGAGGTCGTGCAGGATGTCCTCGCCGGCCATCGTGCTGGGCCGGATCCGGCTCTCGGCGAACGCCAGGTCCTCCGGCACGCTCGGGTTCAGATGGTGGCAGACCATCAGCATGTCGAGGTGCTCGTCGAGGGTGTTGACGGTGTGCGGGCGGGTCGGGTTGGTCGACGACGGCAGCACGTTCGGCTCGGCGGCGACCCGCATGATGTCCGGCGCGTGCCCGCCGCCGGCCCCTTCGGTGTGGTACGCGTGGATCGACCGGCCGGCGATCGCGCCCAGGGTGGACTCCACGTACCCGGCTTCGTTGAGGGTGTCGGTGTGGATCGCCACCTGCACACCGGAGGCGTCGGCCACCCGCAGGCAGGCGTCGATCGCCGCCGGGGTGGTGCCCCAGTCCTCGTGCAGTTTGAACCCGCCGGCGCCGCCGCGCAGCTGCTCCCACATGGATTCTTCGCTGACCGTGTTGCCCTTGCCGAGCAGCAGCACGTTGACCGGCCACGGGTCGAGCGCGGCGAGCATCATGCCCAGGTGCCACGGGCCGGGGGTGACCGTGGTCGCTTTGCTGCCCTCGGCCGGCCCGGTGCCGCCGCCCATGATGGTGGTGACGCCGCTGGCCAGCGCTGTCTCCAGGATCTGCGGGCAGATCAGGTGTACGTGGCTGTCGATCGCCCCGGCGGTGAGGATCTTGCCGTTGCCGGCGATTATCTCGGTGCCCGGCCCGATCACCAGGTCGGGGTGCACCCCGTCCATCGTGTCCGGGTTGCCGGCCTTGCCGAGCGCGACGATCCGGCCGTCTCGGATGCCGACGTCGGCCTTGACGACGCCCCAGTGGTCGAGCACCACCGCGCCGGTGATCACCGTGTCGGGTGCCCCTTCGGCCCGGGTGGCCAGGGACTGGCCCATCGACTCGCGGATCACCTTCCCGCCGCCGAAGACCACCTCGTCGCCGTACGCCGGGGTGCCGTCGGCGCCGGGCGGCGCGCAGCGGTCCTCCTCGACCTCGATCAGCAGGTTGGTGTCCGCCAGCCGGATCCGGTCACCGGTGGTCGGGCCGAGCAGTGCGGCGTACCGCCGTCGGTCCAGGGTGCTCACGCCGTGCCTCCCGTCTCACCGGTGCCCGCCTGGTCGGCCGGGCGCCCGGTGCCCGTACCGCCGGCCGGGCCGCGCCCGTCCAGCTCGCCGCCGCATTCGCCGCGCAGCCCGGCGACGATCCGCCGACCGCCGAACGGCACCAGGGTGACCTCCCGGTCGACGCCGGGCTCGAAGCGCACCGAGGTTCCGGCCGGCACCGCCAGCCGGTGGCCCCACGCGGCGGACCGGTCGAAGTCCAGCGCCGGGTTGGCCTCGGCGAAGTGGTAGTGCGAGCCGACCTGCACCGGCCGGTCGCCAGTGTTGACGACCGGCAGGGTCAGCACCGGACGGCCGGGATGGAGGGTGACCGGCCCGTCGCCGGGGATCAGTTCACCGGGAACGACTGTGCCGCCGTCGGTGCCCGACGGCGTGGATGGTGCGCTCAATCTCGCTCCTAGGAGATCGGCTCGTGTACGGTGACCAGCTTCGTCCCGTCGGGGAAGGTGGCTTCCACCTGCACCTCGGGGAGCATCTCCGGCACTCCGTCGAGCACGTCCTCGCGGCCGAGCACGGTGCGCCCGGCCTCCATCAGCTCCGCCACGCTGCGGCCGTCCCGGGCACCCTCCAACAGGAAGGCGGTGATCACCGCGGTCGCCTCCGGGTGGTTGAGCCGGATGCCCCTCTCACGGCGCTTCCAGGCCACGTCGGCTGCGACGTGGATGAGCAGTCGCTCCTGCTCGTGCCGGGTGAGAAACAAGCCGGACCTCCATGAGCGATCGAGACCTGGGTCGTGCCAGATGCTGGCATTCTGACATTTCAATCACGTTACGTACGCGTATCCGCTGTCTGGGTGTCACCTGCTGTCCGGCCTGGTACGCACGGGTCGGCTCACCTGCGGCGACTTCGCAGGGCAGCCCGTCCGAAGTCCGGGTGCGATGCAACCAGGCAGGGTCGAGCCGGCCGAACGGGCGGAAGCTGCGGCCACGGCGTACCGGCTAGCCTGCCGTTATGGCAAGCGCCGAGTTGGACGAGTTGATCGTCGCGGACGCCGAGGCGTTGCGCGGGTGGTTGTCGGCCAACCACGGCACATCGCCCGGAGTGTGGCTCGCCCTGACCAGGAAGGGCGGCACAGTCACCACCCTGACCTGGCAGCAGGCGGTCGACGAGGCGCTGTGCTTCGGCTGGATCGATGGGCAGGCTCGGAAGCGGGATGAGCAGACTTCCTGGATCCGGTTCACCCCGCGCCGGACCCGCAGCTCCTGGTCACAGCGCAACGTCGCCCACGTGGCCCGGTTGGAGGCACAGGGGCGGATGATGCCGTCCGGCCGTGCTGCGGTGGACGCGGCGAAGGGAGACGGACGGTGGGCGGCCGCCTATGCGCCGCCTTCGGAAGCCGTGGTGCCGGCCGATCTGCTCGCTGCGATCGCCGCTGACCCCGCCGCCCAGGCAATGTTCGACGTACTCACCAGGACCAACCGTTTTGCCCTCATCAACCGGGTGATTGGCGTCAAACGGGCGCAGACCCGCGAGCGGAAGATCGGCGAGATCGTCGCCATGCTGGCCCGGCACGAAACGATCTACCCGCAGAGAGCCAGGCCGCCGCAGTCGGCCACGTCGTGATGGCCGTACGCGGTCCGGCGTGCCGCGACCCTGTCGTCAGTCTTCCGACGACTGATCCGGGCCGTGGCTGGTGTCGGCCCTTGGGCGCCGGAAGCGGTCGTGCCAGGCCGGCGTCTTCCGCTCGTCGTCGAACGCGTTGGCGATCACCACGTCGGTCGACGAGTGCAGCAGGATCGAGATCACGATGGTCAGGGCGACCAGGTGGAACACCTCGTCGGCGGCGTCGATGCCGGACTTGAGCACGATCAGGCCGTACACCACCGACGCGAAGCCCTTCGGCCCGAACCACATGGCCGCCGCCTGCTCCCGGGGTGCCAGGCCGGAGCGGACGAACGCGATCGCCAGCGCCACCGGCCGGGCGACGAAGATGGCCAGCACCGCGAAGACCCAGCCCGGCCAGGAGATCTCGCCGAGGAACTCGATCGAGATGAGCGCGCCGAAGACCAACAGCGCGGCGAGTTTGAGCAACTCGGAGACGCTTTCGCCGAAATGCTCGAACGCGGCCCGCTGACGCGGGCCGAAGGTGGCGATGGTGCTGCCGGCGGCGAACGCGGCCAGGAACAGGTTGCCGTGGGTGGCCTGCCCGAGCGCCAGTACCAGCAGGCCGATCGCCACCCCGTTGAGCGGCGCGTACAGGGCCGACGCGGAGAACCACCGGGTCCGTTCCAGGGCGATCGCCAGTGCGGGGACGGCGACTCCGATGGCCAGGCCGACGGCGAGTTCGGTGGCTAGCTCGTCGAGGTGCAGGTCGCCGGAGCCGGTGGCGATCGCCAGGAACAGGATCACGAACGGCAACGCGAGGCCGTCGTTGATCCCGGACTCGACGTTGAGCAGATGCCGCAGCCGGTACGGCACCTTCTCGTTGCCGACCAGCGCGGCGGCGAACACCGGGTCGGTCGGGGCCAGCACCGCGCCGATCAGCAGCGATTCCGCCCAGCCCAGCCCAGCCACGTAGTGGGCCAGCACCGCGGTGATCAACAGGGTGAGTGGCAGCCCCCAGCCCAGCGCCCGACCGGGCAGCCGCCAGGCGGAGCGCAGGTCCTGCCAGCCGACCCGCATCCCGTCGGTGAACAGCACGGCGAACAGCGCCAGCTCGGCGAGGGTGTTGACGATCGACGAGTCGGCCTGCACGTCCAGCACGCCGGTGGTCTGCGGCCCGAGTAGGAAGCCGGCCACCAGGAACAACGCCGCCGTGGACAGGATGGTGCGGTGGGCCAGCGCCGACACCAGCACGGCGAGTAGCAGTACGGCGGCGAAACTCAGCAGCAGCATGTGAACTCCGGGACCGGCGGCGAGCGGTGGTGATGGTGTCGGGCCCGGTGATGGTACGTGCCGGCGGGGTCGGGATCGGCGCGGACCGGTACCGGACGGGCTGACACAATGCGGAAGCAGTCCCGTACCCGCGATGAGGAGTTCCGTGCCGTGATTCGTACCCATGACGCCGGCGGCCTGCGCGCCACGCACGCCGGCACGACGGTGACGCTTGCCGGGTGGGTGGCCCGCCGGCGCGACCACGGCGGGGTCATCTTCGTCGACCTGCGCGACGCCTCCGGCGTGGCGCAGGTGGTGTTCCGCGAGGAGATGCAGCTGGCCCACGCACTGCGTAACGAGTTCTGCGTACGGGTGACCGGCGTCGTGGACCGTCGCCCGGAGGGCAACGACAACCCGGAGCTGGCCACCGGCGAGGTCGAGGTCACCGCGACCGAGCTGACCGTGCTGTCCGAGGCCGCGCCGCTGCCGCTGCCGATCGACGACCAGGTCGACGCCGGCGACGACGTGCGGCTGCGGTACCGCTACCTGGACCTGCGGCGTAGCGGTCCGGCCGGGGCGCTGCGGCTGCGGTCGCGGGCCAACCAGATCGCCCGTACGGTGCTGCACGACCGTGACTTCGTGGAGATCGAGACCCCGACGCTGACCCGGTCCACCCCGGAGGGGGCCCGCGACTTCCTGGTGCCGGTGCGGCTGCAGCCCGGCACCTGGTACGCCCTGCCGCAGTCGCCGCAGCTGTTCAAGCAGCTGCTGATGGTCGCCGGGATGGAGCGGTACTACCAGATCGCCCGCTGCTACCGCGACGAGGACTTCCGGGCCGACCGGCAGCCGGAGTTCACCCAGCTTGACATCGAGATGTCGTTCGTCACCCAGGACGACGTGATCGAGCTGGGCGAGTCGATCGTCGGCGCGCTGTGGCGGGAGCTGGCCGGGCACGAGATCACCGGGCCGGTGCCGCGGATCACCTGGCACGAGGCGATGGACCGGTACGGTTCCGACAAGCCGGACCTGCGCTACGGCGTGGAGCTGACCGAGCTGACCGGCTACCTGCGCGGCACGGCGTTCCGGGTGTTCGCCGGGGCGATCGACGCGGGCGGTTACGTCGGTGCGGTGGTGATGCCCGGCGGTGCCGCGCAGACCCGCAAGGAGCTGGACGGCTGGCAGGACTGGGCCAAGGCGCGCGGTGCGCGGGGCCTGGCGTACGTGGTGCTGGACGCCGAGACCGGCGGACCGCGCGGCCCGGTGGCGAAGAACCTGTCGGCCGAGCACCTGGGTGGGCTGGCCGACGCGGTCGGTGCCAAGCCCGGTGACGCGATCTTCTTCGCCGCCTCGACCAACCGGCGGGAGGCGCAGGAACTGCTCGGCGCCGCCCGGATCGAGATCGCCCGGCGGGCCAACCTGGTCGACGAGAGCGCGTGGGCGTTCTGCTGGGTGGTGGACGCGCCGATGTTCGAGCCGACGGAGGAGGGCGGCTGGACGGCGGTGCACCACCCGTTCACCTCGCCGACCGACGAGTGGCTGGACCGGTTCGACGGTGCACCCGGCGAGGCCCTGGCGTACGCGTACGACATCGTCTGCAACGGCAACGAGATCGGCGGCGGCTCGGTCCGTATCCACCGCGCCGACGTGCAGCGGCGGGTGTTCGACCTGCTGGGCATCAGCGAACAGGAGGCGGCCGACAAGTTCGGCTTCCTGCTGGAGGCGTTCAAGTACGGCCCGCCGCCGCACGGCGGCATCGCGTTCGGCTGGGACCGGATCTGCATGCTGCTGGCCGGCGTGGACTCGATCCGTGAGGTGATCGCGTTCCCGAAGACGCGCGGCGGGTTCGACCCGCTGACCCAGGCACCGACGCCGATCACCGCGCAGCAGCGCGCGGAGGCCGGGGTGGACGCCAAGCCGAAGCCGCCGGCCGGTGTCGCGCCGACCCCGGCCGCCGGTACGGCAGGGGTGGCCGCCCCGGTCGAACCCTCCTGATCCGACGACCCTGACCCTCGCGGGCCGGGTCCACGGGCGTTTCGCACGCCCGTGGACCCGGCCCGCTTCTGTCCGACCGGAGCGAACCGCAGAGAAAGCTTGCAAAGAAGTTGTGCACACAATCTCTGCAAAGCTATCGTGCATGGCATGGACGAACAGTTGTCGACGGTCTGGCTCAGCGCGGAGCAGGTCCGCACCCTGGCCCACCCGCTGCGGTTGCGCCTGCTCGGCGCGCTGCGGCTGGACGGACCCGCCACCGCCACCGCACTCGCCCACGAGCTGGGCACCAACACCGGAGCGACCAGCTACCACCTGCGCAAGCTCGCCGATGTCGGGCTGGTCCGCGAGGAGCCGGCCCGGGGCACCGGCCGTGAGCGCTGGTGGCGCTCGGTGCACCAGGTCTCCTCGTGGCGCGGCACCTCGTTCGACGACGACCCGGACGCCCGGGCCGCCGCCGACTGGCTCACCAGCTACTTCGTCCAGCAGTTCGTCCGGCTGGCCGAGGACTGGCACATGGCCCGTGACGGCTACCCGATCGAGTGGCGGGACGCCGCCGAGTACTCCGACTACATCCTGACCCTCACCTCGGACCAGCTGCGGCGGCTCAACGCCGACCTGCACGCGGTCGTCGAGCGCTACCGCGCCGACCCCGGCCCCGGCGACGGCGTGGCCGAGCAGGTGATGCTCTACACCTACGGCTTCCCCCGCGTCGTCAACGGCGACCGGGGCGGGTCTGCCGGGGACGGGTCGGTCGGAGGCGAGCCGTGACCGGGCTGACCGCCCGGCAGGTGCATCGGCGCTACCTGATCCTGCACGGCCTGCGCTGGGCACCCGTCGGGCTGCTGATCCCCGTCTGGGTGCTGCTGATGCTGGAGCGCGGGCTGACGCTGCCGCAGATCGGCCTGGTTGTCGCCGCGCAGGGGCTGGCCGTGCTGCTGCTGGAGCTGCCCACCGGCGGCCTGGCCGACGCGATCGGTCGCAAGCCGGTGCTGATCGGCGCGGCGGCGGCGAACCTGGCGTCGCTGTCGCTGCTCGCTGTCGCGGACTCCTTCGCCTTGTTCGTCGCTGTGATGCTGCTGCAGGGTCTCTACCGGGCGTTGGAGAGCGGGCCGTTGGAGTCCTGGTACGTCGACGCCACGCTCGCCGCCGACCCCGACGCGCGGTACGAAGGCGGGCTGAGTCACGGGGGAGTGGTGCTCGGCCTGGCGATCGCAGCCGGATCGCTGGCCAGCGGAGGTCTGGTGGCACTCGGTCCGGTGGGTCCGGTCAGCGCGCTCACCGGACCGGTGCTCGTCGCGGCGCTGTTCCAGGTCGTCGGCCTGGTCGGCCTGGTGCTGCTGCTGGTCGAGGCACGGCCGGCAGCCGGAGCGCCGGTCGCCGGGGGACAACCGGCGCCGGAGTCGACGGTCGGCGCGTCGATCCGGCGGGTGCCGTCCGTGGTTCGGGATGCGCTGGCGCTGCTGCGGCGTTCCCGGGTGCTGGTCGCACTGGTCGCCGTCGAGTTGTTCTGGGGGTTCGGCATGGTCGCCTTCGAGACCCTGATGCCGGTGCGGCTGGCGGAGGTGACCGGCGACGCCGAACGGGCGGCGGCGTTGCTCGGCCCGGTCGGTGCTTTCGCCTGGCTGGCGTCGGCCGGCGGCGCCGCGTTGGTGCCGGCGGTCGCCCGACGACTCGGTGCGCCGGTGACCGCCGCCGCGTTCCGCGTCCTGCAGGGGGCGACCGTGGTCGCGATGGCGCTGCTCGCCGGGCCGGTCGGGGTGATCGTGGCCTATCTGGCCTGCTACGCCATCCACGGTGCGTCGAACCCGGTGCACATGGGCCTGCTGCACCGGCAGGTGGACGGCTCGCATCGAACCAGCGTGCTCTCGCTCAACTCGATGGTCGCTCAACCGGCTGGTGCCCTCGGCGGGGTGGTGCTGATGGCGATCGCCGGTGCCGCCTCGGTCAGCCTGGCGATGCTGGTCGGCGCGGTCGTGCTGGCCGCGGCCGCACCGCTGTACCTGGTCTCGCCTGGTCCAAGCTGGATTGGCCGGCGCGGCCGTTGGGTATGGAACGGCCGACCGACTGAACCCCCCAGGAGGATCTGATGTTCGCCATCGCTGCGGCTGTCGTTTTCGGCTTCGCCCTGCTGCTCGACCTGCTCGACACCGATCTCGGTGCGCCCGACCTGTTCAACTGGAACACCATGGTGCTGATCGGCCTGCTCTGCCTGGCCCTGTTCTTCGCCGGGGTCGGTCGTGGCACCGGCGGCGGTTGGGCCCGACGCCGTCGGCGCAGCTGACCCCGGCTGTTCACTGGCCCGATCTCGGTGCATTTCCGGCGTCCGAGATCGGGCCGGTACTGTCTTGCTGATGGAGTCCGACGTCCTCTTCTCCTACCCCTCCGCCGAGCAGCGCCGCGACGCGCCGCCGGTCGGTGGCGGCGTGGCGGCGGGCGACTCCGGCTCCGGCCCGCCCGCGTCGGCGCCGTTGCCGGTACGGATGCGTCCGGCGAGCCTCGACGAGCTGGTCGGCCAGGAGCATCTACTGGCCCCGGGCGCGCCGCTGCGGCAGTTGGTGACCGGCACCGCGCCGATGTCGGTCATCCTCTGGGGGCCGCCGGGCTGCGGCAAGACGACGATCGCCCACCTGGTGGCCCGGGCCACCGACCGTCGTTTCGTGGCGATGTCGGCGCTGTCCGCCGGAGTCAAGGACGTCCGCGCGGTGATCGACGAGGCCCGACGGCAGCGGCGTACCGGTGGGTTGCCGACGGTGCTGTTCATCGACGAGGTGCACCGTTTCAGTAAGACCCAGCAGGACTCGCTGCTCGCGGCGGTCGAGGACCGTACCGTGACGTTGCTGGCGGCAACCACCGAAAACCCCCATTTTTCGGTCATCTCGCCGTTACTGTCGCGGTGTGTCCTGCTCACCCTGCGGCCGCTCGGCGACGAGGCGGTCCGTGACCTGCTCCGGCGCGCGGTGACCGACGAACGTGGACTCGGCGGCGCGCTGCGGCTGTCCCCGCCGGCCGAGGACCACCTGGTCCGGTTGGCCGGTGGCGACGTGCGCAAGGCACTCACCGCCCTGGAGGCGGCGGCCTCGGCGGCCACCGCGACCGACACCGGGGAGATCGACCTGCGTACCGCCGAGCAGGCAATCGACGTCGCTGCGGTGCGCTACGACCGCGACGGCGACGCCCACTATGACGTGACCAGCGCGTTCATCAAGAGCATGCGTGGCTCGGACGTCGACGCCGCGCTGCACTGGCTGGCCCGGATGCTGGTCGCCGGGGAGGACGCCAGGTTCATCGCCCGCCGGATCGTGATCTTCGCCAGCGAGGACGTCGGGATGGCCGATCCGGGTGCGCTGTCGGTGGCAACCGCGGCCGCCCACGCCGTGGAGTACGTGGGGCTGCCGGAGGCACAACTCAACCTCGCCCAGGCGGTGATCCACCTGGCCACCGCCCCGAAATCCAACTCGACCACGGCAGCGCTGGCGGCGGCCGTCGCCGACGTACGGGCCGGCCGGGGTGGGACAGTGCCGGCACATCTACGGGACAGCCACTACTCGGGGGCGCGGCGGATCGGCCACGGAGGCGGCTACCGTTACCCTCACGACGACCACCGGGGGGTGGTCACTCAGCAGTACCCGCCCGACGAACTCGCCGGTGTCGACTACTACCGGCCGACTGAGCACGGCGCCGAGCGGACGGTCTCCGCGCGGTTGCCGGTGCTCCGCCGGATCGTGCGTGGCCTGCCGCCCGACATCCGGGCGTTCGCTGGACGCACCGCCTCCGGCGCGTCCGCTGGTGCCGCCGAACCTGATCCATCCGTCCCAGCGTCCGAGGCTGGTCCGGTGCCCGATGACAGCGGCAGCGTTGCTGCCGGGGAGGTACAGCAGTGAGAGCGCGCGGTTCTGACCGCCCCGATCACCCCGACGAGCGTCGTGAGGGCAAGCCGAAGGGCCGTCGGTGGGGCCGGGCACAGGTCGAGGAAGAGGTCAGCGGCGAGGAGACCGGCTGGCTGGACGATCTGCGGACCGCCAAGGAACAGCGGATCGACATCGGACCCGGTGGTGCCCGAGTATCCGGAGACTCCTCGACGGACGGCCCGCCGTCCCGCTCGGCAGTTTCCCGGTCCGCTGCCCCGTCCCGTCCGCAGCCGCAGCCGCAGCCGTCAGCGGGTCCGGGTCCGCAGCCGACTGCCGGATCGCAGCCGCCTCCGGGTCCGCGGCCAGGTCCGGCCGCGCGGCCGCGCACCGGGCCGGGGCCGGCTGAGCCCGTCTTCCCGGCTGGCGCGAAACCGTCCGAACCCCCACCCGTCAGCCCCGCACCCGGTGGGCCGGCCCCGGTCTCCGGTGGGCCGGCCCCGGTCTCCGGTGGGCCGGCCCCGACCCCGGGTGGGCCGAGCCCGGCACCGGGCCGGTACCAGCGACCGCCCCAACGCCTGCCAGCGGCGGACACGGTCGTGCCGCGGTCCGGCAACGCACCGCCGTTGCCGCCGTCCGCGCCGCAGCGGCCATCCGGCGACCCCTTCGGCGGGCCCCGTTCAGCGCCGGGCACCCCGACCCGACCAACGTCCGGCCCCAGCGCCGATGGGCGCGACGAGACCCGGATCATTGCGCCGGTCAGGCCGTCCGGCGGGCGTCGACGCGCCCCGGAACCGGCGGACGAGACCGACGGCCGGGAGCGCCGTCCGGAGATGCCGCAACGTGGCCCGGCCGCCGGGGCGGACCGGGCGGGTCAGACCCGGCAGGGGGACGGCCCGGCACCATCGCGGCCGTCGGCCGGCCGGCATGCCTCGGCCGGTCAGCCGTTCGAGTCGGCCCGGCCGACCTCGGGCGGGCCCCGCCCGGCGCGGTCCGCGCCGATCCCCGGCCAGCCGTCCCGGGGCGGCTCCGGCGGCCCGTTGGCCGCTCCCGTGGTACCCGGGCCGGGCGGTGCCGTGCCACCGGCCCGTGGTCCGCAGCCTGACCCGGGCACCGACCAGCCGCCCCGGCCGGGGACCCGCCCGGCCGGCCCGCCGCCCGGCCACCCGGCCGGCCCGCCGCCCGCCACCCGCCCCGGCCCCGGCCGGGCGACGGTCCCGGCAGCCGGGCCGGCGTCGGCCGGCGTCGGCGGCGGGCCGCGGCCACCCGTGACCGGGCCGCCGGCCATCGACCGACGGGATCCGTACGCCACCGGTCCGATCCGCCCCGGCCAGCCGGGCCGATCCGATCCGCCGGGCCGTCCCAACGAGGCCGGCACCTTCGGTCATCCCGGTCATCCCGGTCATCCCGGTCATCCCGGCCGACCCGGCCGACCAGCTCAACCCGGGCCCGGCGGCATCGCGACAATGCCCGGCGCGCCCGCCCCGGCATCTGGCCGGCCGGTGTCCGGTGGGCCTGCCGGTGCCGTCGCGCCGCCGCACCACGATCGGCCGGTGCCTGCTCCGGCCCGCCCCGTTTCCGGTGCCGGCGGTGGGGCGACGGTGGCGCGGTCGGCGTCGGTACCGGTGCGGCCGGGTGGACCGGTGCGGCCGGGTGGTGTCGCCCCGGTGTCCGGCGGCGCCGCGCCGGTGCCGGGAGCCCCGCCGGTGCCGGGAGCCGCGCCGGTCTCTGGAGGGGGCGCCCCGGCCTCCGGTGGGGGTGGCACACCGGTCCGGTCCGGGCCGTACCGCCCCGACCGGTCGGGACCCGAGCCCTCCGACCCCGAGTCCTCCGGTGCCGGCCAGTCGGGTTCCGAGCAGGGTGGCCCGAACCTGCAGCAGCGTCGGCTGCGGGCGATGGCCCTGATCCTGGTCGCCGTCGTGGTGCTGGCCGCGCTTCCGCTCTACTTCGGCATCCGGGCGGCGACCCGCGACCCGGTCTTCAACTCCCTGGACGGGCTCGACGTGCCCGAGTGGGCGGCGCAGGAGCGTACCGACGCGGTCAGCGGGAGCCGTTGGTGCCTCATCGACTGCCGTTTCCGCGAGCGGACGATGACCTCCGAACGCGGTACGGAGGAGACCGCTCAGGTGTACACCGCGGCGCTGACCGACGCCGGATGGCTGCCGTGGGACGCCGAGTTGTGCCCGTCCCAGCCGGTCGACGGCCAGTACAACTGCTGGACCCGCGACGAACTCACTCTCGACCTGTGGGTCCGGCCGCCGGCCTGCTCGGACGACCTGCTGCTGCAACGGCCGACGGTGGAGCCGCCGTCCGGGGAGTCGACCGACGGCGAGTCGGCCGACTCGCCGCCGGTCACCGAGGCCGAGACCTGCACCGGTTCGGTCGTGTCGATCAAGGTACGCAACGCCATCGGCGACGACCGGATGAAGCCACAGCCGAGCATCGATCCGTCGCTCACCGGTGAGGATCCGGATCCGGTCTTCACCGACGACCCGCTGCTGGATCTGGAGGTCGAACCGTCGTGAGCGGACGACCATCACTGACGGTAGGGTCTGCACGGTGGTGCGGCGCGAGCTGACCGCCGTCAGGTGAGCAGCGGCGGCGAGGCGTCGTGACAGAGGAGGACAGGCATGGACGGTGGACAGATCGCGGCGCTGGTGGCGGCCGGAGCGTTCCTGATGCTCGTGCTGGTGCTCGCGGTGCCGATCCTGCGGCTGCGGCACACGGTCGACGCGGCGACGAGAGCGATCAACGACCTGAACGACCGCACCGGTCCGCTGCTCGGGCAGGTCAACACCTCGGTGGAGAACGTGAACACCGCGCTGGGGCAGGTGCACACCACGCTGGACGGCGTGAACGTCCAGCTCGCCAAGATCGACACGATGACCGGCCACGCGCAGAACGTCACCGCCAACGTGGCGAACCTCGCCACCGTCGTCTCGGCAGCGGCGGCCAACCCACTGGTCAAGGTCGCCGCCTTCGGGTACGGCGTACGCCGGGCCGCGTCCGCCCGCCGGCATGCCGAGCAGGAGCGCGACGTACGGGCGGAACTCAAGCAGCGGCGCCGGGCAGCCCGGCGCAACGCCGGATGACCGGGAGGACGCCGTCATGAAACGCCTGCTCTGGCTCGGTGTCGGCATCGCCGTCGGCGCGGTCGTGGTCCGCAAGCTGGCCCGGACCGCCCAGTCCTACACCCCGTCCGGGATCGCCTCCTCGGTGTCGGAATCCGCTGGTGGCCTCGTCGAGTCGGTCCGTACCTTCGTGGAGGACGTCCGCGAGGGCATGGCAGAGCGCGAGCAGCAGATCCAGGCCGCGTTCGCTGAGGGCGTGGCGTTCGACGACCAGTTCGCCGACCTGCGGGGTGACCCGAGCGTCGGTGACGTGGAGATATTCCCCCAGGAGGACGTTCGGTGAAAACGGCGGAGATCAAGCGGCGGTTCCTCGCGCACTTCGAGGCCAACGGCCATGCCGTGGTGCCGTCAGCTCCGCTGCCCGCGATCGATGACCCGAACCTGCTGTTCATCAACGCGGGCATGGTGCAGTTCGTGCCGTACTTCCTCGGCCAGCGGACCCCGCCGTACCAGCGGGCGACGAGCGTGCAGAAGTGCATCCGTACCCCGGACATCGACGAGGTCGGCAAGACGTCGCGGCACGGCACCTTCTTCCAGATGAACGGCAACTTCTCGTTCGGCGACTACTTCAAGGAGGGCGCGATCCCGCTGGCCTGGGACCTGGCCACCGGGCCGGTCGACGCGGGCGGGTTCGGCATGGACCCGGAACGGATCTGGGTCACCGTCTACCTCGACGACGACGAGGCGGCCGACATCTGGCGGCGCACCGGCGTACCGGCGGCGCGGATCGTGCGCCGGGGCAACAAGGACAACTTCTGGTCGATGGGCATCCCCGGGCCGGCCGGGCCGTGCTCGGAGCTGTACTACGACCGGGGCCCGGCGTACGGCCCGGACGGCGGCCCGGAGGTCGACGAGGACCGCTTCCTGGAGTTCTGGAATCTCGTCTTCATGCAGTACGAGATCACCGACGTGCGGAGCAAAGAGGTCTTCGACATCGTCGGCGACCTGCCGAAGAAGAACATCGACACCGGCATGGGCCTGGAGCGGATCGCGTCGATCCTGCAGGGGGTGGACAACCTCTACGAGATCGACGAGGTGCGTCCGATCCTGGACCGGGCGGCCGAGCTGACCGGCAAGCGGTACGGCGCGGGCTCCGGGCAGGCGGCGAGCGAGTCGCACCCCGACGACGTACGGCTGCGGGTGATCGCCGACCACGTGCGGACCGCGTTGATGCTGATCGGTGACGGGGTGACCCCGTCCAACGAGGGTCGCGGCTACGTGCTGCGCCGGATCATGCGTCGGGCGATCCGCTCGGTGCGGCTGCTCGGCTGGCAGGACCGTGCTCTGCCGGAGCTGCTGCCGGTGGCCCGGGACTGCATGGCGCCGTCGTACCCCGAGCTGGCCGCCGACTTCGAGCGGATCTCCTCGTACGCGTACGCCGAGGAGGACGCCTTCCTGTCCACGCTGCGCGCCGGTACCACGATCCTGGACACGGCGATCGCCCAGACCAGGTCGGCCGGCGGCGGCAAACTCTCCGGCGACCAGGCCTTCCAGCTGCACGACACCTACGGGTTCCCGATCGACCTCACCCTGGAGATCGCCGCCGAGCAGGGGCTCTCGGTCGACCAGGACGGCTTCCGCCGGCTGATGTCCGAGCAGCGGGCCCGGGCCAAGGCGGACGCGCAGGCCCGCAAGACCGGGCACGTGGACATGTCCGCGTACCGCGGGGTGCTGGACAGCGGTGGGCCGGTGGAGTTCACCGGCTACGCCGAGGTGTCCCGTGAGTCGCGGGTCCGGGCGCTGCTCGGCGCCGGCGGCGCCGCACTGCCCGCGGCCGGCGAGGGCGACGTGGTGGAGCTGGTACTGGACAGCACCCCGTTCTACGCCGAGGGCGGCGGCCAGCAGCCGGACACCGGCCTGCTCACCGTCGGCGCCGGCCGGGTGGAGATCTTCGACGTGCAGCAGCCGGTGCCGGGCCTGATTGTGCACCGGGCGCGGGTGGTCAGCGGCGAGCTGCGCGCCGGGGAGTCCGGCTACGCCGAGATCGACATCCCGCGGCGGCGGGCGATCTCCCGGTCGCATACCGCGACGCATCTGGTGCACCAGACGATGCGCAACGTTCTCGGCGAGTCGGCGACCCAGGCGGGGTCGCTGAACGCGCCGGGCCGGCTGCGGTTCGACTTCAACACCCCCGGCTCGGTCGCGCCGTCGGTGCTGCACGACATCGAGCAGCAGGTCAACGAGGTGCTGCTGCGTGACCTGGAGGTGAACGCGTTCATCACCTCCCAGGAGGAGGCGCGCCGGCTGGGCGCGATGGCGCTGTTCGGGGAGAAGTACGGCGACGAGGTCCGGGTGGTCGAGGTCGGTGACTACGCCCGGGAGCTGTGCGGTGGCACGCATGTGACCCGCTCCGGTCAGCTCGGTGTGGTGAAGATCCTCTCCGAGTCGTCGATCGGCTCCGGTGTGCGTCGGGTGGAGGCACTGGTCGGCATCGACGCGTTCAACTTCCTGGCCCGCGAGCACCTGCTGGTGGCGCGGCTCGCTGAGCTGTACCGGGTGCCGGCAGACCAGGTCGCGGACCGGGTCCAGCAGACTGTCACCCAGCTACGCGACGCCGAGAAGGAGCTGGAGAAACTGCGCGCCCAGCTGGTGCTCGGCGGCGCGGCGGCGATCGCCGGCCAGGCGCGTGACGTGCGCGGGGTTGCCTTCGTCGGCACCGAGGCGCCCGAAGGCGCGGCCGGCAACGACGTACGGACCCTGGCGCAGGAGATCCGAGGCAAGATCGACCCGGCCCGGCCGGCGGTGGTCGCGGTGGCGGTCCGGGCCAACGGCAAGGCGGCGCTGGTGGTGGCGGTGAACGCGGCCGGCAGGTCACGCGGAGTGTCCGCCGCAGAGCTGGTCAAGGGGGCGCTGCACGGCCGGGGTGGCGGCAACGCTGACCTGGCGCAGGGCGGCGGGCTGCCGGCGGCCGAGGCGGCGAACCTGCTGGTCGCGGTCGAAAAGGCGATCGCCGAAACGGCCTGAGATGAGCGATACGAGGTGAGCGGATTCGTCCGTGGACGCCGGCTGGGCGTCGACGTGGGGCAGGTCCGGGTCGGTCTGGCGATCAGCGACCCGGACGGCATTCTCGCCACCCCGTTGCTGACGGTGCGTCGGGACCTGTCGACCGGCGGCGCGACGGCACCGGCCGACCTGCCTACGGACATCGCGAAAATTGTCCAGATAGTCCATGAGTACGAGGTCATTGCGGTTATTGTCGGTCTGCCGGTGAACCTCGCCGGCCGCCACGGACCGGCCGCCGACGCTGTCAGCGCATACGTACGGTTACTCGAAGTGGCGGTGTCGCCGATTTCAGTCCTGACGACCGACGAAAGGATGTCGACGGTGGTCGCTAGCCGTAGGCTGTCCGAGCGGGGCGTCCGAGGACGGCGTCAACGTACGGTGGTCGACCAGGCGGCCGCCGTGGAGATCCTGCAGAGCTGGCTGGACGCGCAGCGGAGGCAGAAGTGATGATCGACGAACTGGACCTCGCCTTCGAGGACCGGGCAGACAAGGGCCGGCACCGTCGGGGCGCGCGGCGCAAGAAGGCGTCCGGCAGCGGCGGCCGGGGCAAGACCTTTGCCGCGCTGCTGGTCACCATGCTGCTGCTCGGAGTGCTCGGCGGCGGTGTCTGGTACGGCTTCGACCGGGTACAGGGCTACTTCGCGACCCCGGACTACGACGGCGGCGGCACCGGTGAGGTGGTGGTCCAGGTCCGGGCCGGCGACACCGCCACCGACATCGGCAACACCCTCGTCGAGGCCGGCGTGGTCAAGAGCACCAAGGCGTTCGTCAACGAGGCCCGGGACAACTCCCGCAGCCAGAACATCCAGCCGGGCTTCTACACGCTGCGTCTGGAGATGAGCGCGGCGACCGCGCTCGGCCTGCTGCTGGACCTGGAGAACAAGGTCTCCAACCGGGTGACCATCCCGGAGGGCCGTACCGCCAAGCAGATCTACCGGCTGCTGGCCGAGTCGACGGACATCCCCGCGGAGGAGTTCGCCACCGCAGCCGAGGACCCGCTGGCCCTGGGCGTGCCCGAGTGGTGGATGACCCGCACCGACGGGCAGGAGGTGACGGTCTCCGCCGAAGGGTTCCTCTTCCCGGACACCTACGACTTCGATCCCGACGTCACCGCCCCGGAGATCCTCCGGGTGATGGTCAACCGGTTCCTGACCGTCACCGGTGAGCTGGAATACGCCGACCGGGTGCAGGCCGAACGCGGCGGGATCAGCCCGTACGAGGCGTTGATCGTCGCGTCACTGGCGCAGGCCGAGGCCGGTATCGCCGAGGACCTCGCCAAGGTCTCCCGGGTGGCGTACAACCGGGTGTACAGCGAGACCTTCCCGTGCAGCTGCCTGCAGTTTGATGTGACGGTCAACTACTACTGGGAGCTGACCGGCCAGGAGACCAAGGCGTCCAAGGACATGACCCGCGAGGAGCTGTACGACGAGAGCAATCCGTACAGCACCCACGCGCACAGCGGGCTGCCGCCCACGCCTATCAACAACCCGGGCAAGGCCGCCCTGGAAGGGTCGATCAACCCGCCGGACGAGGACTGGGTCTACTTCGTGGCGATCGACAAGGAGGGCCGCTCGGCGTTCGCCGAGACCCTCGACCAGCACAACCAGAACATCGAGATCGCCGAGCAGAACGGCATCCTCTGAGGTGTCCGCCCCCCGACCGTCCACCGCCGTCCGGCGGCGGGCCGCGGTGCTCGGCATGCCGATCGGGCACTCACTGTCGCCGGTGATCCACAACGCCGGCTACCAGGCCGCCGGGCTGACCGGCTGGAGCTACACCGCGATCGAATGCGCCGAGGCGCAGTTGGCGGGCCTGGTCGCCGGTCTCGGCCCGGAGTGGGCCGGGCTGTCGGTCACCATGCCGTTGAAGGAGGCGGCGCTCGCCCTGGCCGGGCGGGCCTCCTCGGTGGCCACCGCGGTCGGGGCGGCCAACACCCTGGTACGCCGGGCCGACGGCACCTGGTTCGCCGACAACACCGACGTGGCGGGGATGGTCGCGGTGCTGCGCGACGCCGGTGTCGGCACCGGTGCCCGGTTCACCGTGCTCGGCGCTGGCGGCACCGCCCGGGCCGCGTTGGCGGCCGCCGCCGCGCTGGCCGCCGCATCGGTCACCGTAGCGGCCCGGCGACCGGCGGCGGTCGACGAGCTGGTGCCGGTCGCCGGCGCGCTCGGCGTGTCGATGACCGGTACCGCCCTGTCGGCGGCCCCGGCGGCGGCCGGCACCGACGTACTGGTCTCCACCCTGCCGAAGGGGGCTGCCGACCCGTACGCCGGCCAGCTGCCGTGGGCATCCGGCACGGTCTGCTTCGACGCGCTCTACGATCCCTGGCCGACTCCACTGGCCTCGGCGGCGGCCGCCGCCGGTTGCCGGGTGGTCTCCGGGCTGGATCTGCTGCTGGCCCAGGCGGTCGGGCAGTTCGAACAGTTCACCGGGGTCGCCGCGCCGGTGGCGGCGATGCGAGCCGCGTTGTCCGCCGCGCGGTCGGCCGGCCCGGCCGGTGAGCTGGCGCGCTCAGCCGCCGCGGTCACGGGTCAGCGCCCACGCGGCGACCAGTGACAGCCCCGCCGCGCCGAGGATGATCAGCGCCATCGGGGTGGCGCTGGCCGTGCCGGCCAGCCCGACCACCGGCGCGGCCAGCGAGGCGATTCCCGACTGGACCGCGCCGAGCAGGGCGGCGGCGGTGCCGGCGTGCCGGGCGTGGTCCTGCAGGGCCAGCGCGGTCCCGTTCGGCATCAGCATCCCGATCGTGGCGACGTAGCCGGCCAGCGCCGGCACGATCAGCCACAGCTGGCCGGTGGTCGCGCCGGCCACCAGCAGCGCCGCAGCGCAGGCTCCGGCGGTCAACGCGCCGACGAACAACGGCCGGGTCCGGTACCGGCCGACCAGTCGGGCGTTGACCTGCCCGAGCGCGATCAGCCCGACCGCGTTGGCCCCGAACACCAGGCTGAACATGGTCGGCGACAGCCCGAAGCCGTCCTGCAGCACGTACGGCGATCCGGAGATGTAGGCGAACAAGCCGGCGAACGCCAGACCCTGGGTGGACGCGTACCCGACGAACGCCCGGTCGGTGAGGACCAGCCGGGCCGCCCGGGCGGCGCCAGCCAGACCGTCCGGGTTTCGGCGCTCCTCCGGCAGGGTCTCCGGTAGCCAGCGGGCCATGACGATGGTGAGCAGCGCGGCGAGTACCGCGAGGGCGACGAAGATCTCCCGCCAGGAGGCCACCCGCAGCACCGCCGCGCCGAGCACCGGCGCGGCGATCGGTGCCACCCCGAAGATGATCAGCAGGCGGGAGAAGAACCGGGCCGCGTCGGCACCCGA
This sequence comes from Solwaraspora sp. WMMA2080, assembly GCF_027497395.1. Classification (GTDB taxonomy): domain Bacteria; phylum Actinomycetota; class Actinomycetes; order Mycobacteriales; family Micromonosporaceae; genus Micromonospora_E. The sequence goes on along the minus strand of NZ_CP114910.1, from coordinate 1,640,433 downwards.
GTAGAGGTCGCGCACCACCGCGCGGGCGACGACCACCCCTACCCCGCCGGCGAAGCCCTGGAGCAGCCGCAACCCGGCCAGTGCCTCGGCGTTCGGGGCCAGCGTGCAGGCCAGCGAGACGACGATGTAGCCGGTGGTGCCGGCCAGCGCCGGACGCCGCCGCCCCCACCGGTCACTCACCGGCCCGCCGACCAGCTGGCCGAACGCGACGCCGATCAGGCACGCGGTCAGCGACAGCTGCACCCGGGCAGGGGTGGCGGTGAGGTCCTCGCTGATCGCCGGGAACGCCGGCAGGTACATGTCGATCGACAGCGGCCCCACCGCGGTGACCGCGCCGAGCAGGATGAGTAGCACCGCTGGTCGGCGGCGGATGTCGTACGGCACGAAGCCACCACCCCCCGAAACCGACCAACCGTACGTTAGGGCGGCTCGGGTGGTGTCCGGAGGGCGGGACGCGGGCGACGTGGGTCACCTGGCCCCGACCCCGCCGTGCCACACTTTCCGACGTGTTGCGTTGGCTGACCGCAGGTGAATCCCACGGACCCGCGCTGGTCGCACTCCTCGAAGGCGTCCCCGCCGGCGTCGAGGTGACCAGTGCCGAGATCGGTCGCGAGCTGGCCCGGCGCCGGCTCGGCTACGGCCGGGGTGCCCGGATGAGTTTCGAGCAGGACGAGATCGAGATCGTCGGCGGCCTGCGGCACGGGGTGACGCTGGGCAGCCCGGTCGCGATCCGGGTGGGCAACTCGGAGTGGCCGAAGTGGCGCACCGTGATGGCGGCCGACCCGGTCGACCCGGTCGAGTTGGCCGGGCAGGCCCGCAACGCCCCGCTGACCCGGCCCCGACCGGGGCACGCCGACCTGGCCGGGATGCAGAAGTACGGCCATACCGACGCCCGGCCGATCCTGGAGCGGGCCAGCGCCAGGGAGACCGCCGCCCGGGTCGCCGTCGGTACGGTCGCCCGGGCGCTGTGCCGGCAGGCACTGGGGATCGAGATCGTGTCGCACGTGGTCGAGCTCGGTTCGGTGGCCGCCAAACCCGGACTGCAGCCCCGCCCGGAGGACGCCGAGCGGGTCGACGCCGACCCGCTGCGCTGCCTCGACCCCGAGGCAAGCGCCCGGATGGTCGCCGAGGTGGACGCCGCCAAGTCCGACGCCGACACCCTCGGCGGCATCGTCGAGGTGCTCGCCTACGGGGTGCCGCCGGGGCTGGGCAGCCACGTCCAGTGGGACCGCAAGCTCGACGCCCGGCTGGCCGCCGCGGTGCTGTCGATCCAGGCGGTCAAGGGTGTGGAGATCGGCGACGCCTGGCAGCAGGCCCGGTCGCGGGGCTCGGTCGCGCACGACGAGATCATTCCGACTGCGGCCGGGGTGCGCCGGGCGACCGACCGGGCCGGCGGGCTGGAGGGCGGCATCACCACCGGCGAGCCGGTGCGGGTGCGGGCCGCGATGAAGCCGATCTCCTCGTTGAACCGGGCGTTGTCGACCGTCGACGTCGTCACCGGCGAGCCGGCGACCGCGATCAACCAGCGGTCCGACGTCTGCGCGGTGCCGGCCGCCGCGGTGGTGGCCGAGGCGATGGTGGCGCTGGTGCTGGCCGAGGCGGCCACCGAGAAGTTCGGCGGTGACTCGGTCGCCGAGATCCGCCGCAACCTTGCCGGGTACCTGGACCACCTGGTGATCCGCTGATGGCCCCGGCCTGCGTGCTGGTCGGCGCACCCGGTGCGGGCAAGACCAGCACCGGTACCGTGCTGGCCGGGCTGCTCAACTGTGAGTTCCGCGACACCGACACCGACATCGTGGCGGCGGCCGGCAAGCCGATCCCGGAGATCTTCGTCGATGACGGCGAGGAGCACTTCCGGGCCTTGGAGCGGGCGGCGGTCCGGGCGGCACTGCGCGGCTTCGACGGTGTGCTCGCGCTCGGCGGCGGTGCGGTGCTGGCCGACGAGAACCGCGCCGCGCTCGCCGGACACACCGTGGTCCATCTCGGCGTCGAGCTGGCCGACGCGGTCCGTCGGGTCGGCCTCGACGCCGGCCGACCGCTGCTGGCGATCAACCCGCGGGCCACGCTGCGGCACCTGCTGGAGCAGCGTCGCCCGCTCTACGAGCGGGTCGCCACGCACCGGGTGGCAACCGACGGCCGTACCCCGGAGCAGGTCGCCGAGGAGATCGCGACAATGCTGCGCACACCGGCCGACCGGCCCGGGTACTAGGCTCGGTGCCGATGGACTCGACGACCTGTATCCCGGTGCCCGGCGACCGACCGTACGACGTGCTGATCGGTCATGGGCTGCTCGACCAGCTGTCCGACCTGCTGCCCGGCGCGGACCGGGTGGCGGTGCTGCACGCACCCCCGCTGCAGGGCCAGGCCGACCGGATCGCCACCGGGTGCGCCGCGGCCGGTGTCAAACCGCTGCTGATCGAGGTGCCGGACGCCGAAGCCGGCAAGTCGATCGAGGTCGCCGGGCAGGCGTGGGCGCAGCTCGGCGCGGCCGGCTTCACCCGTACTGACGCGGTGGTCGGAGTCGGCGGCGGCGCGGTGACCGATCTGGCGGGTTTCGTGGCCGCCTGCTGGCTGCGTGGGGTCCGCTGGGTACCGGTGGCGACCAGCCTGCTCGGCATGGTCGACGCGGCGGTGGGCGGCAAGACCGGAATCAATACGGCGGCCGGCAAGAACCTGGTGGGCGCGTTCCACCCGCCGGCCGGGGTGCTGGCCGACCTGGACCTGCTGACCAGCCTTGCGCCGGTCGACCTGGCCGCCGGGTTGGCCGAGGTGGTCAAGTGCGGGTTCATCGCCGATCCGGCGATCCTGGAGCTGATCGAGACCGATCCGGCAGCGGCCACCGACCCGACCGGGCCGCAGGTGCGTGAGCTGATCGAGCGCGCGGTGCGGGTCAAGGCCGACGTGGTCGGTGACGACCTGCGCGAGTCGGGGCTGCGCGAGGTGCTCAACTACGGGCACACGCTGGCCCACGCGATTGAGAAGGTGGAAGACTACCGCTGGCGCCACGGGCACGCGGTGTCGGTGGGCCTGGTCTACGCGGCGACCCTGGCCCGGCTGGCCGGCCGGCTCGACGCAACGGTCGCCGATCGGCACGCGTCGGTACTCGCCGCCCTGGGGCTGCCCACCACGTACCGGGCAGACGCGTGGCCACAGCTGCTGGCCACGATGCGGGTGGACAAGAAGGCCCGGGGCAGCCGGCTGCGGCTGGTGGTGCTCGACGCGCTGGCCCGACCCGGGATTCTCGACGGCCCGGCCGACACGTTGCTCGCCGAGGCGTACCGGCAGGTGGCGGCGTGACGGGAGACGGCACGGCGTTGCGGACGTACGTGCTGAACGGCCCGAACCTGGGCCGGCTGGGCAGCCGTCAGGTCGACGTGTACGGGCTGACCAGCTACGCCGACCTGGTGGCGATGTGCGAGCAGGTGGGCCGGGACGCCGGGCTCGACGTCGAGGTGCGCCAGACCGACGCCGAGCACGAGATGCTCAGCTGGCTGCACACGGCGGCCGACGCCGAGGCCGCCGTGGTGATCAACCCGGGTGCCTGGTCGCACTACTCGTACGCGGTCCGCGACGCCTGCGCGCTGCTGCGCGGACCACTCGTCGAGGTGCACATCTCCAACATCCACGCCCGCGAGCAGTTCCGGCACCACTCGGTGGTGTCGGCGGTCGCCACCGGGGTGATCTGCGGGCTCGGGGTGGACGGCTACCGGTTGGCGCTGCTGCACGTCGCCCGGTTGGCCGCGGCCCGTCCCCGCTGAGCCGGCCCGGTTGCCGGTCGTGGGCCGCACCCGACCGCGTCGGGACGGGTAGGGGTCCGGGCCGTGCCGGCTGAGCAGGGTCCGGCCCGATAGACTTGGTAGATCCGTCCGTACATTGATGATCAAGGCAGGAAATGGCGACCACCAACGACCTGAAGAACGGGCTGGTTCTCAACCTCGACGGCGAGCTGTGGGCCGTCGTGGAGTTCCAGCACGTCAAGCCCGGCAAGGGCGGCGCTTTCGTGCGCACCACCCTGAAGAACGTGCTCTCCGGCAAGGTGGTCGACAAGACCTTCAACGCGGGCACCAAGGTCGACACCGCGACCGTCGACAAGCGGACCATGCAGTACCTGTACGCCGACGGCGAGGACTACGTCTTCATGGATCTGGAGACCTTCGACCAGATCATGGTGCCCGGTGGCACCGTCGGCGAGGCAGCGAACTACCTGCTGCCCGAGGCTGAGGCGATCGTGGCGACCCACGAGGGCGTGCCGCTGTACGTCGAGCTGCCGACCAGCGTGGTCCTCGAGGTTACCTACACCGAGCCGGGCCTGCAGGGTGACCGGTCGACCGGCGGAAACAAGCCGGCCACGATGGAGACGGGGGCCACCGTCCAGGTGCCGTTGTTCGTCACCACCGGGGAGAAGATCAAGGTCGACACCCGCGACGGCCGCTACCTCGGCCGAGCCTGATGGCCGAGGGGCCGAAGACCTCGATGCCAGCGCGTCGCAAGGCGCGCAAACGGGCCCTGGACGTGCTCTACGAGGCGGACATGCGCAGTCTGCCGCCGACCCAGGTGCTGGTCGGGTACCTGGCCCGGTTGTCCCCGCGTCCGGAGCATCTCGACTACGCGGTCGGCCTGGTCGAAGGGGTGGCGACGCACCGGGACCGGATCGACGAGCTGATCGGCAGCTACGCCGAGGGGTGGACGCTGGACCGGATGCCGGTGGTCGACCGCAACCTGGCCCGGATCGCCGTCTACGAGTTGCTCTACGTCGACGAGATCGACGACCCGGTGGCGATCACCGAGGCGGTCGAGTTGGCCCGGCAGATGTCCACTGACGATTCGCCGCGGTTCCTCAACGGTCTGCTGGACCGGATCGCCGAGTACACCCCGCACTAGCGGCTCCCGCCGCCATTCCGCGACCACGGTGCCACGCGGCACCGCTGACGGGCCCGATCCAGTTGGATCGGGCCCGTCAGCGGTTGGGCGCGCAGCCGTCAGGAGGCGAAGAACGCCCGCGGGTCGGCGACCAGTACGCCGTGCTCGTTCAGCCGCTCGATGAGGCCGGACGGCGACGAGTCGTACACGATCGCCAGCGCCCGCAGGTCATCGGCGCGGATGGACAGCACCCGACCGTTGTAGTCACCACGCTGCTGCTGGATCGCCCGGGCGTACCGGGCGACGTAGGCGAGGTCCTCGCCGACCTCGTCGTACAGCCGCTCCAGGTCCAGGACGATCTTGCTGGTGGGTTCGTGACGTACCCCACTGCCGTCCGGCAGCAGTTCCGACACGGGTACCCGGTAGAAGTCGGCCAGCTCGGCGAGGCGGGAGACGGTGACTGCCCGGTCCCCACGCTCGTAGGAACCGACGACGACAGCCTTCCAACGCCCGTTCGACTTCTCCTCCACCCCCTGCAGGGACAGCCCCTGCTGCTGACGGATGGAGCGCAGGCGGGCGCCCAACGACTTGGCGTACTCAGAGGGCATACGGACTCTCCCAGTGCTTTGCCCGGGGCTTTCCCCAGCGATCGCTACGGAGCGTGACGGTACGGCGGTTCGCAAGCGCGGTCAAGTGGTGAATAGCTACCAGTGAACAAGATCGTGACGACTTGCCCCAAATTTCGTCTTACTGATGCGACACTCAGCGCCCCATATCGGCTCGGCAACGGGACGCTGGTAACGTTCGGCGTGACCGCTGACCAGCCGGGTGCTGGCTGGCGATACCCAAGACGTCCTTTAACGACCCGTCCCGTGAGGCGGGGAAGGGGGTCCGCTGTGGCCTACCCGTCGGCCACCCAATCATCGGCGACGATGCCACCGTCAGTTAAGAGCATCCTGACCAGCGCCGACATTCAACGCGTTGTGGACCGGATCGCCCATCAGGTGCTGGAAAAGACCAACGGGGCGCAACGCACCGTACTGCTCGGAATTCCCACCCGGGGCGTGCCGCTCGCCCGCCGTCTCGCCGACCGGATCCGCGCCTTCGAAGGAGTCGGCGTCCCGGTCGGTGTGCTCGACATCACCCTCTACCGGGACGATCTCCGGTTGAAGGCCACCCGTGCGGTCGGGCCCACCGAACTGCCCGCCGGTGGCATCGACGGACAGCGGGTCATCCTGGTCGACGACGTCCTCTACTCGGGTCGGACCGTACGGGCGGCGTTGGACGCGATCAGCGACCTCGGCCGGCCCAGTTCGGTGCAGTTGGCGGTGCTGGTCGACCGGGGCCACCGGGAGCTGCCGATCCGCGCCGACTACGTCGGCAAGAACATCCCCACCGCGCTCACCGAGAACGTCAAGGTGCTGCTCGCCGAGACCGACGACACCGACGAGGTACGGCTGTTCAGTTCCCCCGGCGCGGCCCAGGCGGCGGACGGTCCGCAGCGGGGGAGGGACCAGCGATGATCAGGCACCTGCTGTCCGGCGCCGATCTGGACGCGGCGGACGCCACCCGGATTCTGGACACCGCGGTCGAACTCGCCTCGCTGGCCGGCCGCGAGGTGAAGAAGCTGCCCACCCTGCGGGGGCGGACCGTGGTGAACCTGTTCTACGAGGATTCCACCCGGACCCGGATCTCGTTCGAGGCCGCCGCCAAGCGGCTCTCCGCCGACGTGATCAACTTCTCGGCCAAGGGATCCAGCGTCTCCAAGGGCGAGAGCCTCAAGGACACCGCGCTCACCCTGCAGGCGATGGGGGCCGACGCGGTGGTGATCCGCCACCCCGCCTCCGGCGCCCCGCACCGGCTGGCCAACTGGGTGGACGGGTCGGTGGTCAACGCCGGCGACGGCACCCACGAGCACCCGACCCAGGCACTGCTCGACGCGTACACCATGCGGGCCCGGCTGGGCCGGCTCGCCGGCCTGCACGTGGTGATCGTCGGCGACGTGCTGCACAGCCGGGTGGCCCGGTCCAACGTCCTGCTGCTGGCCACCCTCGGCGCCAAGGTGACCCTGGTCGGGCCGCCGCCGCTGATCCCGGTCGACATCGCCACCGCGCTCGCCCCCGGCGTCGGGGTCGGCTACGACCTCGACGCCGTGCTGCCCACCGCCGACGTGGTGATGATGCTGCGGGTGCAGCACGAGCGGATGGCCGACTCCTACTTCCCGTCCGCCCGTGAGTACGCCCGCCGGTACGGCCTGGACGGGGCCCGGCTGCGCCGGCTGCCCGGGCACGCCATCGTGATGCACCCCGGTCCGATGAACCGGGGCATGGAGATCTCCGCCGAGGTCGCCGACTCGCCCCGCTCCACGATCGTGGAACAGGTCGCCAACGGGGTAAGCGTCCGGATGGCCGTGCTCTACCTGCTGCTCGGCGGCCGCGGTTGATGCGGCCAACCGGTCACCGACATTCTCACCGGCACCACCGATTCCACGCGCACGACGAAAGGACCTCGCTGTGAGCGCGTACCTGATCAAGGGCGTCCGGGTCCTCGGCCGGGACCCCGTCGACCTGCTGTTGCGCGACGGTGTGGTCGCCGACGCCGGCACCGGGCTGAGCGCACCGGGGGCGCAGGTGCTCGACGCCGACGGCCTGATCGCCTTGCCCGGGCTGGTCGATCTCCATACCCACCTGCGTGAACCCGGCCGGGAGGACGCCGAAACGGTGGAGACCGGGTCGCGGGCCGCCGCGCTCGGCGGCTACACCGCGGTCTGCGCGATGGCGAACACCTCCCCGGTGGCCGACACCGCCGGCGTCGTCGAACAGGTCTGGCGGCTCGGCCGCCAGGCCGGGCTGGTCGACGTGCAGCCGATCGGCGCGGTCACCGTCGGTCTGGCCGGCGAGCGTCTCGCCGAGCTGGGCGCGATGGCCGACTCCGCCGCCGCGGTGCGGGTCTTCTCCGACGACGGGCACTGCGTCGCCGACCCCCGGCTGATGCGCCGTGCCCTGGAGTACGTCAAGGCGTTCGACGGTGTCGTCGCCCAGCACGCCGAGGAGCCCCGGCTGACCGAGGGCGCCCAGATGCACGAGGGCGAGGTCTCCACCCGGCTCGGCCTGACCGGCTGGCCGGCCGTCGCCGAGGAGGCGATCATCGCCCGCGACGCGCTGCTCGCCGAACACGTCGGCAGCCGGCTGCACGTCTGCCACCTGTCCACCGCCGGCAGCGTGGAGATCGTTCGGCAGGCCAAGGCCCGTGGGGTCCGGATCACCGCCGAGGTCACCCCGCACCACCTGCTGCTCACCCACGAGGCGCCGACCAGCTACGACCCGGTCTTCAAGGTCAATCCGCCACTGCGGACCGGCGAGGATGTCGCCGCGCTGCGCGCCGCGCTCGCCGAGGGCGTCATCGACATCGTCGCCACCGACCACGCCCCGCACGCGGTGGAGGACAAGGAGTGCGAGTGGGCGTACGCCCGGCCCGGCATGCTCGGGTTGGAGACCGCCCTGTCGGTGGTGCTGCTCACGACCGCGTTGCACGACGCCGACGGTGTACCAGACTGGGAGCTGATCGCGGAGCGGATGTCCCGGGCCCCGGCCCGGATCGCCGGGCTGACCGGGCACGGGCACGACCCCGCGCCGGGCGTCCCGGCGAACCTCACCCTGATCGACCCGGCCGCCAGCCGCACCGTCGACCCGGCCGAGTCGGCCAGCCGCAGCCGCAACACGCCGTACGCGCGGATGGTGCTGCCCGGCCAGGTGGTCGCCACCTTCCTGCGCGGCGACGCGACCGTGCTCGACGGAAAGGCCGTGCGATGAACGACACCGCCACCACCGCAGCAACCCGCCAGCGGGTTCCGGCGCTGCTGGTGCTCGAGGACGGCCGGGTCTTCCCCGGCGAGAGCTACGGCGCGGTCGGGGAGACCTTCGGCGAGGCGGTGTTCACCACCGCGATGACCGGCTACCAGGAGACCCTGACCGACCCGTCCTACCACCGGCAGGTGGTGGTGCAGACGGCACCGCACATCGGCAACACCGGGGTCAACGTCGACGACGACGAGTCGGACCGGATCCGGGTGGCCGGCTACGTGGTCCGGGATCCGGCCCGCCGCCCGTCGAACTGGCGGGCCACCGGTGACCTGGAGGACCGGCTGGCCGCCGAAGGGGTGGTCGGCATCTGCGGGGTCGACACCCGGGCACTGACCCGGCACCTGCGCGACCGGGGGGTGATGCGGGTCGGCGTCTCCACCCTGACCGGCGACCCGCAGGAGCTGCTGGACCGGGTCCGGCGGGCCCCGCAGATGGTCGGTGCCGACCTGTCCGCCGAGGTGACCACCGCCGAGCCGTACACGGTCACCGCGCAGGGCGAGCACCGCTACACCGTCGCCGCGCTGGACCTGGGCATCAAACGCAACGTGCCGCGCCGGCTCGCCGAGCGTGGGGTGACCACCCACGTGCTGCCGGCGACCTCGACGCTGGAGCAGGTCCTGGCGACCGGCCCGGACGCGGTGTTCTTCTCACCCGGGCCGGGTGACCCGGCCACCGCCGACCATCCGGTCGCGCTGGCCCGCCAGGTGATGGGGCGCCGGATCCCGCTGTTCGGCATCTGTTTCGGCTCGCAGATCCTCGGCCGGGCGCTGGGCTTCGGCACCTACAAGCTCGGCTACGGCCACCGCGGCATCAACCAGCCGGTGCTCGACCGCACCACCGGCAAGGTCGAGGTGACCAGCCACAACCACGGGTTCGCCGTGGACGCCCCGCTGAACACGGTGATCGACACCGACTTCGGCGGCGTCGAGGTGAGCCACGTGTGCCTCAACGACGACGTGGTCGAGGGGCTGCGGGCCCGTGAGGTGCCGGCGTTCACCGTCCAGTACCACCCGGAAGCGGCGGCCGGTCCGCACGACGCGGACTACCTGTTCGACCGGTTCGTCGAGCTGATCGAGGGAAAACATGCCTAAGCGGACAGATCTGCAGCATGTCATGGTGATCGGCTCTGGGCCGATCATCATCGGCCAGGCCTGCGAGTTCGACTACTCCGGCACCCAGGCGTGCCGGGTGCTGCGCGCCGAAGGGCTGCGCGTGTCGCTGGTCAACTCCAATCCGGCGACCATCATGACCGACCCGGAGTTCGCCGACGCCACCTACGTCGAGCCGATCACGCCCGAGTTCGTCGAGCTGGTCATCGCCCGGGAGCGTCCCGACGCGCTGCTGCCCACCCTCGGCGGGCAGACCGCGCTGAACACGGCGGTCGCCCTGCACTCCGCCGGCGTGCTGGACAAGTACGGCGTGGAGCTGATCGGGGCCGACGTCGACGCGATCCGTCGTGGCGAGGACCGGCAACTGTTCAAGGACATCGTCGCCGCCGCCGGCGGGGAGACCCCGCGCAGCCGGGTCTGCCACAGCATGGCCGAGGTGCACGACACCGTCGCCGAGCTCGGGCTGCCGGTGGTCATCCGGCCGTCGTTCACCATGGGGGGGCTCGGCTCCGGCATGGCGCACACCCCGGACGACCTGGAGCGCATCGCCGGTGCCGGGCTGGCCGCTTCTCCGGTGCACGAGGTCCTCATCGAGGAGAGCGTGCTCGGCTGGAAGGAGTACGAGCTGGAGCTGATGCGCGACCGCAACGACAACGTGGTCGTGGTCTGCTCCATCGAGAACATCGACCCGATGGGGGTGCACACCGGCGACAGCGTCACCGTCGCCCCGGCGATGACCCTCACCGACCGGGAGTACCAGCGGATGCGCGACATGGGCATCGCCGTGCTGCGCGAGGTCGGCGTCGACACCGGCGGCTGCAACATCCAGTTCGCCGTGCACCCGGGCACCGGCCGGCTCGTCGTCATCGAGATGAACCCCCGGGTGTCCCGGTCGTCGGCGCTGGCGTCCAAGGCGACCGGCTTCCCGATCGCCAAGATCGCCGCCAAGCTGGCCATCGGCTACACCCTCGACGAGATCCCCAACGACATCACCAAGCAGACCCCGGCGGCGTTCGAGCCGGTCCTCGACTACGTCGTGGTCAAGATCCCCCGGTTCGCGTTCGAGAAGTTTCCCGGCGCCGACCCGGAGCTGACCACCACGATGAAGTCGGTCGGCGAGGCGATGAGCCTGGGCCGCAACTTCACCGAGGCGCTGAACAAGGCGATGCGCTCGATGGAGACGAAGGCCGCCGGTTTCTGGACGGTGCCCGATCCGGCCGACGCCACCGTCGAGTCCACCCTGGCCGAGCTGGCCACCCCGCACGACGGCCGGCTCTACACCGTCGAACGGGCGCTGCGGCTGGGTGCCACCGTCGCCCAGGTCACCGAGGCCTCCGGTGGTATCGACCCCTGGTTCCTCGAGGAGATCGCCGGCCTGGTCGAACTGCGCCGTGAGATCGAGGCCGCGCCGGTGCTCGACGGCGCACTGCTGCGCCGGGCCAAGCGGGCCGGGCTGTCCGACCGGCAGATGGCCGCGCTGCGTCCGGAGCTGGCCGGCGAGGACGGGGTTCGGGCGTTGCGGCACCGGCTCGGTCTGCACCCGGTCTACAAGACGGTCGACACCTGCGCCGCCGAGTTCGCCGCCCGCACGCCGTACCACTACTCCAGCTACGACGTGGAGACCGAGGTAGCGCCGTCGGACCGGCCGAAAGTGCTGATCCTCGGCTCCGGGCCGAACCGGATCGGCCAGGGCATCGAGTTCGACTACTCCTGCGTGCACGCGGTGATGGCGCTCGCCGAGTACGAGACCGTCATGGTCAACTGCAATCCGGAGACGGTTTCCACCGACTACGACACCGCCGACCGGCTGTACTTCGAGCCGCTCACCTTCGAGGACGTGCTGGAGGTCTGGCAGGCCGAGGACGCCGCCGGCCGGGCCGCGGGCGGCCCCGGCGTGGTCGGGGTGATCGTCCAGCTCGGCGGGCAGACCCCGCTCGGGCTGGCGCAGCGGCTCGCCGATGCCGGGGTGCCGATCGTCGGCACCCCACCGGAGTCGATCCACCTGGCCGAGGAGCGGGGCGCGTTCGGCCAGGTGCTGGCCCGCGCCGGGCTGCGCGCCCCGGCGCACGGCACCGCCGTGTCGTTCGAGCAGGCCAAGGCGATCGCCGACGAGATCGGCTATCCGGTGCTGGTCCGCCCGTCGTACGTGCTCGGCGGGCGCGGCATGGAGATCGTCTACGACGACGCGACGCTGCGCGACTACATCGGCCGGGCCACCGACATCTCGCCGGAGCACCCGGTGCTGGTCGACCGGTTCCTCGACGACGCCATCGAGATCGACGTGGACGCGCTGTGCGACGCCACCGGCGAGGTCTACCTCGGCGGGGTGATGGAGCACATCGAGGAGGCCGGCATCCACTCCGGCGACTCGTCCTGCGCGCTGCCGCCGATCACCCTGGCCGCCCCGCACCTGGCCACCATCCGGCACTACACCGAGCAGATCGCCCGCGGCGTCGGGGTCCGCGGGCTGCTCAACGTGCAGTACGCGCTCAAGGACGACGTGCTGTACGTGCTGGAAGCCAACCCGCGGGCCTCGCGGACCGTTCCGTTCGTCTCCAAGGCCACTGCGGTGCCGCTGGCCAAGGCGGCGGCCCGGATCATGCTCGGGGCCACCGTCGCGCAGCTGCGCGACGAAGGGATGCTGCCGGCCACCGGTGACGGCGGCACGTTGCCGCCGGACGCGCCGATCGCGGTCAAGGAGGCGGTACTGCCGTTCAAGCGGTTCCGCACCCGCGCCGGGCACGGCGTCGACTCGCTGCTCGGCCCGGAGATGAAGTCGACCGGCGAGGTAATGGGGATCGACCCGGCGTACGGCAACGCCTTCGCCAAGTCGCAGGCTGCCGCGTACGGCTCCCTGCCGACCAGCGGAAAGGTCTTCGTCTCGGTCGCCAACCGGGACAAACGCGCGATGATCTTCCCGGTGAAGCGGCTGGCCGATCTCGGGTTCGACATCGTCGCCACCGCCGGCACCGCCGAGGTGCTGCGCCGCCACGGCATCGCCTGCGAGTTGACCCGCAAACACTGGGAGGAACCGGGTGACGGCCAACCTGACGCGGTGACGCTGATCGCCTCCGGCGAGATCGCCCTGGTGATCAACACGCCGCAGGGCTCCGGGGCCAGCGCCCGCTCCGACGGGTACGAGATCCGCAGCGCGGCGGTCACCGCGGACACCCCGTGTGTGACCACCGTGCCCGGGGTCGCCGCCGCCGTGATGGGCATCGAGGCGCTGATCAACGGGGACATGGCGGTCCGGCCGCTGCAGCAGCTGCACGCGGCGCTGCGCCCGGAGACAGCCGGCCGACAGGCGGCCCGGTGACCCGATCCGGCGGGTACGGGCTGGCCCGGTCGGCGTTGTTCCGGCTCGGCGGCGGTGACGCCGAGACCGCCCATGAGTGGACGCTGCGCCGGCTGGCCGCCCTGTCCCGCAGCCGGGTGGCGCTGGCCGCGTTGCGCACCCGGTACGCGGTGGCCGCGCCGCGTACCGTCTTCGGGGTCGACTTCCCCAACCCGGTCGGCCTGGCCGCCGGGATGGACAAGGACGGCTTGGCGCTGCCCGCCTGGCCGGCGTTGGGTTTCGGCTTCGTCGAGGTCGGTACGGTCACCGCGCGTCCCCAGCCGGGCAACCCCCGACCCCGGCTGTTTCGGTTGCCGACCAGCGAGGCGGTGATCAACCGGATGGGGTTCAACAACGCTGGCGCCGAGGCGCTCGCCGACCGGCTCGCAGTGCTCGGCCGGCTGGACGAGCGGGCCGGGTTCGGCCGCTCGCATCCGGCGCACGCCGACCGCCCGGTGCCGTTGGGCATCTCGCTCGGCAAGTCAAAGGTGGTGCCGATCGAGGAGGCGGTTGACGACTACCTGTCGGCGTACAAGGCTCTCAGCGGCTACGGCCAGTACTTCGTGATCAATGTCTCCTCGCCGAACACCCCGGGGCTACGGCAGCTGCAGGACCGCGGACATCTCGACACCCTGCTGGCGACCCTGGTGGGGGAGCGGCCGATCCTGATCAAGATCGCGCCGGACCTGTGCGAGCCGGCCATCGCCGAGTTGCTGGAGGTGTGCCTGGCCCGGGGCGCGGCCGGGGTGATCGCCACCAACACCACCCTGTCCCGCTCCGGCCTGGCCGGCGCCGACGCGGATCAGGCCGATCAGGCCGGCGGGCTGTCCGGCCGGCCGCTGACCGGCCGGGCCCGGGAGGTGGTCTCCTTCGTCCACCGGGAGACCGGTGGCGCGCTGCCGGTCATCGGGGTCGGCGGCATCCTCGACCCGGACGACGCGGCCCGGATGTTCGACGCCGGCGCCAGCCTGGTGCAGCTCTACACCGGCTTCATCTACCGTGGTCCGGGGCTGGTCCGGGCGATCGCCCGGCAGGCCCGGGGCCGATGAGCGCACCGCGTCCGGCGGGCCCGGGGCCGGTGAGCGCACAGCTGCCGGTGCCCGGCGACGGCCACCGCGCCGAGCGGTTACGGGAGCTGGACCGCCGGCACGTCTGGCATCCGTACGCCGCGCTGCCCCCGGCCATGGCGCCCCTGCTGGTCGACAGCGCCGCCGGAGTCCGGCTGCGGCTGGCCGACGGGCGGGAACTGGTCGACGGAATGTCGTCATGGTGGGCCGCCGTGCACGGCTACCAGCACCCGGTGCTGGACGCGGCCGTCACCGACCAGCTGGGTCGGATGGCGCACGTGATGTTCGGCGGGCTCACCCACGAGCCGGCGGTCCGCCTCGCACAGACCCTGGTGGAGATCACCCCGTCCGGCCTGGAGCACGTGTTCCTCTGCGACTCGGGCTCGGTGAGCGTCGAGGTCGCCATCAAAATGGGCCTGCAGTACCAGCTGGGTCGGGGTCGGCCCGGCCGGCGCAAGTTGGCCACCTGGCGCGGCGGCTACCACGGGGACACCTTCCACCCGATGAGCGTCTGCGACCCCGAGGGCGGGATGCACCATCTGTGGCGCGGAGTGCTGCCGGCGCAGGTGTTCGTGTCCGCCCCGCCGGGCGACTTCGCGGGGGCGCCGGACGAGCGGTACCTGGCCGAGCTGGTCGACGCGGTGGCCCGGTACGCGGACGAGATCGCCGCGGTGATCGTCGAGCCGGTGGTGCAGGGCACCGGCGGCATGCGGTTCCACCATCCGGCGTACCTGCGCGCCCTGCGCGAGGCGACCGCCGCGCACGACGTACTGCTGATCTTCGACGAGATCGCCACCGGGTTCGGCCGGACCGGCGCGTTCTTCGCAGCCGAGCACGCCGGGGTGACACCGGACGTGCTCTGCCTGGGCAAGGCGTTGACCGGTGGCTACCTCACACTGGCGGCCGCGCTGTGCACCCCGGAGGTGGCCGCCGGGATCTCCGCCAGCGGGGTCCTCGCCCACGGGCCGACCTTCATGGGCAATCCGTTGGCCTGCGCGGTCGCCAACGCCTCGATCGGACTGCTGCGCGCCGCCGCGCCGACGGCGGGGGCCGAGCCGGTTGCGGCCACCGGTCCGGCGCCGGCTGGGGTCGTCCCGGCCTGGCAGGTCGCCGTACGGCGGATCGAGGCCGGGCTGCGCGACGGCTTGGCCCCGGTCGCGACGCTGCCCGGCGTGCGCGACGTCCGGGTGCTCGGCGCGATCGGGGTGGTCCAGCTGGACCGGCCGGTCGACCTGGCAGCGGCGACTGCGGCGGCGGTGGACGCCGGGGTGTGGCTGCGGCCGTTCCGGGACCTGATCTACACCATGCCGCCCTATCCGGCGGACGACGATGACATCGCGCGGATCGCCCGCGCGATGGCGGCTGCGGCCGTCGCGGTACCGCGCTGAGGTCCGCCCGGCGGTACCGCCGAGGAAGGGAGAGCCGATGGAGACCTTTGGTCAGCGACTGCACCGGGCCGTCAGCGTCCGGGGCCCGCTGTGCGTGGGTGTCGACCCGCATCCGGAGCTGTTGACCCGGTGGGGGCTGCCGGACGACGTCGATGGGCTGGCCCGGTTCGCCGCGACGGCGGTCGACGCGCTTGGCGACGTGGCTGCGGTGGTGAAGCCTCAATCGGCCTTCTTCGAACGATTCGGGGCTGCGGGCATCGGCGTCCTAGAGTCAACTATCCGACAGTTTCGCGAGGCTGGGGCCCTCGTCCTGCTTGACGTGAAGCGCGGCGACATCGGTTCGACGGTCGCCGCGTACGCCGCCGCCTACCTCGATCCGGCGAGCCCGTTGGCGGTCGACGCGGTCACGGCCAACCCGTATCTGGGCGTCGGGGCGCTCGCTCCGATGTTCGATCTCGCCGGCCGGCACGGCGGCGGCGTCTTCGTGGTCGCGCTGACCTCGAATCCCGAGGGGCGGGCCGTGCAGCACGCCCGGCTGTCCGATGGACGCACCGTCGCTCAGACGGTGATCGATGAGATTTCGCAGCTCAACGTGGGTGCGGAGCCGATTGGCAGTTTCGGTCTGGTGGTCGGTGCGACCGTTGGTGACACCGGCCATGAACTGTCGCATGTCAATGGCCCAATGCTTGCCCCCGGGCTGGGTGCGCAAGGTGGACGGCCCGAGGACCTGCGGACAGTGTTCGGGCAAGCGCTTTCCGCAGTCCTTCCGTCGTACTCCCGTGAGGTGCTGAAATCCGGTCCGGACCCGTCGGCGTTGCGGGCCGCAGCCGAACAGACGCTTGTTAAGTGTCGGGAGGCTCTCGGGGTTCTGGTCTGAGTGAGTGACCGATCACCCCCGCGTGATCGTGGTGCGGCCACGTTGCCGAAAACGTCGCTGACCGCTAGTTTTCCCCGCGCTGGGAACCACATGCCCCTTTGGTTCCCGGCCACACCACGTTTCACAGAGCGGCGGTGCGATCCGCCCGTCGCGATAGGGACCTGAGGAGAACTGGTGCCGCTCCCGTCACTGACCCCCGAACAGCGCGCAGCCGCGCTGGAGAAGGCTGCGGAGATCCGTAAGGCCCGTGCTGAGTTGAAGGAGCAACTCAAGCAGGGCAAGACCACCCTCGCCGCCGTGCTCGACCGGGCGGAGTCCGACGACGTTGTCGGCAAGCTGAAGGTTTCCGCCGTGCTGCAGGCGATGCCGGGCATCGGCAAGATCCGGGCGACCCAGATCATGGAGAAGCTCAAGATCGCCGACAGCCGTCGCCTCCGTGGCCTCGGCGACCAGCAGCGCAAGGCCCTGCTCGGGGAGTTCGCCGCGAACTGATTCGCGGCAGGGTGTAGAAACAAGCAGTGACCATGTATGACGACGCGCGCCCGGCAGCTCGGCTCACGGTCCTCTCCGGCCCTTCCGGGGTCGGCAAGGACAGCGTGATCGAGCTGATCCGGGCGCGCTCGCCCTGGATCTGGCTGTCCGTCTCGGTGACCACCCGCCCGATGCGGGACTACGAGGTCGACGGCGTCCACTACTACTTCGTCGACCGGCCCGAGTTCGAGCGGATGGCTGCCACCGGGCAGCTGCTGGAGTGGGCCGAGTTCGCCGGCAACCTCTACGGCACTCCGCGCTCGGCGGTCGAGCAACGACTACGCGCCGGCGAGCCGGTGCTGCTGAAGATCGACCTGCAGGGTGCCCGGCAGGTGCGGGCGGCGATGCCCGAGGCCCAGCTGGTCTTCCTCGCGCCACCCAGCGTCGAGGAGCTGAAACGGCGCCTCGTCGGTCGGGGGACCGACGACGAGGAGACGATCCGTCGCCGGCTGGAGCACGCCGACGAGGAGCTGGCCGCCGAGCAGGAGTTCGACGTCACGGTGGTCAACGACGATGTGACGCGAGCCGCAATCGAGCTGGTAGGATTGCTCGGTTCGTCATTATTGACCGACGCCCAGTCGCACCGCCCGGTCTGACAGCCCGGTCTGACAGCCCGGTCTGACAGCCCGGTCTGGTCTGGCAGCACCGGTTCACGACGTTGGTTAGACGATGACACCCAGCGACAGAGCCCGACGACACAAAGGTTGCATCCCGTGGGATCCATTGCCAGCCCGGAAGGCATCACCAACCCGCCCATCGACGAGCTGCTGGAGAAGACCTCGTCGAAGTACGCCCTGGTGATCTTCGCCGCCAAGCGTGCCCGCCAGGTCAACGCGTACTACAGCCAGCTCGGTGAGGGCCTGCTGGAGTACGTCGGACCGCTGGTGGAGACCACGCCGCAGGAGAAGCCGCTCTCCATCGCCATGCGAGAGATCAACTCCAACCTGCTCACCGCCGAGCCCACCGACCAGCCCTGAGCGCCGGTACGCCGGCCCGCGTCCCGCCCCGGGTCGTTCTCGGCGTCGGTGGCGGGATCGCTGCGTACAAGGCGTGCGAGCTGCTCCGGCTGCTGACCGAGTCGGGCCACCAGGTCAAGGTGGTGCCGACTGCGGCGGCGTTGCGTTTCGTCGGTGCGCCGACCTGGTCGGCGCTGTCCGGGCAGCCGGTCGCCGATGATGTCTTCAGCGACGTCCATGACGTGCCGCACGTGCGGCTCGGCCAGCAGGCCGACCTGGTGCTGGTTGCCCCGGCCACAGCGGACCTGATCGCCCGGGCCGCGCACGGGCTCGCCGACGACCTGCTCACCAACACCCTGCTGACCGCCCGGTGTCCGGTGCTGTTCGCCCCGGCGATGCACACCGAGATGTGGGAGCATCCGGCCACCGCCGACAACGTGGCGCTGCTGCGCCGCCGCGGGGTGCTGGTCATTGACCCGGCGACCGGCCGGCTGACCGGGTCCGACACCGGCAAGGGCCGGCTGCCCGACCCCGGGGAGATCTTCGCCGTCGCCCGCCGGGTCCTGGCCCGCCCGCCCGGTGCTGTCGCCGACCTCACCGGCCGTCGGGTGGTGGTCACCGCCGGCGGCACCCGTGAACCGCTCGACCCGGTGCGGTTCCTCGGCAACCGGTCGTCCGGCAAGCAGGGGTACGCCTTCGCCCGTACCGCCGTCGCCCGTGGCGCGCAGGTGACGGTGATCGCCGCGAACGTGTCGCTGCCGGATCCGGCCGGTGTCCGGCTGATTCGGGTGGGCAGCACCGAGGAGCTGCGGGTCGCCACGCTCGCCGCAGCAGCCGAAGCCGACGTGGTCGTGATGGCCGCGGCGCCGGCCGACTTCCGGCCGGCGAGCTACGCACCCACGAAGATCAAGAAAGACGACGGCGGGCGACCGCCAGTGATCGAACTGGTCACCAACCCGGACATTGCCGCCGAACTCGGCGCGGCAAAGCGACCCGGACAGCTCCTCGTCGCGTTCGCCGCGGAAACCGGGGACCTGCTGACCAACGCCCGGGCGAAGCTGGCGCGCAAGAACGCGGACCTGATCGTCGCCAACCAGGTGGGTGTCGACCGGGTGTTCGGCGCGGATGTCAACTCGGCCACAGTGCTCGACGCCGACGGTCCGGTCGCGGTGCTCGACGAACGGGGCAAGGAGCAGCTCGCCGACGACATATGGGATCTGGTAGTGGCCCGACTGTCGCAGTGAGCTGCGCTACGTCGGTCGGCGAACCGCCGGATTCCTTGGTCGGCACGGCACCAGACCCCAACGTGGATGACTAGACTGCCGGGAACCATTGCTTTCGGATTCAAGGAGTACCGTGGCACGCCGTCTCTTCACCTCCGAGTCTGTCACGGAGGGCCACCCGGACAAGATCGCCGACCAGATCAGCGACGGGATCCTCGACGCGCTGCTGACCCAGGACCCCCGGTCCCGGGTCGCGGTCGAGACCCTGATCACCACCGGCCAGGTACACGTCGCGGGGGAGGTCACCACCCAGGCGTACGCGGACATCCCGGCCATCGTTCGCGAGACGATCCTGGGGATCGGCTATGACTCCTCCAAGAAAGGGTTCGACGGCGCGTCCTGCGGCGTGAGCGTGTCGATCGGCGCACAGTCGCCGGACATCGCCCAGGGCGTCGACACCGCCATCGAGCGCCGGGTCGGCGAGTCGGCCGACGACGCGCTCGACGCCCAGGGCGCCGGCGACCAGGGCATGATGTTCGGATTCGCCTGCTCGGAGACGCCGGAGCTGATGCCGCTGCCGATCGCGTTGGCGCACCGGCTGGCGAGACGGCTGTCGGCGACCCGCAAGGACGGCACCATCCCGTACCTGCGGCCGGACGGCAAGACCCAGGTCACCGTCGAGTACGACGGGCTGCGGCCGGCGCGGCTGGACACCGTGGTCGTCTCGAGCCAGCACGCCGCCGACATCTCGCTGGAGTCACTGCTCACCCCGGACGTGCGCGAGCACGTGATCGCCCCCGAGCTGGAGGGCCTCGGTTTGGACACCGATGGCTACCGGCTGCTGGTCAACCCGACCGGGCGCTTCGAGATCGGCGGACCGATGGGCGACGCCGGCCTGACCGGCCGGAAGATCATCGTGGACACCTACGGTGGGTACGCCCGGCACGGTGGCGGCGCGTTCTCCGGCAAGGACCCGTCTAAGGTGGACCGCTCGGCGGCGTACGCGATGCGCTGGGTCGCCAAGAACGTCGTGGCCGCCGGGCTGGCGGAGCGGTGCGAGGCGCAGGTCGCGTACGCGATCGGCAAGGCCCACCCGGTGAGCCTGTTCGTGGAGACGTTCGGCACCGAGAACGTGCCGGTGGACCGGATCGAACGGGCGATCGGCGAGGTGTTCGACCTGCGGCCGGCCGCGATCATCCGCGACCTGGACCTGCTGCGGCCGATCTACCGGCCGACCGCCGCCTACGGCCACTTTGGTCGGGAAACGCCGGAGTTCGCCTGGGAGCGCACCGACCGGGCTGCGGACCTGAAGGCCGCCGCCGGAGCCTGACCTGTCGCCGCTGGACGACCATCGGGGGTGGCGGGTCGCCGGCCAGTCCGGCAGCCGGGCAGGATGGCCCGGTGAGCACCCGCGCGGCATGCGACCGACAGCCGGCCGACCGGCTGCCGGTCGCGCGCATCTGCGTCGACGTGCCGCTGCCGCACCTGGACCGACCGTTCGACTACCTGGTCCCAGCGGAGCTCGACGACGGTGTGCAGCCGGGCACCCGGGTCCGGGTCCGCTTCGCCGGCCAACTGGTGGCCGGGTGGGTGCTGGACCGGGTGGCCGCCTCCGGCCACGACGGCAAGCTCGCCTTCCTCGACAAGCTGGTTTCGCCGGAACGGGTGCTCAGCGCCGAGATCGCGGCTCTGGCCCGCACCGTCGCCGACCGGTACGCCGGGCACCTGGCCGACGTGCTGCGGCTGGCCGTGCCGCCGAGACACGCCCGCGTCGAGCAGGAGCCCAGCGAACCGGAGCCCGGTCCCGCCACCGCGCCACTGGCCGCCGCGCCACCGGCCGCTGTGCCATCCGACGCTGCGCCGACCGACGCCGCCGGATGGGCGGCGTACCCGTCCGGACCCGCGTTTCTACGTGCCGTCGCCGACGGCCGGCCGGCCCGCGCCGTCTGGGCGCCGCTGCCCGGCGAGGACTGGCCGGCCCGGTACGCCGAGGCGATCGCCGCCACCGTACGGGCCGGTCGGGGCGCGATCGCGGTGTTGCCGGACGGACGTGACGTCGACCGGCTCGACGCGGCCCTGCGCCGGGTCCTCGGTGCCGGTCGGCACGTGGTGCTCACCGCGGCGCTCGGCCCGGCCCGGCGCTACCGGGCGTTCCTCGCGGCGAGACGCGGCCTGGTCAAGGTGGTCGTCGGCACCCGGGCCGCGATGTTCGCCCCGGTCGCCGATCTGGGCCTGGTCGCCATCTGGGACGACGGCGACGACGTGCACGCCGAACCGCGTGCGCCCTACCCGCACGCCCGCGAGGTACTGCTCACCCGGGCACAGCTGGGCGGGGTCGCGGCGCTGCTCGGCGGTTTCGCCCGCTCCGGCGAGGCGCAGCAGCTGGTAGAGACCGGCTGGGCCCGGGAAATCATCGCCGCCCGGGCGACCGTCCGGCGACGTGCCCCACGGGTCACTCCGGCCGGCGACGATGCCCAGTTGGCCCGCGACGCGGGTGCTGCCACCGCCCGGCTGCCCAGCCTGGCCTTCGCCACCGCCCGTACGGCGTTGCAGGCCGAGATGCCGGTGCTGGTGCAGGTGCCCCGGCGCGGCTACCTGCCGGCGGTGTCCTGCGCGGACTGCCGGACCCCGGCCCGCTGCCCGCACTGCTCCGGCCCGCTGGCCCTGCCGGCGGCGACCGCCACCGCACAGTGCCGCTGGTGCGGCCGGCCGGCCGCCGGCTACGCCTGCCCGCACTGCCACGGGCGTCGGTTGCGGGCGTCGGTGACCGGTGCCCGGCGTACCGCCGAAGAGCTGGGCCGGGCGTTCGCCGGCACCACGGTGCGGACCTCCGGCCGCGACGAGGTGCTCACCTCGGTGCCGGCCGAGCCGGCGGTGGTGGTCGCCACCCCGGGCGCCGAGCCGGTGGCCGCCGGTGGCTACGGCGCCGTACTGCTGCTGGACACCTGGGCGTTGCTGACCCGGGCCGACCTGCGGGCGGCGGAGGAGGCACTACGCCGCTGGCTGTCCGCCGCCGCGCTGGCCCGCCCGGCGGCCGACGGCGGCCAGGTGGTGGTGGTCGCCGACGGCGGGCTCGCCCCGGTGCAGGCACTGCTGCGCTGGGATCCCGGCTGGTTCGCCGCCCGCGAGTTGGCCGACCGGCGGGAGCTGGGTTTCCCGCCGGCGGCCCGGATGGCCAGCGTGACCGGCCCCGCCGAGGCGGTGGCCGAACTGCTGGCCGCGTTGCGGATGCCGGACAGCGCCGAACTGCTCGGTCCGGTGCCGGCGGCCGACGGCCAGGAACGGATGCTGATCCGGGTCCGCCGGTCGCAGGCGGCCGAACTGGCCCGGCAGCTGCGGGTGGCGGCCGGCACCCGCACCGCCCGCCGTGCCGGCCAGCCGGTACGCATCCAGATCGACCCGCTCGACCTGCTCTAGCTGGCTTTAGCCAGACGAGGGACGTGCACGGGAGTTCGTCTGGGTATGGGCTTGGCATCGGCGTAGGCTGCGCCGGGTGCCGAGGACGAGGCGATCATGGGGTTCGGACAGGGCGGCGGCGGATGCCTCCTACGCGGCGGCGTTCGACCGGTTGTTCGTTCAGGGTCGTGAAGCGGTCCTGTCTGGGACCCACTACCGGGACACGCCGCCGGTTGAGGGTGGCCGGTGGGGGACGTCGGTGGTGTTCGTTCCCGATACGGACAGCGTGTCGAGGCTGGCTGCGGTGACCGCCGAGGTGATGAGGTTGGCCGGTCCGGGTCACTGGCCGACCGGCGCCCCGGAGGCGGTGCATTTCACGGTCCGAGCCATTGAGACTCATCGCCGCGATGTTCCTGTGGGCGATCCGCTGGCGGGTCGGTGTGCGGCTGCACTGGGCCGGGCGGCTGCGGAGTGTCGGCCAGTCCGGTTCAGGCTGCGCGGGGTGACGCTCACGCCGTCCGGGGTGATGATGTGTGCGTTTCCCCTTGACGATGCTGCTGACGGGTTCGCTGATCGGCTCGGTGAGGAGTTGGGGTCCGACGGCTGGTTCGAGGACAGCTATCACCGTGACATCTGGTACGCCACGCTGGTGCACTTCACCGGTGAGGTCCGCGACCGGCAGGGGCTGGTGGACTGGGTCGACAGGCGGCGGGATCTGCATCTGGGCGAGGCCGCCGTCGACAGGGCGGAACTGCTGCGGTTTCGGCACAACGGCCGGCAGCCGGTACGGGTTGGGCTTGGACACGCGCGACTCGACGGGGTGTCTGTCGCGGCTTTCGTTTCAGACTGCCGGTAGCCGGTGGGGCGGCAGGTGCCGCCCCACCGGGGTTGGCGGCTATGTCCGATAGCCGAGGCTGAGGACGGTCCAATCGGCGGCCATCCAGCGGGGTACGGTGATGACTCCCCGGGTGTCGAGCAGGATCGGGGTGCGGATCGGTCGGCGATAGTCTGTGGGTCGAGCGCGCCGAACTCGGGCCAGCCGGTGGCCACAATGACCATGTGGGCGTCCTGAGCGGCGTCAGCGGCGGTCTGGGCATAGGCCAGGTCCGGAGCTGCTTGCCGGGCCTGGGGCATGGCCTGGGGGTCGTAGACGGTGACGGTCGCGCCTTGGTGGTGCAGGCGGGTGGCGACGTCGAGGGCGGGTGAGTCGCGTACGTCGTCGATGCCCGCTTTGAACGCGGCGCCCCAGACGGCGATGCGACGTCCTGTGAGTGTTCCTCCGACGGCTGAGCGGGCCAGGTTGATGGCACGGTGGCGCATGTGTTGGTTGATCGTGTCGACGCTGCGGAGCAGATTCACGGCCGGAGTGATGTCGGCGGCGGTGGCCTGTTGGGTGAAGGCGTGGAGGTCCTTGGGTAGGCAGCCGCCACCGAAGCCGAGTCCGGGTGTTAGGTATTGATGTCCGATGCGGGCATCGTGGCCGATTGCGTCGGCGAGGTCGCTGATGTTGGCACCTACAGCGGCGCTCATCTCGGCTACGGCGTTGATGAACGAGATGCGGGTGGCCAGATAGGCGTTCGCGGTGGCCTTGACCATCTCGGCGGCGCGCTGTCGGCACCGACGACGATGCGGTCCGGGGTGAGGGTGTCGGCCACTGCGGTGCCCTCGCGCAGGAACTCCGGATTCCAGGCGACTTCGATCTGCCCGGCGGCGGGGGCGAGGCTGCGGGCCAGGGTTTCGAGCTTTGCGGCGGTGCCGGGTGTGACGGTGGATTTGCCGACGATCAGGCGGCTGGTGTAGATGCGGTGCGAGTTCGTGGACTGCGCCGGTGAGCTGGGACAGGTCGTAGGTGCCGTCCGGGCCGGAGGGGGTGCCCACGGCGAGGAAGTGGACCTCGCCGTGGGTCGCGGCCTGTTTGAAGTCGGTGGTGAAGCGTAGCCACGGCCCTGACTTCGACCCAACCAACATCATCGATGTGAACGTTGACAGCGACGAAGTAGTACGGCCGGATCACCACGTCGTCAATACCGTCTTCCCGACTTCACGGT
Source organism: Solwaraspora sp. WMMA2080 (assembly GCF_027497395.1). Classification (GTDB taxonomy): domain Bacteria; phylum Actinomycetota; class Actinomycetes; order Mycobacteriales; family Micromonosporaceae; genus Micromonospora_E. The sequence goes on along the minus strand of NZ_CP114910.1, from coordinate 1,615,781 downwards.
CACGGCCGCCCGAGTGACCACCGCGTCCGTCACCACGTCCGGCGTACGCCCGTAGACTGGAGGCACCGTTTGCCCACGACAAGGAGCCTGACCGCGTGACCGTCCAGCCCATCCGACTCTTCGGCGATCCGGTGCTGCGCACTGCGGCCGAGCCCGTGGTCGACTTCGACGCCGAGCTGCGCGGGCTCGTCGCCGATCTGACCGACAGCATGACCGATCAGAACGGCGCCGGCCTCGCCGCGCCGCAGCTCGGTGTCGGGCTGCGGGTATTCACGTTCCACGTCGACGACCTGCTGGGCCACCTGGTCAACCCGGTGCTGGACTTCCCCGACGAGGAGGAACAGGACGGCCCCGAAGGCTGCCTGTCCATCCCGGGGCTCTACTTCGACACCAAACGTCGACAGAACGTCGTCGCGAAGGGCTTCAACGAGTACGGAGATCCGATGCAGATCGTCGGCAGCGGTCTGCTGGCCCGCTGCGTCCAGCACGAGACGGACCACCTCGACGGGGTGCTGTTCCTGGACCGGCTCGACGCCGCCACCCGCAAGGAGGCGATGAAGGCCATCCGCGAAGCCGACTGGTACGACGCCGCCGCACCGCCGACGGTGAAGGTCAGTCCGCACCGCTCACCCGGTGGCCTGTTCCGGCCCGGTGCGGCGACCAGCCCGTTCGGTCTGGGCGGGTGACGGCGATGCGACTCGTCTTCGCCGGTACCCCGGCGGTCGCCATTCCCGCGCTGGACGCGATCGCCGCCAGCGGCCACGAACTCGTCGCGGTGGTCACCCGGCCGGACGCCCCCGCCGGGCGGGGGCGCCGGCTGGTCCGCTCCGCAGCCGGTGCCTGGGCTGACGAGCGGGGGATCGAGGTGCTGACCCCACAGCGCCCGCGGGAGCCGGAGTTCCTCAGCCGGCTGACCGAGCTGGCCCCGGACTGCGTACCGGTCGTCGCCTACGGTGCCCTGGTCCCGCCGACCGCGCTGGCCATCCCCACCCACGGCTGGATCAACCTGCACTTCTCCCTGCTGCCGGCCTGGCGCGGGGCGGCTCCGGTGCAGCACGCGGTGCTGCACGGCGACGAGGTGACCGGCGCGAGCGTGTTCCAGCTGGAGGAAGGGCTGGACACCGGCCCGGTGTTCGGCACGGTGACCGATCAGGTCGGCCAGACGGACACCGCCGGTGACCTGCTGCAGCGGCTGGCGTCCAGCGGCGCGCAGCTGCTGGTCGCGGTGCTCGACGGGATCGCCGCCGGCACCGCCCGTGCGGTGCCGCAGCCCGGTGACGGGGTGTCCCTGGCCCCGAAGCTGACCGTAGACGACGTCCGGGTGCGGTGGACCGATCCGGCGTTCGCGGTGGACCGGCGGGTGCGGGCCGGCACTCCGGCGCCGGGCGCTTGGACCACGTTCCGCGACGAACGGGTCAAACTCGGGCCGGTCCGGCCGGTGCCGGACGGCCCGGAGCTGAAGCCTGGGGAAGCGCTGGCCGAACGTAACCGCCTGCTGGTCGGTACGGCCACCGTGCCGGTCGCGCTCGGCGAGGTCCGGGCCGCCGGTAAGAAGGCCATGTCGGCGGCGGACTGGGCGCGCGGCGCCCGCATCACCACCGGCGAGTTCTTCGGGTGAGCGCGAGGAGTGAGCGAGCGCAGCGAGTGAGCCCCGCAGTCGTGAACGGAGGGCGGTCATGGTGAGCGCGAGGAGTGAGCGAGCGCAGCGAGTGAGCCCCGCAGTCGCGAACGGCAGGGGCGACCGCGACCAGCGTGGCCGTCGGCGGCGGGCGGATCCGGCGCGGGACGCGGCGTACGAGGCGGTCGCGGCGGTGTACCGCGACGACGCCTACGCCAATCTGGTGTTGCCGACGATCCTGCGGGACCGGGAGTTGCGGGGCCGCGACGCCGCCTTCGCTACCGAGTTGACCTACGGCACGCTGCGGATGGTCGGCACCCTCGATCTGATCATTGCCCGGGCGGCCGGCCGGGAGGTGGACCGGATCGATCCACCGGCCCGTGACGCGCTGCGGCTGGGCTCGTATCAGCTGCTGCGTACCCGGGTTCCGGCGCACGCCGCAGTGTCGGCCACGGTGGATCTGGTGCATGACGTGGCGCCGGGGGCGGTCGGGTTCGCCAACGCCGTACTCCGGGAGATCGCCACCCGGGACCTGGACGACTGGCTCGCGGAGCTGGCACCGGACGAGCAGGCCGACCCGGTAGGTCACCTGGCGGTGACCTACCACCATCCGCCGTGGATCGTCCGGGCGTTCGCGGAGGCGCTCGGTGAGGAGCCAGGCGACGGCCTGGCGGAGACGACCCGGCTGCTGATCGAGGACAACGAGCCGCCACCGGTGCACCTGTGCGCCCGACCGGGCCGGGTCGACGCGGTCGAGCTGGCGGACGCCACCGGCGGGGCACCGGGCGCGTTCTCGCCGTACACCGTCTATCTGCCGGGCGGCGCGCCGGGCGAGGTGTCGGCGGTCCGCCAGGGCCGGGCGCACGTGCAGGACGAAGGCTCGCAGCTGGTGGCGGCGGCGTTGGCCGCAGCCGAGGTGTCCGGTTCGGACCGGCGGTGGCTGGACCTGTGCGCCGGTCCGGGTGGCAAGGCGGCGCTGCTCGGCGCGTTGGCGGCCGGTCGCGGCGCCGAGGTGACCGCGGTGGAGGTCGCCGAGCACCGGGCCCGGCTGGTGGAGCAGGCGGTACGCGGGCTGCCGGTCACGGTGCACGTCGCCGACGGTCGTCAGGTGGGTGCCGGGACGGAGCTGCCCGAGGCGGCGTTCGACCGGGTGCTGGTGGACGCGCCGTGCACCGGGCTCGGCTCGCTGCGCCGCCGTCCCGAGTCGCGCTGGCGGCGCCAGCCGTCGGACCTGCCACCGTTGACCCGGTTGCAGCGGGAGTTGCTCGCCGCCGGGCTGCGGGCGGTCCGGCCGGGCGGCGTGGTGGCCTACGTGACGTGCTCGCCACACCGGGTGGAGACGCATGTGTCGGTGACCGAGGCGGCCCGTAGGTCCGGCGTACCGGTGGATTTCGTTGACGCCCGGCCGTTGCTGCCGGCGGGTATGCCGGGGCTCGGCGCCGGGCCGTCGGTGCAGCTGTGGCCGCACCGACACGGCACCGACGCGATGTTCGTGGCGTTGCTGCGCCGGGTCGGTCAGCCCTGACGGACCGGCAGGGCGGCGGTGCCGCCGTCGCGTACCGAGCGGGTCAGCGGTGGTTGGTCGCGCCAGAGCAGGCAGCGTACGGCGAGGTTGCCGTCGTCCCACTCGTCCTTGAACGGGTAGTCGTAGATGGTGCCGAAGCGGTGTCGCAGGTCGTCGTCGACGGGTAGGCCGACGTAGTCGGCGACGACCCGGCGGCACCGTTCGTGTACCTGGTCGGCGTTCGCGGCGAAGTCGTCGTAGGGCAGGTCGGCTTCCAGGTACAGCCCGGCGAATTCGCTCTGGTGTGGTTCGGTGCAGGCCACCGGTGCGAGAACTCCGACGTCGCCGGCGGCGTTGGCGCTCGGGTTGAAGCAGCCCCAGCGCAGCGGGCTCGGCTGGTCGAGGGCGCCGGTGAGGCTGCCGGTGCGGGGGACAAAGGTGCGGTCCTGCATGCTGACCACCTCGCCGACGTCGCACCGGTACCAGCGGGCGCCGCCGTCCCAGGCCGTCGTGGACGGGACGACGACTTCGAGCCGGAGCCGGCCGGCCTGCCAGTCGTCGCCGAGGAACTTGCGGACCCGCTGGTCGCAGTCGGCGCGGGCGGCCCGCCGGCTGGACGAGCCGGGGGCGGGGGAGTGGTCCGGTACGCCGTACACCCCGGTGAAGATCCCGACGAAGACCGTCTCTACCTCGTGGGACTGTCCGCAGTCGACGGGTCGGTACTCGGCGCCCTGGCCGACGGTACCGGCGGCGACCGGATGGCACTCGCCGGCCCGTGGGACGAACACTTTCGGTGTGCCGATCCCCACCCAGTCGTTGGTCAGGTCGCCATCTCCGATGTTGGACCGGACAGCGGGCGCGCATCCCGCCGCTGTCGTCAGAACCGCGACCGTCAGAACCAGCCGTACCCACCACCGCATGTCGTACGCCCTCCCCGTGGTTGGAAGATCGTAGACAGCCAAGTGTACTTCACGTAGTCAAATGACTCTCCACAGTAACCGTGACCTGCCGATTCGACGGACAGCGGCCCGATGCTCCGCAAGGGAGCATCGGGCCGCAGCCGGACAACTGGTGGCGGATCAGGCGGGTTGGATGAACGTGATGCTCTGCGGACCGTTCATGCGAATTGGTTCGCCAGTGGCACTGCTGAAGTCGGTGCCACCGTGCCAGCGGTGCTCACTACTGCAGACACAGCGGATCTTCACCTGCTGTCGCGGCAGTACCATGAGCGACGCGCCGGTCGCCTCGTCGGCCAGCTCGACGATCCCCACCGGGTCTTTCGTGCTGACGTTGAGCAGAACCAGCTGGCCCGGACCCTGCGGCGGGTCGGCGATCTCGATGCTCACCGAGGTCCCGGCCTCCAACTGGTACGCGTACGGCGGGGCGTTGACGTCCGCCGCCACCAGGTCGGCGCGCAGCCGGTTGCCGACGTGCCCGCTCCACTGGTACGGGTAGCCGTCCGCTTTGAACAGCAGCGGCCACTCGTACGGCCCCAGCCAGTCGACGACGAACGAGCCCTTGTCGTCGACCGGTGCGTAGCGCGGATCCCGCGAACCGTCGGCGACCGGCGCGACGAGCCCGACCGTACCGTTCGTCAGGGTCTCGTCGTCGGCACCCTGCACGGTGCCGACGATCACTGAGCGCGCGTCCAGTCGGATCGTCGGCCCGGACCGCACCTCGTCGGCGGAGAAGGTGAACCACCGCGCATTCTTCTGGGTGCCGGTGCCGCCGTCCTGGCTGACCCACTGGGCACCGTACCGGCTACCCGAGTCGGGCAACGCGAACAGATTGTAGGAACCCGGCCCGGGAACCGAGACATTCACCCGGCCCCGGGAGTCGCTCCGGGTCGGGCAGACGTCGGTAAAGCTGAACGTGAATACCGGAACGGCGAATACGCAGATGTCGGCCACCGGCTCGCCGGTGATCGCGTCCACTACGTCGGTGCGGATACCCGGCCCGTCGAAAGCCGTCGTCGCGTACGCCTGCGGTGCGATCGTGGCACCGCCCAGGAGGGCCGCAGCGACCACCGAACCGAGCACGATCCTCCGTTTCCGGTTGCCGACCGAGCGTGGTTCGACGGCGCGGTGGGCCCCGCCTTTGCCGCCTGTGGAAAATCGAATGATTCTCAACGAGGTTGCCCCTTTCGCATTTGCACTGCACTGCTAGGTGCCAGATGAGTTTGTAGCACGGATCATCGTCAATTCCCGGTTGCGGATGCCGGTGCGGCGAGCGTTTCGCTGTCGATCGGCGCCCGCGATGCTTGGAAACGCGCAACCGGGTTCGGTTCCGGGTGATCCCGCTCAGGCGGACTCGCGCCATACGACGGGGGTCGGCAGCAGCGCCCCGCCGGCTGCGATGTGGTCGCCGTTGATCTGGCGCAGCACCAGGTCGGCGGCGCGGGCCCCGATCTCCTTCGCTGGCTGGTGCACGGTGGACAGCGGTGGGTTGGTGCGGAGCGCCCAGGCGCTGTCGTCGAATCCGACCACGCCGACATCGGCCGGTACGGTCCGGCCGGCCTCGCGCAGGGTCTGGATCGCTCCGGCGGCGACCACGTCCGAGGCTGCGAAGACGCCGTCGAGGTCGGGTGTCCGCTCCAGCAGGGTCTGCATGCCGCTGACGCCGCACGAGTAGTCGTAGAGGGGGACTTCGGCGACCAGCCGGGGGTCGAACCGGTCGCCGAGTGCCTGGCGGAAGCCGGTGAGCCGGTCGGCACCGGAGTCGCGGTTCAGCGCGGCGGCGATCATGCCGATCCGCCGCCGGCCGGTGGCGACCAGCCGGGTGGTGATCTCCCGTGCCGAGCCGACGTTGTCGACCCCGACGTACGGGATCTCCTGCGCCAGGTCGGGCGGGTGCCCGACGAAGGCGGCCGGCAACTTCAGGTCGGTGACGACCCGGGTGATCGGGTCGTGTACGCGGGCCGAGACGATCACCGCGCCGTCGACGAAGCCGCCACTGAGGTAGCGGGCGATCCGTTCAGTGTCCCGGTCGGAGTCGACCACCAGGTTGACCATCTGGTACTCGCCGGCGGAGAGCACCGCGTTGGCGCCCAGCATGATCGCCCCGATGTTCGGGTCCTCCAGAAACAGCGAGTGCGGTTCGAGCACGATGAAGCCGACCGCCTGGGAACGTTGGGTGACCAGGTTGCGGGCGGCGGTGTTCGGTACGTAGCCGACCTCGGCGATGGCGGCGAGGATCGCGGCGCGGGCAACGGGGGAGACGTAGCCACCGTTGAGGACCCGGCTGACGGTGCCCCGGGACACGCCGGCGGCGGCGGCGACGTCGTGCACGGTGGCCCGCTTCGTCATCGGTCTCGGCCGGTTCACGCCGATCACTGTAGCGGCCGGCCCTTGACCTGCGGCGGAACGCGGCTCTAACGTCTGCACGTTCACACATTCGTTTGCCGACTGTACACACGACGAAATGTGTGCACGTGCACACACATGCCCGTATCTGCAGCGAGGACATCTCGATGACACTGCCCCGTGACCGGTCGGCCGCATCACTGCTGCCGTCGATCCGCGGCATCGCGCTGGGCTGTGACTACAACCCGGAGCAGTGGCCGTCGGCGGTGTGGCGCGAGGACGTCGCGCTGATGCGACAGGCCGGCGTCGACCTGGTGGCGATCAACATCTTCGGTTGGTCGAGCATCGAGCCCCGGCCGGGCGAGTACGACTTCGCCGCCCTCGACGAGGTGATCGGCCTGCTGCACGACGCCGGCATCCGGCTCAACCTCGGCACCGGCACCGCCTCCCCGCCGCCCTGGCTGACCACCCGCCACCCCGAGGTGCTGCCGCGGGCCGCCGACGGCACCACCCGCTTCCCCGGCGGGCGACAGGCGTGGTGCCCCAGCTCGCCGGTGTACCGCGGGCACGCCCTGGCGCTGGCCGAGCAGGTCGCCCGACGCTACGGCGGGCACCCCGCCCTGGCGCTGTGGCACGTGTCCAACGAACTCGGCTGCCACAACGCGTTGTGCTACGACGAGCCCAGCGCGGTCGCGTTCCGGCACTGGCTGCGGCAGCGCTACGGCAGCCTCGACGCACTTAACGACGCCTGGGGCACGGCCTTTTGGAGTCAGCGCTACGGCGACTGGGACGAGGTGGATCCACCCCGGGCGAACCTGTCGGTGGCCAACCCGGCACAGCTACTGGACTTCCACCGGTTCAGCTCCGCGCAGTTGCTGGAGCACTACCGCGCCGAGGCGGCGGTACTGCGCCGGTACAGCGCCGCGCCGATCACCACGAATCTCATGGTAACCGCCCATATCAGGAATCTAGACTACTGGTCCTGGGCTCCTGACCTGGACATCGTAGCCAACGACCACTATCTGGACCACCGGCTCGGCGACCCGGTCGCGGAACTATCCTTCGCCGCCGACCTCACCCGTGGGCTGGCCGGGGGAGCGCCGTGGATGCTGATGGAGCAGGCGACCGGCGCGGTCAACTGGCAGCCCTGGAACCTCGCCAAGGAGCCGGGCCAGATGATCCGCAACTCGCTCACCCACGTCGCCCGGGGCGCCGACTCGATCTGCTTCTTCCAGTGGCGTGCCTCCGCCGCGGGCGCCGAGAAGTACCACTCGGCGATGCTGCCGCACGCCGGCACCGACACCACCACCTGGCGGGAGGTGCTGCGACTGTCGGAGGTGCTCGACCGGGTCGGCGAGGTCGCCGGCACCCGGGTGCACTCCGACGTGGCCCTGCTGTTCAGCTGGGAGTCCTGGTGGTCCGCCGACGGTACGGCCCGCCCGTCGACCGAGATTCGCTACCTCGACCAGGTGCACGCCGCGTACACCGGGCTGCGGGAGCTCGGCGTTACCTGCGACGTCGCCGCGCCGGACGCCGACCTCGCCGGGTACCGGCTGGTCGTCGTGCCGTGTCTGCACCTGGTGACCGACGAGCAGGCCACCGCGCTCGCCCGGTACGTCGACGCCGGCGGCCACCTGCTGGTGACCTTCTACAGCGGCATCGTCGACGAACACGACCGGATCCGCCTCGGCGGCTACCCCGGTGCCTTCCGGGATCTGCTCGGTGTGGTCGGCGAGGAGTTCGTCCCGCTGCTGCCCGGGGTCGACGTCACTTTGGACAACGGCGCCCGCGCCCGGTGGTGGACCGAGCGGCTGCGGACCACCACCGCCACGACCGTCGCCTGCTACGCCGACGGCCCGCTGCCCGGCACCCCGGCGGTCACCCGCAACGACTACGGCGCCGGCATCGCCTGGTACCTGGCGACCGCGCTGGCCCCCGACGGGCTGCGTGACGTGCTGCGTGCCGCCGTCGACGGGGCCGGGGTGGTCCCGCATGGTCCGGAGAACGACGGCTCGGTCGAGGTGGTCCGGCGCGTCGGCGGCAACCGCAGCTACCTGTTCGTCGTCAACCACGGCCGTCGGGAGATCCGCCACGCCGCCAGTGGCTACGAACTCGTCACCGGCACCCCGGTCGACGGGCGGTTGCGAGTCGGCCCCGGCGAGGTCCGGGTGGTCAGAGAGGAGTCGGCCCGGTGAGCAGATCCCGTCCGGTGCGGGCGACGGCGACCGGCCGTCGCCGGGCACCCGTGCCGCACAAGAGCGCCATCGCGATCTTCGTGGTGCCGTTCGGGACGCTCTTCGCGCTCTTCTACGCCGTCCCCATCGGCTACGCCATGGTCCAGTCGCTGTACGTCGTGGAACGCACCGGCACCTTCGGCCCGGCCCGGGAGGTCTTCGGCGGGCTCGCCCAGTACCAGCGGGTGTTCGCCGACGGCTCGTTCTGGTCGTCGATCGGCCGGGTGCTGCTGTTCGGCGTGGTCCAGGTGCCGGTGATGCTCGGCGTCGCTCTGCTGCTGGCCCTGCTGCTCGACTCCGGTCTGGTCCGCGGTCGACGCTTCTTCCGGCTCGCCTTCTTCGTGCCGTATGCGGTACCCGGCGTCGTCGCGGCGATCATGTGGGGCTTCCTGTACTCGCCCAACCTGTCGCCGTTCGCCGCGGTGACCGGTCGGGTGGACCTGCTCGGCGCGGACCTGGTGCTGTGGTCCATCGCCAACGTCGTCACCTGGGTCTACGTCGGCTACAACATGTTGATCATCTACTCGTCGCTGCTGGCGATCCCGCCGGAGATCTACGAGGCGGCCCGGCTCGACGGCGCCGGTCCGGCCCGGATCGCCTGGTCGATCAAGATCCCGATGGTGCTGCCGGCGATCGTGCTGACCACCGTCTTCTCCATCATCGGCACCCTGCAGCTGCTGGCCGAACCGCAGGTGTTCCGAACCTTCAGCTCAGCGGTGTCCAGCACCTACACCCCGAACCTGACCGTCTACTCCACCTCCTCCATCCCCAACTTCAACCTGGCCGCGGCCTTCTCGGTGGTGCTCGCCTTGGCGACCTTCGCGCTGTCGTTCACGTTCCTGAAATTCACCCAGCGCCGGGACGCGCGATGAGCGCCCTGGCCAGGACCACCGCCGGCCGCACCCCCGGCGGTACGCCGTCGCGGGAGTCGCTGCTGTCGCGGTCCGCCGCGACCCTGGTGATGCTGGTCTGCACCGCGTACTTCCTGGTGCCGATCTGGTGGCTGGTGGTCGCCTCGGCGAAACCCGAGGGGCGGTTCACCCAGGGTGCGCCCCTGTGGTTCGACGACTTCTCGCTGGTCGACAACGTCGCCGAGGTGCTGACCTACCGCGACGGGGTGTTTCCCCGCTGGATCCTCAACAGCCTCGCCTACACCGGCGGCGCCGCCCTGATCGGTACCCTGCTCGCCGCGATGTGCGGGTACGCCCTGGCCAAGTACCGGTTCCCTGGCCGGGAGACGCTGTTCAACGTGGTGCTCGGCGGGGTGCTGGTGCCGGCGACCGCGCTCGCCCTGCCACTGTTTCTGATCTTCAGCCGGTTCGAGGCGACCAACACCTTCTGGTCGGTGTTCCTGCCCAGCCTGGTCAACCCGTTCGGGGTCTACCTGGCCCGGATCTACGCCGCCGCGAGCGTGCCCGACGAGTTGCTGGAAGCGGCCCGCCTCGACGGCGCCGGCGAGGTACGGACCTTTTTCACCGTCGCCACCCGGCTGATGCTGCCCGCCCTGGTCACCATCTTCCTGTTCCACTTCGTCGCGGTCTGGAACAACTTCCTGCTGCCGCTGATCATGCTCGGCGACGAGCGGCTGTTCCCGGTCACCCTCGGCCTCTACACCTGGAACACCCAGGTCAACCAGCTGCCCGAACTGCGGGGCCTGGTGCTCGTCGGCGCGCTGCTGTCGATCGTGCCGCTGGTCGCGGCGTTCTTGCTGCTCCAACGCTTCTGGCGGACCGGCCTCGGGGCCGGCTCGGTCAAGTGAACCCCGCCTTCCGCCGTACCCGTCCACCCACCGATAACGAGAGAAGGATTTCGATGAGACTCCCCGCCTCGACGGTCGGCGTACTGCTCGCCGGCACGCTAGCGCTGACCGCCTGCTCCTCCGGCGATTCCGGTGACTCCGGTTCCGGTTCCGGCGCCGCCACCGACTGCAGCCCGGCCGAGGGCCCGGTCACCCTCGACTTCACCTCCTGGATCCCCGGCATCGAGCAGGTGGTCGAGGTCTGGAACGAGCAGAACCCCGACATCCAGGTGAACGTGCAGACCGGGCCGAACGGCAACGGCGGCACCTACCAGAACTTCTTCAACCAGCTGCGCGCCGGCAACGCACCGGACCTGGGCCAGATCGAGTACGACGCGTTGCCCAGCTTCCGGGTGCAGGACGGCCTGGTCGACCTCGGCGCCTGCGATATCGTGCTCGACGCCCAGGACCAGTTCGTCGACTGGACCTGGGGGCAGGTCAGCTTCGGCGAGGTGGGCTCGGCGTACGCCGTACCGCAGGACGCCGGACCGATGGCCCTGTTCTACCGGGCGGACCTATTCGAGGCCAACGGCATCGAGGTGCCGACCACCTGGGCCGAGTACGCGGCCGCCGCCGAGACGGTCCGCGCCGCCGGCGGCTACATCACCAACTTCTCGTCCAGCGACATCAACCAGTTCGCCGGGCTGGCCTGGCAGGCCGGCGGCCGGTGGTTCGCCAACGACGGCGACCAGTGGACGGTGGACCTGACCGACCCGCAGACCACCCAGGTCGCCGAGTACTGGCAGGACCTGATCGACCGCGACCTCGTCTCGACTGTGCCGCCGTGGACCACCGAGTGGGACAACGCCTACAACAGCGGCTCCGCCTGGACCTGGGTGTCGGCCGTGTGGGGCGCCAACTCGATCAGCTCCGGCGCGCCGGACACCGCCGGCAAGTGGGCGGTCGCGCCGATGCCGCAGTGGAACGCCGGCGACCAGGTCGCCGGCAACTGGGGTGGTTCCTCCACCGCCGTGTTCCGGGGCAGCGAGCACGTCTACGAGGCCGCTCAGTTCGCCCTCTGGCTGAACACCTCCGAGGAGGCGTTGACCCTGCTCAACGCCGAAGCGAACCTCTACCCGGCGACCACTGCCGGCACCCAGCTGCCGGCGCTGCGCGAGGGCGTGGAGTTCTACGGTGGCCAGCCGATCTACGAGGTCTTCGCCGAGGCGTCGGAGCAGGTCGCGGAGGGCTTCGTCTGGGGTCCGACGATGACCCAGACCTACGCCGACGCCTCCGACGGCTTCAAGGCGGCGGTTTCCGGTCAGGGCAGCCTGCTGGACGCGCTGACCGCCGCGCAAACCTCTACCGTGGATACCCTGAAGTCGCAGTCCATCCCGGTAGCGGAGTGACCATTTGATCGCGTACCTGCGGGCCGCGGGCGCCAGCCTCGTGCTGGACGCCCGTGGCCCGTACCCACCGGTCGTCCTGCACTGGGGCGGCGACCTCGGCGACCTCACCGAGGCCGAGTTGACCGACCTGGCCGACGCGGCGGTCCCACCGGTGCCGCCCAGTGCGGTCGACCAGCCGCTGCGACTCACCCTGCTGCCCACCCCGGGCCAGGGCTGGACCGGCCGGCCCGGCATCGCCGGACACTGGGCCGGCCGGCCCGTTGACGACCTGCGGTTGCACACCGTCGGCCGGACCGGTCCCCGTGACCTGGTAATCGAGTGCGGCTGCGCCGCCGGCGGGCTGCGGGTCAGCACCGACGTCTCGCTCAGCGAGCAGGGCGTCCTACGGCTCCGCCACCAGGTGCGCAACATCGCCGAGGTCGACCTGCACCTGGCCGCGGCGGACGTCGTACTGCCGGTGCCGGAGCGGGCCGAGGAGGTGCTCGACTTCACCGGGCTCTGGGCCAACGAGCGGCGTCCGCAGCGCAGCCGACTGCGCGACGGTACGTGGACGCGGTCCACCCGCCACGGCCGGCCCGGCCACGACGACCCGTACCTTATGGTCGCCGGCACCGCCGGGTTCGGGTTCCGGCACGGCCAGGTGTGGGCGGTGCACCTGGCGTGGAGCGGCGACAAGCAGCTGTACGCCGAACGCCAGGCCACCGGGCAGAGCCTGCTCGGCGCCGGTGAACTGCTCGCCCCCGGCGAGCTGATCCTGCCGCCCGACGGCACGTACACCACCCCGTGGACGGTCGCCGCGTTCTCCGCCGACGGCCTCGACGGTCTCTCCGCGCGGCTGCACGGCTGGATCCGGGCCCGCCGCCCGCTGCCCGGGCCCCGGCCGGTGGTGCTCAACACCTGGGAGGCGGTCTACTTCGACCACGATCTCGACCGGCTGACCCGGCTGGTCGACGCCGCCGCGCAGGTCGGCGTCGAACGTTTCGTCCTCGACGACGGCTGGTTCACCGGCCGGGTCGACGACCGGCGGGCGCTCGGCGACTGGTCCGTCGACCCGCGGCGCTGGCCGGCCGGTCTGGGGCCACTGATCGACCGGGTCCGCGCCCGGCGGATGGACTTCGGGCTGTGGGTGGAACCGGAGATGGTCAGCCCCGACTCCGACCTGGCCCGTGCCCACCCCGACTGGCTGCTCGGGCCGACGCACGCGCCGACCTGGCGGCACCAGCGGGTGCTCGACCTGGACAACCCGGACGCCTACCGGTATCTGCGGGAGCGGCTCGGCGCGCTGCTCGAGGCGTACCCGATCGCCTACCTGAAGTGGGACCACAACCGGGACCTGCTCGCCGCGACCGGCGCGCACCGGCAGACCACGGCGCTGTACCGGCTCCTGGCCGACCTGCGGGTGGCCCACCCCGACCTGGAGATCGAAAGCTGCGCCTCCGGCGGAGGCCGCATCGACCTGGGCATCGGTGAACTGGTCGACCGGTTCTGGACCTCCGACACCAACGACCCGCTCGACCGGCAGCGGATCCTGCGTTGGACCAGTGTGCTGATGCCGCTGGAGTACCTCGGCGGGCATTTGGGCGCCGGCACCGCGCACGTCACCGGCCGGGCCACCGACCTGAGTTTCCGACTGGCCACCGCGCTGTTCGGGCACGCCGGCATCGAATGGGACCTGACCACCGCGACCGACGCCGAACGCGCCGACGTCGCCGAGTGGGTCGCCGCGTACCGGCGGCTGCGGCCGTTGCTGCACACCGGGACGCTGGTCCGCACCGACAGCCCGGATCCGGCCCGGCAGCTGTATGGGGTCGTCGCCGCCGACCGGCGTACCGGCGTGTACGCCCTGGTGGCGCTCGACGCGGCGCGGTCCGCGCTACCGGTGCCGCTGCGGCTGCCCGGTCTCGACCCGCAGCGCCGCTACCGGGTGAGCCCACTGCGGATCGGCCCGGTGCCGGCGACGCTGCAGGTGCGGCCGCCGGCCTGGCTTCAGCGGGGCGAGGCGACCCTGCCCGGCCGGGTGCTGGCCGAGGTCGGACTGCCCGCACCGCTGCTGCACCCGCAACAGGCGGCGCTGTTCACCGCCGAGGCGGTCGGCTGAGCGCACGCCTGAAGATCGTTCCTCAGCCGGGTCGCCGGCGCGTCACCGGCCGCCCACCGTGCCCCGTGCCGCGTTGACGGCCGGGTGACGCGGTGTCGGCGAAGGTCAGGTCCACCGCACGCCGTTCAGGGGGACCACATGATCAGGACGATGCTCCGGGTCCGCGCCCGCAGCGGATTCGAGACGGTTGTGGAGTCAGCGTGGCAGGCCGTCGCCGACGACATCGGTGCGGCGCCCGGCAACCGACTGCGACAGCTGCTCGTCGACGCCACCGATTCGCGTACCTTCGTCGTGGTCACCGAGTGGGCCGACGACGACGCGTTGCGCGACCACCTCGACGGGCCCGTCGCCCGGCAGTGGGCCGACGCCGTAGCGGCCGCCTGCGAACCGCCGACCGCCGGCAGCTACCGGGTGATGCGCGGTCGGGCCGGCACCGACACCCGGATCTACGTCGACGTGCCGATCACCGTTCCCACCGACCGGATCGACGAGTTCCACCGTGGGCACGCCGAGGTCGTCAGTCGACTTTCCGGAGTGGACGGATATATGCGTGAGGAGCTGCTACGCGAACCCGGCACCCCGGTGCACCACATCTTCGCCGAGTGGAGCAGCCCGGAGCAGTTCCGCCGGTGGATCTCCGACCCCGACCACGAGCGGGCCGAAGCCGGCCCGATCGCCGAGTTCCTCGTCGGGATCCGCCCCCGGATCTTCCACCCCGCCGACCACCCCGCCGACCAACCGGCCGATCCGCCCGCCGATCCGCCAGCGGCAGCGGCCGACACCACCGACGTACTGATCGTCGGCGCCGGCCCGACCGGGCTCACCGCCGCGATCGAACTCGCCCGCCGCGGCGTCGACTGCCAGGTGATCGACAAACTCACCAGCCCGCCCGACCAGGCGGACAAGGCGATCGGGGTGCACTGCCGCACCATGGAGATCTGGGAGGACCAGGGCGTCGTCCGGGACGCGATGAACGCTGGCATCTGGCTGACCGGCCAAGCGGTCTTCGTCAACGGTCACCAGGTGTACCGGGGCAGCTGGGAGCTGCCGGAGCTGCCGTACGCACACCTGGGTCTGCCCCAGTACGAGACCGAACGGATCCTCACCGACCGGCTCGCCACACTCGGCGTACGGCCCCGGCGCGGCGCCGAACTGGTCGACTTCACCAGCGACGACGACGGAGTCACCGCCAACCTCGCCCACGCCGACGGCGGCACCGAGACGGTCCGCGCCAAGTTCCTCGTCGGCGCCGACGGCGCGCACAGCCGGGTACGCCAACTGCTCGGCCTCACCTTCACCGGCGGGCTGGGCCGCTTCCCGCAACTGTTCATGCTCGGCGACGTCGACGTCGACTGGGACATGCCCGCCGGCCACCTGCTGCGGTTCATCCACGAAACCGACGGCCAGCTGGACAACATGCTGGTCTGCGTACCGCTGCGGGGTGAATCCCGCTACCGGATCGCGACCATGGCGCCGCCGCGCTACTTCGCCGCCACCCGTGGCGAGAACGCCCCGCCCGGGTTCAGCGCCGAACTCGGCGAACCGACCCTCGCCGACGTGCAGGCAGTGCTGGACCAGCTCGCCCCGGCCGCAACGACCGCGGCCAACCTGCGTTGGTCGTCGATCTTCCGGATCAGTCACGGCATCGTCGACCGCTACCGCGACGGACGGGTCTTCGTCGCAGGCGACGCCGCACACCTGCATCCGCCAGCCGGCGGTCAGGGCATGAACACCGGCATCCAGGACGCCTGGAATCTGGCCTGGAAGCTGGCATTGGCGGTCCGTGGTGTCGCCGCGCCCGGCCTGCTGGACAGCTACCAGATCGAGCGCCGGCCACAGGGGGAAGAGGTCGTCGGGCGGGCGGTGCGGCTGGCCTTCACTGACGAGTTGGAACGCGAGGACCTCGAAAGGCAGTTCCTGCAGGAGATGTCGATGCTGGTCAGCTACGCCGACAGTCCACTCGTCGGCGAGTCGCTGGCCACCGTGGACGCGCTGCGGGCCGGCCCGGCCCCGGGGGAGCGCGCTCCCGACGTGTCCGGCCTACGTCGACGCGGAGTCGGACATTCGATGCGGCTGCACGAGCTGACCCGGGGGACCCGGCACACTCTGCTGCTCTACGCCGACCGGACGGCGGACGAGGCCACTCTGGCCGCCATCGACAAGCTCAGCGCCGACCTGCCGGATCGGACGTACGGCGAAGTCGAGGTCTACCTGCTGCTCAGCCCGGACACGCCAGCCCTGCCAGCGGACCATCCGCCGGTGCTCCACGACGCCGCCGGTGAGTTCCGGGCCGGGTACGGCACCGCCGGTGCCGCCGCTTACCTGATCCGGCCGGACGGGTACGTCGGCTTCCGCAGCCACCCGATCGACGTCGATGCACTACGCCACCACCTGTACCTGGTGTTCAACGGCGGTGTCCGGTGACCGCCGCTCCCCAGAACCAGACAGACCAAGTGAACCGGACAAACCAGATGAGCCGGACAGGCCAGATGAACCGGGCGGACCTGGTGCCGGGTCCCGTCCGCGCCGTGCTGTCGATGCGGACCCGCCCCGGGTGCGAGCGGCGGTTCGAGACCGAGTGGCAGGCCATCGCCGATCAGATCCGCACCCTCGACGGCTGCCTGCGCCAGGACCTGGTCCGCGACGCCGACGATCCCCGCAGCTACCTGATCATCACCGACTGGGCGGACCGGGAACGCCTCGACGCGTTCGGCCGCAGCGCGCAGCGCGACCGGCTGCTGCGGGTGATCCGGGAGCTGCGCGAATCCGCGCAGCGGCACACCTACCAGGTGCTGCACAGCGTGCCGAGCGAACGAGAGGAGCACCGATGACCGCCGATCCGCGACCGGCCGAGCCGGTCGGATCCGCTGAGCAGGCCGTCCCGGCGGCGGAGTTCTACACCGACGGGTACGCCGCCGACCCGTACCCCACCTACGCCCGGATGCGTGCGCAGTGCCCGGTCCGGTTGGTCGCCTCACCCCGGTTCGACTCCTATCTGATCACCCGCTACGACGACGCGCGGGCAGCGTTGACCGATCCGCGGCTGTCCAAGGACCTGTACGGCCCGGAAGGCCACTACCTGCGGTTCTTCGGGCCGAACTCGGAGGGCCTGAACAAGAACATGCTCAACTCGGATCCGCCGGAACACAGCCGGCTGCGCCGGCTGGTGTCGCAGGCGTTCGCGCCCCGGCGTATCGAGGCCCTGCGGCCCCGGATCGGCCAGGTCGTCGACGACCTGCTCGACAAGTTCGCACCGAGGGGCGAGGCGGACCTGATGCACGAGTTCGCCGTACCGCTGCCGATGGTGGTGATCTGCGAGCTGCTCGGCGTGCCGACACCCGACCACGAACAGGTGCTCGGCTGGACCCAGGTGATCCGGACCTCCGGGTCGGCCAGCCGGCCGCCCGACCAGGAGCGGGCAGCGGTGCAGCAGGTGCAGGCGCAGCTGCACGACTACCTGACCGGACTGGTCCGGGCCAAACGCGCGACGCCGGCCGACGACATGCTCACCGCCCTGATCGATGCCTGTGACCACGATGGGGCGCTCACCGAACGGGAGCTGGTCTCCACCGCGTTCCTGCTGCTGTTCGCCGGTCACCAGACCACCGCCGACTTCATCGGCAACGCCATGCTGGCCCTGTTGACCAACCCCGGACAGTACGAGCTGCTGCTGGCCCGGCCCGAGCTGCTGCCAGCGGCCGTCGAGGAGCTGCTGCGCTTCGACGGCCCGCTGCCGATCGCCAGCCCCCGGGTGGCTACCGAGGACGTCGAGTACGACGGTGTCCGCATCCCGCGCGGGGCGGCGGTCGGGGTGGTGCTCAACTCGGCCAACCGCGACCCGGACCACTTCACCGACCCCGACCGCCTCGACGTGACCAGCGAACGTGGACCCCACCTGGGCTTCGGCCACGGGGTGCACTACTGCCTGGGTGTTTCGCTGGCCCGTATCGAGGCCCGGACCGGCATCGGCGGGCTGTTGCGCCGGCTGCCGGACCTGCGGCTGGCCGTACCCGCCGCCGAACTGCGCCGACTCCCGGCGGCCTCGCCGTTTCGCGGGCTGCTCGAGCTGCCGGTCCGGTTCACCGCCACCGGCTGACGTACCACCGGTCACCGGGCGAACCGACCCGGCCGATCCACCACCGACCACCGGGCGAACCGACCCGGCCGATCCCCACCGTTCTGCGAGGAGTTGTCATGGTCTTCCGCAACGTGATCGTCTGCCGCATGGTGCCGGGCAGCGAGGACAAGATCGCCAAGACTTTCGGCCACTACGACAGGGCCACCCGGCCGCAGGACTTCGGCGTCATCGGGCGCATCCTGCTGTCCCACCACGACCTCTACATTCACATCGTCGAACGCAACGAGGACCCGGCGATCTCCGGGCAGACCCGGGGCCTGCCCGCGTTCAAGGAGATCGCCGAGGCGATCGGCCCGTACGTCACCCCGTACCCGCGCAACTGGCAGAACCCGTCGCACTCGGTGGCCAAGGAGTTCTACCGCTGGACCGCGGAAGGGACCGGCCCGGCGGAAGGGACCGGCCCGGACCCGGCCGGCCGGCATCTGACCGTGATCGTCGGGCGGATCAAGCCCGGCGCGGAGGACAACGTCGCCCGGATCTTCACCGAATCCGACGCCGGCACGCTGCCGGTCGAGATGAGCGTGACCGCGCGCTGGCTCTACTCGATCGACGACGTCTACGTGCACCTGCTGGAACGCTCGGTCCCGCACACCGCCGACGACGCGCGGATCCACGACAAGCCGAAGTTCGGCAAGATCATGGAGGAGCTGAGCCCGTACATCAGCCCGTACAACCAGGACGCCTGGCGTGGCCCGGTGGACGCGGTCGCCAAGGAGTACTACCGCTGGCGGGCCGAGGACTGACTCCGACGGCGCCGCCTCCCGGTCAGCACCGGCCGGCTATCGGGAGGCGGCGACCAGTCGCCGGGCCTCGGTGACCAGCCGGCTGGACCCGCCCCGGGCGGCGACGTCGGCGAGCCCGGGCACGTCGAGGCGCACGCCGGTCGCCGCCGCTGTCTGCGCAGCCAGCGCCAGCAGGTCCGGCAGCCCGCGCGGCGCAGGCTGGACGGTCAGCAGCGCCGGCAGCGCGGCGGCGAGAATCCGCCAGGTGGTCAGCGGCGCACCGGCCGCCGCCGCGTCCCGCAACGGCTGGACGACCCGGGACAGCGTGATCATCTTGTCGGCGGTGAGCGAGCCGAGGTGACCACCGACGGCCAGGGCGTCGAGCCCGCCGGCGGCCGCGAGCAGCAGCAGCGCGTCGACGGCCGCCACCCGGTCGGCCTCGTGCCGGGCGGCCAGCCCGTACGCCACCGCCAGGTCGAGCGCCGGCGTGGTCTCGCCGGTGCACTCGGCGAGCATCGGCAGCAGCGCGGCGCCGCCCGGCTCGTCGAGGTCCGCGCTGCCGGCGACCAACGGCAGGACGTACGCGGCGACCAGCCCTCGGTAGCCGGGCAGCTGCGCCGGCCAGTGCCGCTCGTCGGCGATCGACGCGATGTCAACCGCTCGGGCCGGGACGCTGAGCAGACCGTGCTGGTCGGTCACCCCGGGCGGTACCGAGGCTTCGACGACCCGACGCTGCGTCGGCAACCGGTCGTGCCAGTAGTCGTAGCTGCCCTGCCGGCGCCGACGGACGGCCGTCACCACCCGGTAGTGCGGCCGGGGCAGCCCGCCGCAGCGCAGCCAGTCGGCCAGGGCCTGCCCGGCCGGGGTGCCCAACGCCGTCGCCTTCGCCGCCAGCGGCTCGTCGACGACGGACGGCAACCGCAGCAGCGCCTGGGTGAGGTCCGCCGGCCACGGCTGGCGCTCACCGAGGCGGGCCAGCCGGTCGTACAGCTCCTCCGCCGCCACCGCCCCGGTGGCCAGCGACGGTGCGGCGACGAGGCCCACGGCCCCGAGACTGGCGAGCTCGGCCGTCTCGGGACCGGTGAACTCCGCCGCCCCGGGACCGGCGACGGCCCGGCCGATCTCCGCGACCCGGGTGCGCAGCAGTCGGCGCAGCACCGCCTGCTGCGGGTCGGCGGGCCGCTGACCGGAGGTCTGCCGCTGGCCCCAGGTGGACAGCAGCACCTGCCAGCTCCGTGGCGGGGTCCGATCCTCGCTGCCGGCGAGGATCCGCAGCACGCCGCCGAGGCCACCGAGCCGCTCCTCGGGCCGCGAGGACCAGGCCAGCACACCGGCCCGGTCGAGCACCGGGGTCAGCGCCGCCACCGTGGCGGTCCGATCGGCGGCGGTCGACCGGATCAGGCCGTCGAGGATCCGTTCCAGGCCCAGTGCGTCGGTCGAGGACCCGCCGAACAGCGCGGCGATCTCCTCGGCCAACTCGTCCGGGTGGGTGATCGGCGGCGGCGCCGGGGCCGGCGGTGGCACCGGGGGCAGGACGTCGCCGACGTGGCGCACCTCGGCGGGCGCCGCCATCCGGTGGCCGTGTTTCGCGGCCAGCGCGGCCGCCCGGTCGGCGACGTCGACCGCCGGGTGCTCGGCGGCGACGGCCAGCACCGCAGCGATCCGCGCCGCTTGGGCGCGGTCCCGGCGGGCCAGCTGATCGAGCCAGCTCAGCTGGGCCCGTACCAGGGTTTTCTCCGGTCGGCCCAGGACGGCCGGCGCCGTGTCGAGCAGCGTGTCGAGGTCGATGTCCGGCAGCTTGCGCAGCGTCCGTTGGGCCAGTGCGGCCGCCGTCGACGGGCCGTCGGCGAGCAGCCGCAGGTACGTGGGGAGTCGGTCGCGTACCTCGTCGCCGGTCGGCGCCAGTGCGTCGTGCAGGCCGAGGAAGACGCGCAGCGCGGCCGGGCGCTCACCGCGCAGCATGCGGCTGAGCGTGCCGTCCAGCAGCATCGTGCGGTCCAGCCGCCGTTCGGCGGCCAGCTGCGCCAACGCCAGTGGCATCCCCGACCGGCCGTCCGGCTGCTGGTCGGTCCAGGCCCACTGGCCGCCGACCCCGTCGACGTCGAACATTCGGGGGGCCAGCGCGTCCAGGAACGGGTGCCGGCGCATCCGGTCGACCAGCGCGACGCTCCACTCGTGGTCGCGGGGTCGGCTGGCCGTCACCGCCCAGCCGAGGACGAACAGGTCGTCGGTCGGCGGCGCGGCCTGTTCGGCGGTCAGCAGCTCGGCGATGAACCACCAGTTTTCACCGGGTGACTCACGGTCGATCCGCCCGACGAGGCGGTACGCCAGGTCGGCCAGCCAGGTGACACCCCGGCGTCTGGCCACGTCGATCACCGGTGCCGCGGGTGTCGCCAGCAGCGAGAGGTTGCGGCGCCCCAGCACCTCGGCTGCCTGGGCAGCCGTCGGCAGGCAGCCGACCGCCGCGACGGCCAACGCAGTGGCCCGCCAGCGGGACCACCACTCGTCGCGGTGCCGGCGCACGTACGCCGTCAGCTCGATGCCGAGCTGGCGGCGCTGTTCCTCGTCGAGCCCGGAGACGGTGTCCACGGCGGCGGTGATGTCGCCGTTGACGAGACGGTGGACCGTGTCGCTCGCCTCGGTCACGCCGTCACCCCCACCGGGGCGGTGACCATCGCGGCGGCGAGGGCGTGCCGGCACGGCCCCCGCCCGCCCCGGTGCCGCGCCCACCAGGTGCAGGTGCAGGTGCGGGTGCCGTCGGGCAGCTGCCGCACCCGGTAGACCTGGTCACCGGCGCGTACCGTCGCCCCGTCCGGGTCCGGGGTCACCGCACCGGCCTCGACCAGCGCCCGGGCCGCGGTCAGCCGGGGATTGTCCCGCTCGGCGCGGCCCGGATCGTAGGGCAGCACCCGGTGGAAGTAGCCGGCCCGCGCGACGTCGTAGCCGACCCGACCGGCGGTGCCGAGCAGCGTCAGCGCCGCGCGCACCCGGGCGGCGGCCAGGCCGGACGCCTCGGCCAGCGCGTCGACGTCGACGCTCGGATCCCAGTCGAGCAGTCCGCCGATCAGCTCGGCGTCGTCGGCGACCTCGTCGCCGGCCAGGGCGGGCAGGACGCCGCCCTCGCCGGAGAAGCCCCGGGCCGGCTCCGGTGACAGGGCCAGCGACAGGCTCATCCCGGCCAGGTCCAGCTCCCACACGCTGGCCACCGGTGCCGCGCCGGCGGCCACCGGCGGCCCGTACACCCGCAGCGCCGACGCGTGCCGCAGCAGGCCCCGCAGCGCGGCGAGCCGACCCGCGCCGGACAGGCACACCGCGCCCGGCGCGGCGCGCGACGTCAGGCGCAGCGCCCGGCCGGCCGGCACCGCCCACAGCACCGACCGGTCGCCGGCACCGGGCAGCCGGCGCAGCAACGTCGCCGCCTCGGCGGCCGGGATCTGCGCCCGCAGGTCCATTCCCGCCGCGGTCACCTGCACCTCGGCGAAGCCGCGCAGCCAGCGGCGGGGCAGCGGCACCTTCCGTTCGACGACCGAGGAGTCCATCGTCGACACCGTCAGGTCGTCCGGGCCGACCGCCAGATGCAACGGGTCCAGGCCGCCGACCCGGGCCAGCGCGTCGCGCAGCGGCGGGTTGACGTCCACGTTGGTGGTGCCGTGCGCGACGATGTCGCCGTCCAGCCCGTCCGGGGTGACGTCGAGTCGGGCGTACACGCCGCAGCAGCCGGAGAAGGACTCGAACCGCAACCGGTCCCGGCCGCCGGTGACCACCGGGTCGAGGCTGGCCGGGACGACGGGTCGGTGGTAGCGGGTGCGGGCGACCTCGGCGACGGCCAGCAGCCCGGCGGCGGCCGCCACCGGGCGGGTGAGGAACCCGGTGAAGAACCGGGGGTTGGCGGCCGGGCCGCCGCTGGTCTGCAGGGTCAGCGCCCGGCCGGCCAGGGCGGACGGGTTCAGGTACCGGTAGGTCGCGACGGTGTTCACGGTGGCGCACGCTACCCGCCCCGACCGACATCGCCGGTGTCGCCGTAGGTAGCGCCGGCCGCCCGGCCGTCGGGACGCGGTGCGGACACTCGGCGGCGGCCGGTGGCGCAGCCGTACCGCAGCCGTACACTGGTCGCCGGTGTCGGCCGGTCGCGGCGGCGAGTGACAGCGGGGGAGTGCGTACTGATGAGGTCAGGCCTGCCGATCCTGAAGGCGCACGGCTCGCAGAACGACATCCTGGTCGTCGAGGGCCGGCCGGGTGACTACGCCGCCGAGGCGGACGTGCCGCACCTGGTCCGCCAGCTGTGTGACCGGTCCGGGCCGCTCGGCGGCGGTGACGGCGTGTACTTCGTCGATCTCGGCCCGGCGGTGCCGCAGGCGGCGTTCTTCAACCCGGACGGCTCGTTCGCGAAGCTGTGCGGCAACGGGATGCGCTGCGTCGGGCGGCTGGTGCTGGACACCCGCGACGCCGAGCGGGCGGTGGTCCGGGCCGGGGACAGCGACTTCGTGGTGCTGCGGGCCGAGTCGACGCCGGAAGGGGTCCGGCAGACCGCGGTCGAGATGCCGAAGGTGGACTTCGATCCCGTCGAGCCGGTGGTCGCCGTGGCGCAGCCGCACGTCGACACCCCGCTGCCGGTGCTGCACCCGACGTACGGGTTGACCGCGCTCGCCGTACCGAACGACCACCTGGTCGCGGTGGTGGAGAAGTTCGACGAGGCCGAGCTGGTCGCCACCGGGGAGCGGATCACCGCCGCCACGGACGTGGTGCCGCGTGGGGCGAACCTGTCGTTCGTGTTCCCGCTCGACGACGGCGAGATCTACGTGCAGACGTACGAGCGGGGCGCCGGACTGACCCCGTCGTGCGGTTCGGGTGTAGTCGCGTCCCGGGCGGTCTGGTCGCGGCTCGGCCTGGCCGGGTCGGGCGAGCGGATCACCGTCCGTAATCCCGGTGGGGTGGCGACGGCCTGGCTGACCGGCGACCCGGCGGCCTGGCAGGCCACCCTGCAGGGCAACGCGTCGTACGTCTACCGGGCCGATGTCGACCTGGCGGCGGTGATCGCCGGCAGCCTGGCCTCGGTACGGCGGGACACGTTCGTCGACGAAGTCGAGGCGTTCGCCCAGTTGCGGGAGAACAACCACGCCGTGCTGCACGCCGCCGGCGTACACCCTTCGGTCGGCTGATTTCTGACCCGACGCGGCCCGGATCCGGCCCGTATCCCGCCCGGATCCGGCCCGAAGTCGGGCACTTCCGATTTTCTGACCGGCCACCGACCGGGTGGCGACTGATTCCAGTCTGGTCAGCGTCAACTTCATGACGATGGACATCAATGTGATGTTGAGTGGATCCGGAGTTCGAGCGGTATTGGCAGAAGGTGCCAGCGTCCGGCAACACGAGACAGAATCACATATCTCTACATCAATCTGTTCTAGGCCTAACATCTGTGTCAGTCAGGTACCCGGTCACCGGTCGGCCTGTCACAAACCGGCCTGCCGTGCATCGAAAGGAGGCGGGAGATGACACTCTCCCGGCCATCCCGGCGCCGCTGGCGCCTCGGGCTCACCACTGTCGCGGTAGTGACCGCCGCGCTGGCGTTCGCCGCACCGGCCAACGCCGAACCAGCGGAAGGCCAGATCCTCTACGCGGGCGGTGAGGACACCGTCGCCGGCTCGTACATCGTCGTCTTCGACGAGGACAAGGTGGACAGAGGGACGGTCGGGCGCACCGCCCGTACCCTCGCCGCGAAGCACGACGGCGCGGTGGCGCGCACCTACTCGACCGCGCTGCGTGGCTTCGAGGCCCGGCTGACCGAGAAGGCCGCCAAGCGCCTCGCCGCCCACCCCGCGGTCGACTACGTCCAGCAGAACCGCACGGTCACCCTCGCCGCGACCCAGACCCCCACCCCGTCCTGGGGCCTGGACCGCATCGATCAGACCGCGCTGCCGCTCGACAACAGCTACACCTACCCGAACTCCGGATCCGGCGTCACCGCGTACATCATCGACACCGGCATCCGGTTCGCCCACAACGACTTCGGCGGGCGGGCCGTGACCGGCTTCGACGCGGTCGACGGCGGCAGCGCCGACGACGGCAACGGGCACGGCACCCACGTCGCCGGCACCGTCGGCGGCACCGCGTACGGAGTGGCCAAGGGCGTCACCCTGGTCGGCGTCCGGGTACTCAACAACAGCGGCAGCGGCACCTACGCGGGGGTCATCGCCGGGTCACCGCCGACCACGCCGCCGGCGAACCGGCGGTCGCCACCATGAGTCTCGGCGGCGGTTTCGACCAAGGGATCAACGACGCGGTGACCCGCTCCATCGCCGACGGGGTGGTCTATTCGCTCGCCGCCGGCAACAGCAACGCCAACGCGTGCAACTACTCGCCGGCCGCCACCCCCGACGCCATCACCGTCGGTGCCACCACCAGCACCGACGCCCGGGCCAGCTACTCCAACTGGGGTACCTGCCTGGACATCTTCGCCCCGGGCAGCAGCACCACCTCCGCCTGGCACACAGCAACACCGCCACCAACACGATCAGCGGCACCTCGATGGCCGCCCCGCACGTCGCCGGGGCGGCAGTGCTGGCGTTGGCGGCCAACCCCGGCTACACCCCGCTGCAGATCCGCGACCTGCTGGTCGACGACGCCACCAGCAACGCGGTCAGCAACCCGGGCACCGGATCACCGAACAAGCTGCTGTACATCGGCGACTTCGAGCCGCTCACCCAGGACTTCACCCTCGCGGTCACCCCGACCAGCGGTGCGGTCGACCCGGGCGACTCGGTGACCGCGACGGTCAGCACCACCACCACGATCGGGGCCCCGCACACCGTCACCCTCGGTGTCACCGGGCTGCCGAGCGGTGCGACGGCCACCTTCAGCCCGTCGTCGGTCACCTCCGGCGGGTCGGCGACGCTGACCATCGCCACCACCACCGGGATCGCCACCGGCGTCTTCCCGCTGACCGTGGTGGGCACCGGGCCGGAGACGGCCCAGTCGGCGCCGTTCACCCTCATCGTCAACGGCCCGCCGGGCTGTTCGCAGACCAACTCGACCGACGTCGCGATCAATGACAACAGTACGGTGGAGAGCTCGATCACCATCACCGGCTGCTCCGGCAACGCCAGCTCGAGCAGCACCATCGAGGTGAACATCTACCACACCTGGATCGGTGACCTGACCGTGTCGCTGATCGCCCCGGACGGCAGCATCAACGTGCTGCACAGCCGGTCCGGCAGCAGCACCGACAACATTGTCGAGACCTACACCCGGGACCTGTCCGTTGAGGTGGCCAACGGCACCTGGAAGCTGCGGGTGCAGGACTCGGCCAGCCTTGACACCGGCTACCTGGACAGCTGGACGCTGAGCCTGTAGCCGAAACAGTGACGGACCGACCGGGACACGTCCCGGTCGGTCCGCCGCTGTCGCTGGTGCGTCGCTGGTCAGCCGTCGAGTTCGTCGGCGAGGTCCTGCAGGTCCTGCATCAGCTCGGCGAAGTCCGCCGTCTCGGCGGCCGGCGGTGCCTCGATGGTGACCGCCTTGCCGTAGTCGGTGTAGTTCATCGTCATGTCGGACATCGTGCCCATGACGAGCTTCACCCGACGTGGCTGGTACTGCTCGTCGACCCACACGTCGACGGCGACCTCGGTGACCTCGGCGGTGGCGAGCTGCTCCTCGATGCCTTCGCGGATCTCGGCCTCGAACTGCTCCAGGTAGCTGTCCACCGGGGTCACCGACGTGTAGTGCACGGTCGGCACGCCGTCGATGGTCTCCTCGCCGACGACGGTGACCTCCGCACCCTCCAGCAGGGTCCGGACGTTCTGCACCGGGTCCAGGCCTTCGAGCTGCTGAGCGAGGTCCTCCGAGGTCGCACCGAGGGCAGCGAAGTCCATCTTGAACCACTTCTTGCCGTCCATCGATGCCTGTTCGGCCTCGGGGATGCTCACGTAGAACGCGCTGCCGATCACCCGTACGGTGATCTCGCCGTCCTCGGGGTCGACCTGGGTCAGC
Source organism: Solwaraspora sp. WMMA2080 (assembly GCF_027497395.1). Lineage (GTDB taxonomy): Bacteria > Actinomycetota > Actinomycetes > Mycobacteriales > Micromonosporaceae > Micromonospora_E. The sequence goes on along the minus strand of NZ_CP114910.1, from coordinate 1,589,029 downwards.
TCGGCGGCCGGTGAGTCGCCGAAGCTGATGACGCCGCTGACGTCGACCGGTTCCCCACCGCTGGTGCCGGTCATCGTCACCGCCGCCGAGTTGGCGCTGGTGGTAGTCTCCACGGTCTTCTGCAGCGAGCCGGTGGCGTCGCTGGCGAGCTGCGCCAGTACGCCGGACGTCTCGGTGCCGCCTTCGTCCGTTGTGGCTGATGAGCCGCCACACGCGGTGACGGCGAGGACCGCTGCCGAGGCACCCGCGAGCAGCGCGGTCCTTATTGCAGTGTGCACGAAGTGAACTCCCAGTCGGTGTGTGCGTGGTTCTGCCGGGCGAAATCCTAGCCGCCGTGCCGTTGGTCCCTGTCTACCGGGCCTGCTGGGTCAGGCCCGGGAGCGCCGGGGTCCGGTGCTGGGATGCGGTGTCGGATTCGGCGTCGTTGGGGCAGCCACCGGTCGCCCTCAGTTCGCGTGCGAGAACCAGTACACCGAGGTTCCAAAGGCAGTGGCGGCGAACGGACGTCGGATGCTGACCATGGAGCCTCCGCCGGTACGGTGACGAGACCGCCAAAGCCTAGGGCGACGCATCGACGCGCTCCACTTCCACCGTCGGTTGTTCCGCGATTCGCATACCTCGACTGCCGTTGTATGTCCGGCATGAGCGAACAGTCAGGTAGCTCCCCGAAGAGTGGGCACGCACCGCCCGATGTAGAGAGCCGTGCGTGCCCACTGGGGAGCGAGTCGGTGGTCAGGAGACAGTCGGTGTCAGCTTGATCAACTCCCAGCCACCCTCCGGCACGTCGTCGGTCGGATCGGTCCGCAGGTTCATCGGATTCGCCATGCCGAGGTACAGCGTCGATCCGTCGGCGACCATCGTGCGGACGCCGTAGTTGAGGTAGTTGCCGCCCAGCCCCTGCGTGTCGACCGCCGTGGCCGGCCGCAGATTGGAGCCGAACATCCACAGGTCACCGCCGTACAGCTGCGGATCGATGGTGATCGGGTCAGGCCCGTCGGTCAACGCGGCGGCCGCCTGCGGATAGCCCATCTCGGCTACGGACTGCGGCAGCAGGTCCTTGGCGAGGTAGCTCCAGTCCATCGTGCCGACGAACAGCCGGCCACCGGACACCGCCATCGTCCAGGTGTAGTTGTTGTAGATGTTGCCGAACCCCATGTGGCCGTACCTGGCCCGGTAGCCGGTGAGCGCCCAGCGCCAGGCACCGGCGCCGTCGTTCGCGCTGGCGTCGTACGCCGGCAGCACCGCCTCGCCGTACAGCAGGTCGACCCGCTGCGTCGCGGTGCCGAACCGCTTGCCCCGGAAGATGCTCACCGCCCGCTGCGACCGCTCCAGCGTCGTGCGGGCCGCCAGCTCGTCGACCGGCGGGTACGCCTCGGCCACCATCGCGGTCGACTTCATCGGCACGTGCATCGTGCCCCAGTAAAGGTACCCACGGTACGAGGCCAGCGCGCCGAGCCCGTACGAGCCGGCGATCACCGGATCCGGCTCGTAGGAGGCGGCACTCCAGACCTGCGTCCACCCAGCGGTGTCGTCCGGGGTCAGACCGGGTTCGGCGGCGGCCAGCGGAGGGCTCATCCACACCCCGGCGACGCCGGGGTCGGCCTCATCGGTGACCCCGATCCGGCCGGTCCGCCGACCGTCGGCGGTACGCGCGCCGGCCGACCCGCTGCCGGCGGCCGACCAGGTGCTGACGAAGACCCGGCCGTCGTGCAGCTCCAGGTCGGCGACCTGCGCCGGCAACTGCCCGACCTCGACGAAGTTGAACGGGTCGGTCCGGTCGCCGGCCCAGCGCAGGATGTGCCCGCCGTCGCGGCCGTTGGGTCCGACACCGACCCCGGCGTACAGCACGTCGTCGGCGACCAGGAAGTGGCGGATGTTGCCGTACTGGGTGAAGTTGGCCGAGCCGAGATAGTCGCCGGTCACCGTGTCGAAGGCGAACATGTTCACCGTGGCTCCGAGCGCCGGCCCGGCCAGCAGCACCACGCCCTGGTGCGTACCGCCGGCCCGCAGACCCAGGGTGCGGCGCAGCCGGGACAGATCGTCGGGCGACGCGGAGGTGATGTCGCTGGTCTTCTCGGTCAACGCGCCGGAGGCCAGGTCGTAGACGTACGCCCGGGGCTGCCGGTGGTCACCGACGCTAACCGGCATGATCGGGTTGTCCTTCGCCACCTGGCTCTCGGCGAACTCGCACACGTAGTCGTCGGTCATCCGGGGATTCGGCAGGGAGAGCGTCGCCCCGGTGACGATGCAGTTGACGTTCGACCCGGTGCCGAACCACAGCCGGTTGTCGGCCTGGGCGAGCGACCACACGTACGCCTGGTTGACCTTGGCCTGGCCGGACTCGCACGCCGGGCCGGCCGGGTAGGGCAGGCCGATACCGGCGAAGCATTCGTCCGGGGTGGCCTTGGCGAGCAGTTCAGTGCCGAATGCCGCCTCGCTGGGCGGCAGTAGCGGCTTGCCGGTGGCCGGTGACGGGGCCATGGCCAGTGCGGCGGGCAGAGCTATGAGGACGGCGGCGGACAGCAGGCGCCGTCGTGATGTCTGAGGCCAGCGCATCGATTCCCTTTCGGTCAGTGCGACCCGACCCGGTGCCGAAGGGCGAGGCCCGGGGTGGACGCTGCGCTGACAGTAAGCTAGATCGATTACCGGTCCATGTCCGACCTCCGGAAAGGTCCGTCGTGGCAGCCGCCGAGCTGTACCCCGGCCGGCCAGCGACGGCGTCGCCGGCCGGGGTACAGCTCAGGTTGGTTCCCGAAGGCTCAGCCGCAGGCCGCGCCGTCAAGGGTGAACCCGCTGGGTGAGGAGCTGTTGCCGGTGTGGGTGGCCTGGAAGCCGATGCTGACCGAGCCTCCCGGTGGGATGACCGGGTGTCTGGTGGGGTGTCCGGCGGGGTGTCCGAGCCGCCTCGTGTCGCGCTGTCGGGTCTGGCGGGGCTTTGGGTGCCCTTCGGAATGCGCGGGTGAAACTCGTATATTTCCTATGGTGGCCCGGTCTGTCATGCGATTCGCGCATCGCTTTATGCTGCAAGAAGAGCCATTGAGGCATGGCTATGTGAAGCCGTATGGTCATGTCACCTGGCAGGACTAACGGATGGTGGTGGTCTCAATGCGGAAGCTGCTCGGCTTCGTCGCGGCACTGGCAATCGGTGTTTCCGCGACATTGTTCTTCGCGCCGTCGGCGCAGGCGACGACGGCAACATTTACCCAGACAAGTTCCTGGTCGACCGGTTATGTCGCCGAGGTTGTCGTCACGAACGACTTCACTGTGCCGATCACCGGCTGGGAGTTGGCCTTCACGCTGCCGGCGGGGTCGACCGTCTCCAACGTATGGAATGCGCAGATCGCGACCAGTACGCCGCACTACACCCTGATCAACACAAGCTGGAACGGATCGCTCGCGCCGGGACAGTCCGTCGCCGTCGGGTTCGTGGTGACCGGCACCGGCCTGCCGACGATCCTCTGGCCGCTGTAGATTCCGCACTCCGGCGTCGGAGCGCCCGCGACGCTTCCGGTCGCTACCGGCCCGACCGGTCACCCGGTCGGGCCGGTGTGATCTCGCCCATCTTCCGCCCCCGTGGGCGCCGGAAGATCTGCCCGGGGGATTGCGTACGCCGGTCAAGTGGTTACGGTCGGCTGACCGTACCGGTGGAAAAGCGGCGAGGTGACCTTGTCTGAGGTAGAACGGAATCGGCCAACCGTGGCGCGACGCGCCCGCCGTACCGTGGATGTGGCACGTTTCGCGAGGTGGCTGGCGGGTCCGGCCGGCACCGGGTTCATCGGCGTCTTGTTCACCGTCGGCACCGCCGCGTTCAGCGCAGCCGGCGGGATCGTCCCGGACCTGGCCGCCGAGGGCTGGTCGCAGGGGCGGGACCGAGTCTGGTGGCTGGTCGTCTTCCTCAGCGTGGCGGTGGCTGCGGTCGCCGCCGGTGCGACGCTGTGGTGGTGGCGCAACCGGCTGCGGGAAACCCGGGGCATCGCGTACGTCGTCAACGAGACGGCCGCCGAGTGGACCCCGGAGCAGAAGGAAGGCTTCCTGAGCGACGTACGGGACCAGTTCGCGGTGTTCCGACCGGTGCCGCCGCTGCGCAGCTTCGATCGGACGGCGGTGTGGCCGCACGGTGAGGAGGCGACCCGCTGGGGGCGTGACATGGACGCCGTGGTCCGGCACTTCCAGGTCGCCAACCACGACCCGGACGGCCGGGACGCCGCGTTGGACCGGTCGCTGTTCGTGTGGGCACCATGGCCGGTGGCGGTCGCGTTCGGACAGCGGACGACGGCGCTCAGCCGGGGCCGGGCGGTGCGGGTCCGCCAGCGGGACAGCTTCGGCCGGCAGGGGCCGGTGCGGGCACGACCGCTGCAGGACGACGGACATTCGTTCCAGCAGCAGATCGAGCGTCCCGGCGACGGGCTGTTCGGCGAGTTGAACGTGCGACGTCACCAGGTGCGGCTGCAGATCAGCCGCAACGGTCAGCCGGACCCGGTAGCCGGGCAGGAGCCGGTGCCCGATATCGCGCCGGGGACCGCGTTGGAACCGGTGCCGGAGGTGCTGCTGCTGGTGCTGCGGACCAACCACAACCGGTTCGGGCTGCTGCCGAGCCTGCCGGTGGACGTCACCGAACGGGCCGCCCACGACGACGCGGCGGCGGGCAGCCGCGAACCGGTCGTCTTCGAGCTGCACGACGCGGTCGGGCTGGGACTGCCGGCGACGATGTCGACGGAGCTACGGGAGTGGCGTTACCTGCCGCCGCCCGGCGAGACCCAGCACCGGTGGGCGGACTATCCGGCGATCGTCGCGGCGGCGGCCCAGTGGGTGGCGGATCAGGCCGCCGCCGCTCCGGAGGCGATCGTCCTGCTCGGCGCGCAGCTGCCGCAGGAGATCTCGGTCGGGCTCGGCATCTGGTCGGCCCGGCAGTACCGCTGGCCGCGGCATGTGTGGCCGATCTACTTCCAGCTCGGTGCGCAGTTCACGATCCCGCAGCTCGATCTGGGTCGCCCCACCTGACACCGGGTCCCGGCCACCGCCGCACGCTCGACGACCGGTTCGACGGCGGGTTCCGACCGGACCGGGCCGTCCCCACCACCGACGACGCGCTGCGTCCCCCGTCCGGGCTGTTCCTGCTCGCGACGCTGAAGGACCGCCCCGTCGGCTGCGTCGCCGTCACCAGGGTCGACGACACGTCAGCGGAAATCCGCCGGCTCTGGGTGTCGTCCGAGCTGCGCGGGCTGGGGATCGGACGGCGGCTGCTCGCCGCGGCCGAAGAGGCTGCGGCGTCGCTCGGGGCGGGCGTCGTACGACTGGACACCAACCGGACCCTCACCGAGGCGATCGGCCTGTACCGGGCTGCCGGATACGACGAGGCCGCCCCGTTCAACGACCAGCCGTACGCGCACCACTGGTTCGTCAAGTCGCTGACCGGCGAGCCGCTGCGCGGCGGCGGCGCCGGCGCCCCACCGGGTCGGGTCGGGTTCGTCGGCCTGGGCATCATGGGGCTGCCCATGGCCCGTCGGCTCGCCCGCAGCGGCGTCGGGCTGACCGTGTGGAGCCGTACCCCGAAGTCCGACGACGAACTCAAGGCGGCCGGCGCCCGTACCGCCGCGAACGTCCCGGAGGTGTTCGCGCAGTGCGACACGGTCATCGTGATGCTGCGTAACGCGGACGCCGTCGACCAGGTCCTCCGTGACGTCCCCGGCGGACTCGCCCACCTCGTCGCCGGACGCACGATCGTCAACATGGGAACACTTCCCCCCGAGTACTCCAAGGCGCTGGCCGACGAGGTCGAAAGCGCTGGCGGACACTACGTCGAAGCCCCGGTCTCCGGCTCCCGCCGCCCGGCGGAGGACGGCAAACTGGTCGCGATGGTGGCGGGCCGCCCCGACGTCGTCCGGCGCACCGTCGCGCTGCTCGACCCGCTGTGCGCGCAGATCACCACCTGCGGGCCGGTGCCGTCCGGGATCACGATGAAGCTCGCCGCCAACGTGTTCCTGATCGCCCTCGTGGCCGGCCTCGCCGAGGCGTTCCACTTCGCCGACCGGCACGGTCTCGACCGGGACCTGCTACGCGGCGTCCTCGACGCGGGTCAGATGTCCTCGGCGATCTCCCGGGTCAAGACCGCGAAGCTGGTCGCCGACGACCTCTCCGCGCAGGCGGCCATCGCCGATGTGCAGATGAACGCCGAGCTCATTGTGGACGCGGCCGCCGCAGTGGGGGCAGGCGTCCCGCTCAGCGAGCTGTGCCTGGCGCTCTACGCCGACGCGGTCAGCCGCGGCGATGGGGACCTCGACATGGTCGGCGTCATCCGTACCATCGCCGGCGGACAGCAGGGTCACTGTCGGTGAGAGTATGGCCACGTGTGCGCCGCACTTGCGGGTTACGTCCGTCATCCGTGGCGGCGCCGCCAGTCACTCTCCTCCCGTTCCAGGGCCTGCTGCTCGGCGAGCCGGTGTTCGCGCAGGTGGTGCCGCCAGACCCCGGACCGCCGGCTGTCGGCGGCGACCCCGGTGACGGTGATTACGGTGAGAAGCAGCAGCGCCGCGAACGCCGGGATCCGGTCGACCACCGGCAGCAGCGCGGCGAGCAGCAGGGCGGGTACGGCCAGGCTGGCGGTGACGCTACGGACGGTCCGTAACTGGAAGGCCGACAACGCCACCAGGTAGAGCAGGACCCCGCCGTACAGCGCACGCAGGTGGATCGACTCGAGCGGGGCGTCATCACCGGTCGACGACGCCCCGGCCAGGAAGGCCAACGTCTGCTTCAACCCGAGGGAGAGCAGGATGATGCCGAACAGCATGGGCAGATGCAGCAGGGTGTAGGCGTCGCGGGCGAGCCGGTCGCGGCGTACCCCGTGAGTGTGGTGCAGCACCTGCTCGGCGGCGTACGACCGGGCGTCGAAGTACGCCCACCACATGGCGCAGATCAGGGCGATGCCGAGCAGCGTCGCGGTGATCACCGGGACGGTGCCCGGCGCCCCGATCGAGGCGCCGGAGCCGAGCCCGAGCGACAGCAGAGCCTCACCGAACCCGATGAGGATGAACTGCGCATGCCGCTCAGTCCAGTGCCCGGCGGAGACCACGGCGAACGGTTCGAGGCGGACGGTGGTCAGGTACGCGACGCCGACGCCGAGGGTCCAGAGCAGAAGGAGCGTGACGACGCCCTCGCTGGGCCACCCCAGGAGCGGTACCGCCGCGGCGACGAACAGCAACGCGGTGCTGGTGGCCAGCACCGGTGTGTCCCTCCACCAGGTGCCCAGTAGTTCGGGGTGCGTCCTCGCGGCGACGCGTAGCGCTGCGGCTTCCAGCAACCAGATCAGCAGGTAGCAGGTGGGGAAGATGAACTCGCCGGGAATGACCTGCGGGACGCCGGGCTGTGCCTGCGGCGGTTCGTCGCCGAGGCCGGGTAGCGTCGCCACGGAGATGAAGACGATCGCCATGATGGTGAAGCCGTGGATCGGCATGATTCCCCAGTCGGCCCGGAGATTGTTCCCCAGCAGGGCGAACCGGGACCAGACCAGCCAGAGCACCGACAGGAGCAGAAAGATCGCCACCAGTCCGAACGGCTTCAGATCCTCGACCGAGGCAGTGGTCACGTGGATGAAGGCGAACACGAAGACCAGGTCGTAGAACAACTCGAGGCGAGAGACTTTCATGCCTGGCGCGGCGGGCATGACCGAAAATGTCGGTTTCGTGGCTTCCACGACCGACAGTATGCGACGGAGGCTGGGGCTTCCGAGCCCGGAACGTTTGCTGCGCGAAGTCGAGGGAACCGCCGTCGTCGTCAGGATCGGGGGCGGAGACCGTCCAGGGACATCAGCGCGGTCGCGGCGGTGCTCGGGTGCCGGCCGCTCGCGGTCGCCACCGCGACGTTCCAGCATGGCGGGTCGGTGATCGGCGCGAAGCGCGCGGCGGTCCGCTTGGTGGTGAAAAACTGCGGTACGACGGCGACGCCCAGCCCGTGGCTGACCAGGTCGAGCAGCCAGTGCACGTCGTTGACCTCGAAGGCGACCCGGCGATCGACACCGGCGACGGCCATCGCCTGGTCGACGACGTCCCGGCTTATCCAGCCCGGGGAGAAGTCGACGAAGGTCTCACCGGCAAGCTCGCCCAGGTCGACCTCGGCACGTTCGCGCAGCGGATGGTCCGGCCCGCAGGCCAGCACCATCGGCTCGGTGCGGATCGGGGCCAGTGTCACACCGGTCGGCGAGCTGGCCGGCATCGACACGAAGGCGAGATCGAGGTCGCCGGTGCGGACCCGCTCGACCAGGTCCGCCGAACCGCCCTGCCGGAGCCGGATCTCGACGCCAGGATGGGCGGCGTGGAACCGGGCCAGCACCGCCGGCAGGTCGACCGCGCCCAGACACTGCAGGGTGCCGACCGCCAGCCGGCCGCGCAGCAGCCCTCGAACCGCGGCCACCGCGTCCTTGGCGGCGGCGACGTTGGACAGGGCATGTCGGGCCTCGGAGAGCAGCGCCCGCCCCTCGTTGGTCAGCTCGACGCTTCGGGTGTTGCGGACGAACAGGCTGGCCCCCAGCTCCCGTTCCAGCGAGCGGATGGACGCCGACAGGCCGGACTGCGCGACGTGCATCCGCTCGGCGGCCCGGGTGAAGTGCCGCTCCTCGGCGACCGCCACGAAGTACTCGAGCTGACGCAGCTCCACGATTCATCACCAAAACTGATCGCCGGGATCGGATCCTTCTGTTGGACAGCTTAACCGCAGGGTAAGAGGGTGGAACCCGGGCGCGTGGGGTACGACAACCGCGCCCACGGACCATCCCGTAGAGGAGACTTCATGCACACCCGTCACATCGGTGACGTCGCCGTCGGGGCGATCGGCCTCGGCGGCATGCCGATGTCCATCGAGGGCCGGCCCGACGAGCAGAGGTCGATCGCCACGATCCACGCCGCGCTGGACGCCGGTGTCACCCTGATCGACACCGCCGACGCCTATCACCTGTACGCCGACGACGTCGGCCACAACGAGTCGTTGATCGCCCACGCCGTGGCGACCTTCGGCGGTGACACGTCCGACGTGCTGATCGCCACCAAGGGCGGCCACCTGCGACCCGGCGACGGCTCGTGGACCAAGAACGGCTCGCCCGACTACCTGAAGAGCGCCTGCGAGGCGTCGCTGAAACGGCTCGGCGTCGAGGCGATCGGCCTCTACCAGTTCCACCGGCCCGACCCCACCGTGCCGTACGCGGACTCGATGGGCGCCATCCGGGACCTGCTCGACGCCGGGAAGATCCGGCTCGCCGGCATCTCCAACGCCGACCCGGAGCAGATCCGGCTCGCCAACGACATCCTCGGCGGCCGGCTGGTCAGCGTACAGAATCAGTTCTCCCCGGCCTTCCGTTCCAGCGAGCCGGAGCTGACGCTCTGCGCCGAGCTGGGCATCGCCTTCCTGCCTTGGAGCCCGCTCGGCGGCATCGCCAGCGCCGCCGACCTGGGGTCGCGGTTCGCGGCGTTCGCTGAGGTCGCGCAGGAGTACGGGGTGAGTCCGCAGCAGGTCTGCCTGGCCTGGCTGCTGGCGAAGGCGCCGGTCGTGGTCCCGATCCCCGGAGCGTCGCGCCCGGAGACGATCCGTGACTCGGCCGCCGCCGCCGACCTCGAACTGTCGGCCGGACACCTGGCCCGCCTCGACCAACCCGCCTGACCGACCAGCCCGCCCGCACCATGCGCAAGATCAAGTGAAGGGCAGATACCTGACAACCGCCGGTTAAGGTGTCTGGCCTTCACTTGATCTTGTCTCGACCCCCGCCCCCGACGACGATCCTGGCTTGTCGAAGGTGGACCGGCTGGCCTACGTTGGTGGGTTCGCCGGGCAGAGGGGAGTGCGTGATGCCGAGCAGGTGGCAGTTCGTGGTGCCGGGGGTCGACACGGCCGGGGTGCGGCTCGAACACGTCCACGCGGTGGTTTCCCGCTGGTTCGATGTGGACGAGGCGGCGCACCGGTCGCATGCGAAGGCGTACAGCGTCAGCCTGCCGGTGGCGCATCCGGCCGGCACCCTGGTCGAGGTCGGCCTGCTCGACGACGCCCTGGTCGACAAGCTGCGGGCCGGGGCGGCGACGGGGGCGGTGATCCGGATCGGTGGTTAGCTCGGCGCGTTGGTCACCGGCGCACGGCAGGTGGCCGGGGTGTCGTGGCTGGAGCTGGGCCGGCCGTCCGGCAACGCGTCGTGGTCGCTGCGGTTCCTGACCCCGACGACGTTCCGGCGCGGCAACGGGTTCACGCCGTGGCCGGACCCATGGTCGGTGGTGGCCGGGCTGCGGGCGGTGTGGCGGGCGAGCGCGCCGGCCGGGCTGCCGGAGCTGGTGCTGCCGCTCCCGGGTGTCGGTGGGCCGGGCATCGGCGGGCCGGGGGAGCGGCCGGACCGGGACGCGCTGTGGGTGAGCGACATCGACGGCACCAGCGACGTGGTCAAGGTCAACGGGCGTACGGTGTCGGGCTTCCTCGGCCGGATCCGCTACGTCTGCGACGGGCCGGCGAGCCTGGTCGGAGCGGTGGACCGGTTGCTGCGGCTGGCCCCGTACAGCGGGGTCGGCGCGCAGCGCGGCCGGGACTTCGGCCTGGCCTGCCTGGAGCCCCGACCCGGTGGTGGCGTCAGGTTTTCCGCCTGCGATCGGCGTACGAACGCAGCGCCCGCAGTAGGTCGATCTTGCGGAAGCCGGGCCAGTAGACATCGCAGAAGTGCAGCTCGGAGTGGGCCGCCTGCCACAGCAGGAAGCCGGACACCCGGCGTTCCCCGCTGGTGCGGATGACGAGATCCGGGTCCGGTTGCCCGCTGGTGTACAGGTGGGCGGCGATCTGGTCGGCGGTCAGCCGCTGCGCGATGTCGTCGAGGGTCGCACCGCGCCGTGCCTGGTCTTCCAACAGCGACCGTACGGCATTGACGATCTCCTCTCGGCCGTCGTAGCCGATGGCCACGGTCAAGTGGTGGCTGGTCTCCCGCTGCCGGGTCGCCTCCTCGGCGAGCTTCAGCGCGTGCCGGGTCGAGTCGGGCAGCACCTCCAACCGGCCGGCCAGGTGCAGCTGCCAGATGTTGTCGTCGCGGGTCAGCCGACCCGCGACGACGGTCTCGATCATGCCCATCAGGTTGTCGACCTCGTCTGAGGCGCGCTTGCGGACGTTGTCGACGGAAGCGACGAACACCGTGACGTGTTGGATGCCGATCTCGGCGCACCAGCTCAGCACCTGGTCGAGGTGCTCGGCACCGTGCCGGTGCCCGACCTTGGGGTCGTCGAAGCCCATCTGCCGGGCCCACCGCCGGTTGCCGTCCATCACCATTGCCAGGTGGCGGGGCAGCTCGGCGGCGGTGAGCTGGGCGCGTAGCCGGCGGGCGTAGAGCCGGTGTCCGGTATCGAGCAGCGGTCGCATCATCGCCTGATCTCACCACGCTTGCTCGCCCGGGCACAGCAGCGCAGGTGGTCTGCTGATCGGCCAACGACCGGGTATCGGCCCGTGCCGAGATCACTGAGCTGCTGGCCTGGTGGATGCCTGTTCGCCATGTGATGCCCCGGCGTTTCGGGCACATTAAGGCCCTTCAGAGCATCGGGACTGCCCGCAGACGCCATGACCTGGCCGGCGGCCTGCCCGCGGCAGTCCGAACGACTACCGCGGGCGCTCGCCGGCCAGGTCGTGACCCAACTCGACCAACCCGCCACCCTGAATCGATGGGCCATCCCGGATTACTGGCTGGTCACGGTCATTTTCGTACGCTTCGGTCTGCGGATCACCGACGAGCTGTGGCTGGCGCCGCGACCCGGGAACGGTGCGATCGCGTCAGCCGGTGCTGACCCGCAACGCGTGATCAGCACACGCCTCAGCAGGACCACCGGGCGATGCGCGGCGGCTGCCACTCGCCGGTCAGCACGTCGTCGGTGGGTAGGTAGACCCGCATGTAGACGTGGAAGACGCCGGCTGGGGCGGGCAGCCAGTTCGCCGTTCCGCCGGGTGGGGCAGTGGCGGACAGGAACAGGTCGAGTGATCCGTCCTGGTTCATCGTGAGAGCGGAACGATCGCCGAGGGCGTACCGGCTGAGCTCGTTGGGAACGAGGAAGTAGTTCTCGTCGTACATTGTCACCGACCAGAATCCGTCCGCGCTCGTCGGCGGGAGAGCGCCCGGCCGGAAGTGCAGTCGGTAGGAGCGTTCACCGCTGAGTGGCTGGCCGAGCAGATCGGACTGGGAGAAATAGTACGTCGACTCGGCGGGCACGTTGGCGCCCAGGCCGCCGGCGGCGATGCCGGCTCGGAGCAGGTAGTCGGTGCCGTAGGTGCCGGCGCTCAGGCTCGACCGCCACGTCCGCCCGGCGGCGGGGAACGCGGCTTCCGCGTGGCCGGCGACGAGGTACGCCTGCCCGTCGGTCACCGCCGCCTCCAGGGTGGCGACGGCCTGCGGATCCCCTTGGCTCGGGTTCCCGCCCGGCTCGACGCCGAGCGCGGCGAGACCGGCGAGTGCCGACGCGTCGGCGGCCGGGGGTGGGTCGGACGCGAGCACGGCGGCCAGTTCGTCGAAGAAGGCGGCGCCGGCGTCGTAGGGGGTCTGTGGCCGTGGCAGGTTCGCGCAGTCGGGCGTAGGCAGCGCCGGCGGCGTGTCGGTGGCGGGCGTTTCGAGGACGGCAAGCTGGTACCCGGCCATGACAGCCCTGGCGGCGGGCACGTCGTCGGGGTTCTTCACGAGCGTGCGGCCCAGCAGCCATACGTCCCAGGTCGGTCCGGACACCGACGTGACGCCACTCGGAAGTTCACCGGACCATCCGGGCGGAACGATTGCATACCTGCCGCCCGCAGGGTCCACGGTGCTGGTGCCGATGTTGGTGAACACGTTGGTGTACATGTCGAGGAACTGGAAGTTGTAGTACCGGTCGTCGATCGCCGGTACCGTCAGCACGACCGGTCCACGACGCAGGTCGAGCCACGCGATCGAGTAGAGGGTGTCGACGTTGGGTGCCACCACATCACGGCTGGCGGGAGTGGCGAGCTCAGGCGAGCTCACCAGCGTGTTGACGTTCCCGATGGCGCACAGTTGGTTGGCCCGGGTGCGGGCGGCGACGACCGGAGCGTAACCGTAGAGGTAGGCGTCGATGCCGGGCGTCGTTGTCGGCGCGGTGGCTTGGGCGCCTGACGGCACCGCGAGGCACCCGACGAGCGCTGCGATCACGGTCACCGGCATGGCTACCAGAAGGCGGTTACGCACGCGAATCTTTCTGATCGATTTGATCGAGGAATCGATGATCGGGATGGGATCCCGACCGCCCTCGCGGTCCACCTCGGTGGGGGTATGTCCCTCAACGGAGCCGGCGGCGTTCCCACCGGCCGGGCGGTCCAGTGCGACACCCTCCACGTCCATGGCGGGCAGCAGACGGTCGAGGCGGGGCGGCAGTGTCCAGGCGTGTGTGCCGAGCAGCCCGAGTGCGGCAGGGACCAGCGTCATCCGGACGAGGAAGGCATCCAGGAGCACGCCGAGGGCCAGCGCGAAGGCGATCGGGCGGACCGTTGCCGTCCCGCTGACCACGAAGCTGGCAAAGACCCCGATCATGATCAGTGCGGCGGCCGCGACGACTCTGCCGGCGTGCCGTGCTCCCTCGTGTACCGCGTCCCTCGGCTCACGGCCGTGAATGACCGCCTCGTGGATCCGGGAGACGAGGAAGACCTGGTAGTCCATTGCCAGACCGAACAGCACGGCCATCACGATGATCGGCATGAAGCTCACCAGCGAGCCGGTGGCGCCGTCGCTGAGGATGCCGCCGAACCAGCCCCACTGGAACAGCGCCACCGTGACGCCGAGGGTCGCGCCGAGGGTGAGTAGGTAGCCGACCGCGGCGATGAGGGGCACCAGCAGGGAGCGGAAGACCATCGTCAACAGCACCATCGACAGGCCGACGACGACCAGGGCGAACGGCAGGATAGCGGTAAGCAGCCGGGCGGAGACGTCGACGCCGAGCGCGGTCGTCCCGCTGACCTGGATGGTTGCGCCGGTCGTGGCGGTGATGTCCGCGGCCTCGTGCCGGATCGTCTGCACTACGTCGGCGGTCGCCGGGTCGGCGGGTCCGGTCGTGGGGATCACCTGGACCAGCGCGTACCGGGCGTCGGCGGAAATCCGCGGCGGCGCTACCGACGCTACACCGGGAATGTCGCTGAGACCTTCGGCGACGGCCGTGGCGGCCGTGTCCGGCTGGCTGGACCTGGAGAGGTCGGCGAGCACGAGGACCGGACCGTTGAGCCCGGGTCCGAACTCGTCGGAGACCGTGTCGTAGACCTGGCGCGCCTGGTCGCTGTTCGGCAGGCTCCCGTTGTCGGGCAGCGCCAGTCGCATGCCCGTCACCGGCACCGCCAGGACGAGTAGCGCGCCGACCCCGGCCGCGAGGATGACGACGGGCCGGCGCAGCACGCCCCGCACCCAGCGCTCGGCGCCGGGGACCGCGCGGCCCTCGGCGACGGCCGCGGCCCGCCTGCTGTCCCGCCCGCCCGGGCGCGGCGCCAGCCGCCGCCCGGCCACCGACAGTAGGGCCGGCAGCAACGTGATCGCCACCAGCACCGCGAGGAGCACGGTCGCCGCCGAGGACACCCCCATCACGGTGAGGAACGGCACCTGCGCCACGGCCAGGCCAAGGAGGGCGATGATCACGGTCGACCCGGCGAACACCACCGACGAGCCCGCAGCGGCGGTGGCCCGGACGACGGCCTGCGCGACGTCCGCCCCTGCGGCCAGTTCGGCGCGGTGGCGGACGACCAGCAGCAGGGCGTAGTCGATACCGACCGCGAGCCCGAGCATGAGCGCGAGCGTCGGGGCGGTCGTGGAGATCGTGGTCAGGGTCGAGGCCACCCAGATACCGACCAGCCCGGCGGCGACGCCGACGAGCGCGGTGAGCAGGGGCAGCCCGGCGGCGACCACCGACCCGAGAGTGACCGCGAGGACGACGACCGCCAGCAGGAGGCCGATCACCTCCGCCGCGTGCGAGGCGGAACTCGGCCCGCCGGAGAGTGCGTTGCCGCCGAGGAACACGGTCAGCCCGGCCTGCTCGGCCGGGGCCATCGCGGCCCGGACATCGTCGCCTGTCGAGTCGGGCAGTTCGCCCTTGAGTACGTCGAACTGCACGATGGCCAGCCCGGATCGGCCGTCGGCGCTGACCGTGCCCGGGGCCTGCGGTGGCGCGACGGCCCTCACGTGGTCGATTCCGGACACCGCCGTCAGCGACCGCTGGACGGCGGCGGTGTAGGCCGGGTCGCTCACCGTCCCGCCGTCGGGTGCCTCCAGCAGGATCTGCAGCGAGGTCCCGCCTGCACCGGGGAACTCCTCCTGCAGCACGTTCAGGGCCGCCTGGGACTCCGAACTGGGGATGGTGAACTCGTCGGTCAGGGCGCTCCCGCGCGCCGCGAGGCCTCCCACGAGGGCCAGGAGCAGCAGCACCCAGCCTCCGATCACGATGAATCTCTGCCGGTGCGCGAACCTGCCTACGCGCTGCAACAACCGGGCCATCAGTTCGTCATCCCTTCCGCTGTCCGGCGGGCCGGATGCCCGCTCGCCGTCCAGTCGACCGGCATGAGCTGACGGTGCGCCTATCCGGACCCTGACGAGCCCCTGCCGGGAACCTGACGGTTGGCTGACGGCAGCGCTGTGGGTGCCGCGACCGGGAGCCGGACGGTGATCGTGGTGCCCTCGCCGACCACGGACCGGCCGGTGACCTCGCCGCCCTGCGCGGTCACCAGGGCTCGGACGATGGACAACCCCAGCCCGGAGCCGGATCCGTCCCGGGACCGGCCGGCGTCGACCCGGTAGAACCGGTCGAACACCCGGGCCAGGTCGTGCTCGGCGATGCCCGGTCCGTGGTCGACGACCTCGACAGCGACCTCGCTGCGGGCGGCGGGGCCGACGGCCAGTTCGACGGGCGTGCCGGCCGGGGTGTGCTGGACGGCGTTGCCGACGAGGTTGCGGAACACCTGCTCCAGCCGCGGTGCGTCGCCGAGCACGGTGACCGGTCCGGCCGCATGTAGGGTGATCGCCCGGTCCGGCTTGATCACGCGCGCGTCCTCGATGACGCCTTCCAGCAGGGGCAGCAGGGGGACCGGTTCAGCGGCGAGCGGCCGCCCGGCGTCCATCCGGGCGAGCAGTGCCAGATCCTCGACGAGCAGGCGCATCCGGCCCACCCCGGCCTCCATTCGGCCCATCGCCCGGTCCAGGTCGTCGCGGTCCTCCAGGCCGCCCTGCACGTATAGGTCGAGCCAGCCGCTGATGCCGGTGAGTGGAGTGCGCAGTTCGTGCGAGGCGTCGGCCACGAACGAGCGCAGGGCCTGCTCGGCGCGGCGCCGGGCTTCGAACGCCTCGGTCAGGGCTGCGGCCAGCCGGACCGTCTCGGTACCGGAGCCGTGGGCGAGATCGCCGAAGTCGTGGTCCCCGGCGCCTCCGGCGATCTGGTCGGCGGCCTCAGCCATCCGTTCCAGCGGGCGCAGGCCGCGACGCAGGCTCAACGCGGCCACCGACCCCAGCACGATCAACGCGGCGACGGCGAACCCGAACCCGGTCCGCCGCAGGCGGACGATCACCGCCACGTCGTCGGTCCTGTCGACGGCGACGACAAGGAACCCGAGCGGGATCGACGTGCCGTCGCCGGACTCCACGACCAGTCCCGTGGCCCGGGCACGGGCCACCAGGAACGTACGGCCCCCGGCGGTCAGGTCGGCGGGTTCCCCGATCGGCAGGTCGCGGGTAGCTGCGACGAGGTCGCCCGCCGGTGGTGGTGGGCCATCTTGGAGGCGGTCGAAGGTGAACGCCGGCCGGCCGCTCGTGTCCAGACCGACCACGACCACGCCGGCGAAGGCGGGCAACGCGTCCGGCTCGATCACCACCCGGTCACGTCCGCTGAGGATCCCGCCGACGGAGGCGTTGATGTTCCACAGCCGCTCCTCGGCCCGCTCGGCGAGGTAGCGCTGCAGGAACAACGAGGTCAGGGCAGGACCGCCGACCAGCCCGACGAGCAGCAGGACGAGCAGATGGACCAGGAGCCGGCGACGGATCGACAGCGGCCGCACGGGCCGCCGCAGCCTCACCGGGGCTCCCTCACCGCGTACCCGAAACCACGCACGGTGTGGATCAGCGGCACGGACGCACCGTCATCGATCTTGCGGCGAAGATTGGCGACGAACCGCTCGACGACGTTGGCGTCCCCACCGAAGTCATACCCCCACACGTGCTGCAGGATCTGGCTCTTGGACAGCACCCGCCCCGCATTGTTGAGTAGAAAGACAAGCAGCCGGAACTCGGTCGGCGACAAGTGCACCGGCCGCCCCGCACGAGTAACCAGGTGAGCATCGAGGTCGACGGCCAGGTCGGCGAGCAGCAGCCGGTTGTCCTCGGACGGCACATCGGTGCCCGCCGTCCGTCGCACCAGCGCCTCCAGCCGGGCGACGACCTCGGCAACGCTGAACGGCTTGGTGACATAGTCGTCGGCGCCCAGCCGCAGCCCCTGGATCCGGTCCTCCACCTCCTGCCGCGCGGTCAGGAACAGCACCGGCGTGGTCTTGCCCCGGCCGCGCAGCAGCCGGACGGTCTCGAACCCATCCAGGCCAGGCATCATCACATCGAGCACGACAACATCGAACTCCTGGCCGGTCAGGCGCACCAACGCCGTAGCGGCGTCGGGCACGGCGTGCACCTCCCAGCCGGCGAACCGCAGGGTCGACTCGAGTAACTCGCGGATCTGCGCGTCGTCGTCGACGACCAGGACTCGTGGCACCGGCACCCGCACATCCTCCTCCACTACCGGCCCAAGGCGAAGCACACAGCTGAAGTGCGCAGGCACGCACGCATGCCGGCCCGCCCGGACGTCCGTGAACCTCCAAATCAGAGACTGCCGCAGGAGGACGCCTCGCCGCTATCCCGTTGCGTTCACGGAGCAATTGCGTCCGCGGTTGCTCATGGCTACTCAATCACCTCGGCCGAGCCGGCGAACACCGCATCCCTCCGGAGCATGGCGATGGCACCGTCCACGAACGTCACCATCTGGAGACACGCGGCGTTGGCGGCGTACGCCCTCGTGGTCAGCGGCCAGCACCCGCACCAGCTGCTCATCAAGTGCCGTCCAGTACCGCACGACAGCCACGAGACCACATCCGTAGAGACCCGCTGCCAGACGATCAACGGCCACGCCGCTACAACATCGCGCAACAGGTCGCCGGGCCCCGAGGTCGACCCAACAAACAGCTCAGACGGCTACATCGATGTACGCATCCTCGACCTCCAAACGGGTGGCGGACCGTTCGTACCGGCCCCCGCAGGGCAGGTCACAGTTGCCGGACACCGCAGCCCGGCGGTACGCCCGACCGGCAGCAGTTGAGGATGGGCGAATGGTTAGGCTCTGCACCCATGGCGCGCCACGAACTCAGGAAGTCAGCTGCGTCAAGTTCAGGTTTGCCGGCACCGTGGAAGCGGAACCAGACGTCGTCGTGACAACGGCTGCTGGTGACCGGGAAACCCTTGATCCCCGGTGCCGACGGAGGCGACGGCGATGAAGGTTCGGTCGGGGACTCGCGGTCGTTGACTGATCTGAGGTCCTCGTCGCCTAAGTCATGGCTCACGATCGGGAAGAGCTCGACGAACCCGAACCTCCCGCCGCCATAACGGACCATGAAGGCCTTGTGTAGCTCCGGGAGAATGACGTCCAGATGGGTCTCGACCTCGGAGATCTCCCTCTCGGTGACTGCCTACCCCTCGATGAGTGGGAAACCGTACTTGGCCAGCGAAGCGGCCGACTCCTGGCGCAGGGACTCGGCCAGCACGTCGAACCGCATGATGTCCATGCTGCTCAGCATATGTATCCGACGGCAGGTCGGCGGGGCGGGCGCACCGAATCGGCTGCACAGCTTGCCGCCCGGCTCTGCCGCCGACCAGCCTCTGGACGCAGACAGCGACAGAAGGGCGATGGAAGCTGCGAGTGAGTGGTCCCCGGCGCGGCCGAGCGATGGGTTCGAGGTGGTGTACGTTCCTCCCGCCCACGGGCGTGCAAGAACGTTGGAGTGGGGCAGGTGGCGGTGCGGTAGGTGCCCGCAGCGCGAGGAACGGCCTGGCCTGCGGCACGGTATGGTCCTACAGCATGTATCCGGACAATCGGCGCGTCGCGCTCGTCGCGGTGCTCGGCGGCTTCCTGCTGGGCTTCGTCGATTTCGTATGGATCAAGTTCATGCCCTGGTGGCCCCTTGCCGACCTGGGCAACTCGTCTGCGGTGTGGGCGGTCGCCGCGTTCTTCTTCGGGTACTGGGTCCGTACCGAATGGCTGCGGGCCGCTGCCGGTGCCGCCGCCGGACTGGTGATCGCCGTACCCGCCTACTACGTGGCGGCGGCGCTGGTCCAGGGCGACGACTGGTCGCTGCTGTGGGCGCCTACCTCTCTGCTCTGGATGGCCTTCGGGGTCCTCGCCGGAGTGGTCTTCGGCGTCGGCGGCATCTGGGCACGTGGCTCAGGCTGGCGGCAGACCATCGGTACGGCCCTGCCGGGCGCGGTGTGCTTCACCGAGGCGGCGTTGGAGGCGGCCCGAATCGGCGATCCGAGCTACGGCAGCGAGCGGATCCCGCATGTCGTGGTCCGAGCGGTGCTCGGCGTACTGGTGATCGTCCTGGCCGGTGGGACTACCCGTAACCGGCTCCTCAGCCTCGCCACGGCGCTGCCGTTGGCGCTGCTCGGCCTCGGAGCGTTCCTGGCGGCCGGCTTCCGCTGAACCAAAGGAACCTTCCCGTGCTTCGCCCGGAACCAGCATGCCTCTATCGCCGACTATCTATCTGCTGACGTTGGTGACGGAGGGACGTAGATGAAGCGACGGGCGATGTTGACGGGTGGGGCGGCGGTGGGCGTCGGAGCGCTGACCGGCGGACCGGTCGCGGCTGCGGCTGCGGCCGCGCCGCCGCGTGACACCAACAGACCCTTGCGGGTACGGATCGTAATGTTCGACGGTGTCGAGGAGCAGGACTTCATCGCCCCAAAGGAAGTGTTCTCGCTGGCCGGCTGGTACAGCGAACGGGAGATCGACGTCAACTACATGGTGCACGGTCGGCCACGCCTGGTCACCGCAGCGTTCGGCACCGAGGTACGGGTCAAGCATGGTTGGCAGCCCGAGACGGCCGACGTGATCATCGTTCCCGGTGGTGGTCGACCCGGCGAGCCCGGCATCTGGGCGGAGATCGAAAACGGGGCGCTGCCCAGCGCGCTGGCGGCGGCTCCCCGGCCGAGGCTCATCATGTCGTCGTTGTGCACCGGCGCGGTGCTCCTCGCCGTGGCCGGCCTGGTCGACGGCCGCCCCTGCACCACGCACACCGTCGCGAAGCAGCAGCTGACCTCGCGCGGCGGCATCGTCAAGAACGCCCGCGTGGTCGACGACGGCGACCTCGTCACCGCCGCCGGAATCACTTCCGGCCTGGACCTGGGGCTGCACCTGGTGAAGCGCCTGCTGGGTGCGGACGTCGCCATCCGGGTAGAGGAAGCCCTCGAATACCAGGCACGAGGCACCGTCTGGACCGATCCAGTCCGAACCTAGCCACAGCCATCGCTCGGCCGGCCGGGTGTCTACTCGTCGAGCAGTGCGGCCGTGTCGAGCGTGAACCGAAACGGTTGATCGGTGGTCAACACGTCGCCCTTGGTCGCGGTCACGTGCTCGACGTAGTGCTCGTTGTCAAGCCGGAAGAGCCGGAGTGTCACTGCTGACGGACCCGGCAACTCGGGCTCAACCAGCAGATACCACGAGATTCGGGCGGCGGCGTACAACTGCATCTTGAGCAGTCGATCGGTGGCGGCGTTGCTCGGAGACGTGATCTCGCAGATCAGCACGACCTCGGTCGCATCGGTAACGGATCCTTCGCTGCTGGTGTCGGCGACGACAAGGTCTGGGATCACGATCCGATCGGTACGCAATCTGACGTTGATCGCCTCGTACGCCTTGAGACCGGCAGACCGGGCCGCCGGATACAGCGCGGACATCAGCAGGAACGAGAGCTGTCGATGACGCTTGCTCGGTGCCGGACTGATCCACAGACGACCGTCGACCAGCTCGGTCCGGTCAGGTGTCTGGCCCAGTGCGAAGTACTTCGCTTCGTCCCAGGTTCGGTTGAGATCAAGGACGTTCACGCGTCACCAGTGTCAGAAGGAGGACGAGCGTCCCCCACCCCAGGGATAGGGGTGGGGGACAGGGCGATCGGCGGTGGTCAGTGGGGGAGGGTGCCGGTCTGTAGGGCGGTGGTGAAGGTGCCCCACTGCCGGGTGGTGAAGGTCAAGGTGGGGCCGGTGCGGTCCTTGCTGTCGCGTACCTCGGCCTGTCCGGCGTGCCGACGGGCTTCGACGCACGCTCCGCCGTTGCCGGCGCTGCGGCTGGAGGTGAACCAGGGGGTGTCAGGCTTCATCGCAGATGCTCCTCGATCGGGACCGACTGCCCGCGGATCAGCCGGAAAATTCGACGGTACTCCGCCAACTCCTCTGGACGCTCCAGGTAACGAGCACCCATATGAGACTCGACGTAGGCGATGTCCGGGTCGTCCGGGTCGGCGAAGTCGAGCAAGATGAACTGGCCGGAGAACGCAGGGTGAGCGCCGACGGACCAGGGCAGGACGCGGACCTCCACCCGTACCCGTCGGCCCAGGCTGGCCAGGTGGGCGCGCTGTTCGGCCATCACCGCAGGGCCGCCGACCTCGCGGACGAGCGCACCGGCCCCGAGAATCGCGACGATCCGGGCCGGCTGCTCGCGGTCGTAGTAGGAAATCTGCCGGTCCAGCCGCAGCGATACCAGCCGCTCGATCTTCTCCTGCGGCGCATCCGGATAGGTGGCGCGGAACACCGCGCGCATGTAATCCGGCGTCTGCAGCAGACCGTGGATCACCTCGGGGTCATAGACCCCGATCTCGGTGGCGGCGGCTTCGAGGCCGACGTACAGGCGGAACCAGTCCGGTACGGCGTCGCCGTGCGACTCCCACCAGCCGTGCTCGTCGCTTGCCCCGGCGAGCCGGGTCAACGCGTCCGTCGTCTCCGGGTCGGCACCGTAGAACCAGCAGAGACCGCGAACGGTGTTCATCTTGACCGGGAACTTACCGTTCTCGATGCGCCACAACGTCGTACGCGAACAGACCTTCGCCCGCTCCACCTCCTGCTCGGTGCGGGACGACTCCTCCCGCAGTCGGCGCAGCCGTCGCCCCAGCTGACGGCGCACCACAGTCGGTCCGGTGACCGGCATCGCTTCACCTTCCTCTCATCCGACACACCCACCACCCGCGCCAATGTTTCAGAAAGCAACCGCTGGCCGGGCTGGTCGCCGAAATCGCCACATCACAGTGGAGACAAGCCAGCGTCCACGATTGAGTCTGCCGTACGCCGGCTGGAAATGTGGTCCGCCACAAGGGTGAATTCACGAAATCCGGTATCTCGTGACGGAGGTTTGCGAACATGAGTGAGCGCACCGCCAGCGGTGGACACGTACCGCCGACCGGCATGTCCCGCGTCGACCGCGCGGGTCGGTCCGAGTTTTCCCTCGACGGGCTGTTGACCTGTGCCGGCTGCGACCGTCGGCTGGTCTGCCTGCAGACGTTGAGCGGCCGGGCGTACGGCGCACCGTGCGGCTGCCGGCCCGGCCCGGTCAACGCCGAAAGGCTCGAACGCCTCGTGCTCGACGCCGTCGTCGCGCACGGACGCGGCATGCTGATCCAGATCGAGGACGCCGCCGACCCGGGCAGCCTGATGCGCCGATTCCTGGCCGAGGTCCACGTCGGCAACACCATCGACGAGTTGGAATTCAGCTGGATCTACTGACCTGTACTGACCGGTGTGCTCATCAGAGCCAGCGGGGCGCGGGGACCGGTGCGGGCGTCACGTGGGTCAGGGCCGGCGGTGGACGGCGAGGAACGTGACTGCGGTGAGTACGGCCGCCGCGCCCAGGTAGACGCCGGACTCGGCGACCTGCAACTGCCAGTACGTCCACGAGCTGGCCTCGCGCACCACGCGTGCACCGCCCAGTTGGACGATGCCCAGCACCGGCACGCTGAGCGCCATCGCGACGTGCGTGTTGCGGGTCACCGCACCCAGCGCCGCGCCGAGGGCGAGCGCGAACAGCACCCGGGCGAGCGGGATCAGATCGTGCGACTCGTAGGCGAACCAGCGCATCGGGTCGCCGTCGGTCGTCGGCAACCCCCAGGTGACGGCGGCGGTCACCACGGCGGCGGCGGTCAGCGACCCGGCCGCCGCGACCGCCAGCCGAGCCGCCAGCCAGTGGCCGCGCGGCCGGCTCCGCGTCCAGGCCAGCCGGTGGGTGCCCTGCTCCAGGTCGCGGGCCACCAGCGGCACGCCCCAGAACATGCAGACCCCGATGGTCAGGTAGCCGGCGAACAGCTGGGTGATGGTGACGAACTCGGCGTCGACGTGGGCGGCCGCCGTCAACCCGCCGTAAAGGCAGATCAGGATCGCAGCGGCGATGAACGGGAACCGCTGCTGACGCCAGGCGAGCCAGATCATCGGACGTCCTTCCCCGCCGGTTGACCGGCCGCGACGAGGGTGGGCGCGGGCAGGCAGACGGCGTCCGGGTTGCGCAGGTACGCCAGCACCAGCTCCTCCAGGCCGGGCACCTGCCCGTCGTCGTGGCTGGCCGGCTGCCCGCGTACCGTCGCCGGCTCTCCGCGTACCACTGTCGACGCCTGCCGGACCAGCGCGGTGGTCTGCCGGGCCGTGACGCTCAGGTGTACGGGCGGATGGTCCGCCGCCCGCAGCCGCTGCGCCAGCTCGGCCGGCCCGGTCAGCACCCGGTGCGCCTCGGTCAGCTCGTCGAATCCGCCGGCCACCTGCAGCCGGCCACGGTTGAGCAGCAGCAGGTAGTCGCAGGTGTCGACCAGGTCGGCCAGGATGTGCGAGGAGAGCACCACGGTGGCGCCGGTGTCGGCGACGGCGGCCATCAGCGCACCCATCACCTCGGTACGGGCCAACGGGTCCAGGTCGGCGAGCGGCTCGTCGAGCAGCAGCAGTTCGGCGCGTTTGCCCAGGGCGAGGGTCAACGCGACCAGGGTGCGCTGCCCACCGGAGAGGGTACGGATCCGTTGCCGCAGCGGGATGCCGTAGTCGTCGAGCCGGGCCAGCGCCCCGCCGGTGTCGAAGGCCGGGTTGGCGGCCTGGCCGAAGTGGAGCATCTCCGCGACGGTGAACCCGGCGAACAGGGGTTTGTCCTGGGCGACGAACGCGACCCGGGCCAGGTCGTGGCCGTGCCCGGTGAGTGGCCGCCCGCCGACCCGGACCTGCCCGGCGCTGGGGGTGAGCAGGCCGACCGCCAGGTGCAGCAGGGTGGTCTTGCCGGCACCGTTCGGGCCGACGAGCGCGGTGACCGTGCCGGCCGGTACGGCGAGCGTGCAGTCGCGCAGCGCCCAGCTGCGGCCGTACCGTTTGCCCAGGCCGGTGGTCTGCAACGTGGTCATCCGGTCCGCTCCGGCCGGTTGTCCGCCGCTCGGGGCGAGGCGTTCTCGGCCAGTTCGGCCGCGAGGATGGCGCGCAGGTCGTCGTCGTCCAGGCCCGCGGCGCGGGCGGTGGCGACCCAGGCCGCGAGCTGGGTGCGGATCGCCGGGTCCCAGGCCGCGCGGCGGGCCGACAGCGACGCCAGTATGAAGGTGCCGACGCCGGGCCGGGACTGCACCACGCCGTCGCGTTCCAGTTCGCGGTACGCCTTGTGCACCGTGTTCTGGTTGATCCCGAGTGCGGCGACGACCTCCCGGGCGGTCGGCAGCCGGTCGCCCTCCTGCAGCCAGCCGAGCCGCACCGCCTGGCGTACCTGCTGCACCAACTGCAGGTACGGGGTGACGCCGGACCGGCGGTCCAGCCTGAACTCGATCACGCCGACTCCTATTCTGCTAGGCCGCTAGCAGAATAGCACTATGCCTGGTCGGGGGTCGGGCGCGCCAGGGATCGTGAGCGGCTACCAGACCGGGAACAGGTCGGGCCCGCCGCCCTTGGCGGAGCGGACCAGCGGGGTGGTGAAGTCGGGTACGTACAGGAAGCAGCGGACCCGCAGGTCGCCTGCCCACACCGAAGGGTTCCCCGTCCGGAACCAGAACGTGGCCACCCGGTAGGGCAGGTCCTCGTCGACCGGCAGGTCCGCGTAGTCGGCGATCATCAGCAGGCAGCGCTCCTGAATCGCCTCGTCCCCGGGCCAGCTGCCGGGCAGGGTGCCGCCGTCGAAGACGCCGACGAACTCGCCGTGGTGCGGCCGGGCGCAGTCGACCGGCTCCAGCGCTTCGAGGTGGTCGTCGCCCCACCGCACGTCGTGGCAGCCCAGCCGCAGCGCGCCACCGTCGGCCAGCGTGCCGCGCAGACTTCCGGTCCGGGGCAGCACCTTGTCCCGGAACACACTGCTGATCTCGGTGAGGTCGCAGCGGAACCAGCGGGCCCCGGCGCTCCAGGCCGCCTGCGGCGGCACCAGCACGGTCATGTCGAGCAGGCCGTGCTGCCAGATGTCGCCGAGGAACTCGGCGGCCCGGGCATCGCACTCGACGCGGGCCGTCTCGCGGGCCGGGACATTGCCCACCGGGGCGGTCGTCCGTTGCGCGTCGGCACCGGTGAAGGTGCCGACGTGGACTGTCTCGACCAGGTGCAGTTCGTCGCAGTCGACCGGACGGTAGTACCTGCCGCTGCCCGAGGCAGCCTCGGCGCGGTGGCAGGTGCCGGCCTGCGGGACGAAGGTGGTCGGCTCGTCGAACCCGGCCCAACCGTCGGTGAGGGTGCCGTCGGTCCCCGGCGGCGGTGCCGCACAGCCGGCCGTAACGGCCAGCGACGCGGCGGCCAGCAGCGCGACCATCCTGGTCCGTAGCGGCTGCAAGATCATGAGAATTTGCCGATTCACTGGTACTGGATGGGCAGGGCGCTGGTGCCGCCGGCGCGCACCGAGCCGGTCAACAGCGGGTCGGCCCGCCAGGCGAAGCAGCGGATCGCCCTGTCGCCCTCCGCCCAGTCCAGGACGTCGGAGTAGGTGTAGATGGTGCCCACCCGGTACTGCAGGTCGCCGTTGTTCGGCACCTTCGCGTAGTCGGCCACCACCTTGCGGCACCGGGTGTGAACCCGATCGTCGTTCAACTCCACCTCGTCGTACCCCAGTTTGTCCTCCACGTACGTGCCGGCGAACTCGGCCTGGTGCGGGGTGTCGCAGTCCAGCGGCTCGGTCAGCGGCTCGTCGTCGACACCGACCGCCGCCGAGTCGTAGCACGTCAGAAGCAGCGGATGGCCGGGAGCGTGCAGCGCACCCTTGATGGTGCCGTACCAGTCGACCAGTGG